>DUOB01000153.1 GCA_012839035.1 Propionibacterium sp.
AGATGATGCACGACGCGAAGGGCCCACTGCTGGCGCTGTGGTCCCGCGGCTGGGAGCTCTCGGGCCTGGCCTGTGACACGCAACTGGCGGCCTATATCCTGCGGCCCGATCAGCGGACGTTCGATCTCGCCGACCTGAGCATTCGGCACCTGAAGCGCGAGCTCAGGGTGGACGAACCGGATAGGAGCGTCCCGGCCGACCAGGGCGCGCTGTTCGATGACGTCGACACCGAGGAGGCCGCGCATCAGGCGGCGATGGTGCGCGCACGTGCGGTCATCGATCTGGCGGAAGCCCTCGATGCCGAGCTTGCCGAGCGGTCCCAGACCCACTTGCTCACCGACGTGGAGTTGCCGCTGCAGCGCACGCTCGCCCGGATGGAGCGGATCGGCATCGAAGTCGACGTGGACTACTTGGAGGAACTGGAGTCGCACTTCGACGCCCAGGTGACGACGGCCGCCGACGCCGCCTATGCGGTCCTCGGCAAGCAGATCAATCTTGGATCGCCGAAGCAGCTCCAGGGCGTGCTGTTCGATGAGCTGGGAATGCCGAAGACGCGGCGGACGAAGTCGGGATACACGACGGACGCCGATGCCCTGCAGGGGTTGTTCGCCAAGACCGAGCACCCGTTCCTGGCCCATCTGTTGGCGCACCGCGACTCGATCCGCCTCCGCCAGACCGTGGAGGGGTTGCTCAAGTCGGTGGCCGATGACGGCCGGATCCACACCACCTATCTCCAGACGATCGCCGCCACCGGCCGGCTTTCGTCGACCGAGCCGAATCTGCAGAACATTCCGATCCGCACCGAGGAGGGGCGTCGGATCCGTGAGGCCTTCGTCGTCGGCACGGGCTTTGAATCGTTGATGACCGCGGACTACTCGCAGATCGAGATGCGGATCATGGCCCACGTGTCGGCGGACGAAGGGCTCCTCGAGTCCTTCCGGTCCGGGATCGACTTCCACACCGTGACCGCGGCGAAGGTGTTCGAGGTCGAGCCGGAGGCGGTGACGCTCGAGATGCGGGCCAAGATCAAGGCGATGAACTATGGCCTTGCCTATGGCCTGAGCGCCTTTGGTCTGTCCAACCAATTGAAGATCGAGACGTCCGAGGCGAGATCGCTGATGGATGACTATTTCGAGGTCTTCGGCGGCGTACGCGACTATCTGCAGGGGATCGTGGCGGAGGCGCGGCGGACGGAATACACGGAGACCATCCTGGGGCGTCGGCGCTATCTGCCGGACCTCATGAGCTCCAACCGGCAGCGGCGGGAGATGGCGGAGCGGATGGCGCTCAACGCACCGATCCAAGGGTCGGCCGCGGACATCATCAAGATCGCGATGCTCGACATCGAGGCTGGTCTTGCCGCCGAGGGTCTCGCGTCGCGCATGTTGCTGCAGGTGCATGACGAGCTCGTGTTCGAGGTGGCGCCGGGGGAACGGGACGCGTTGGAGGCGCTCGTCCGCGAACGGATGGGCAATGCCGTGACGTTGTCCGTGCCGCTCGACGTCTCTGTCGGCGTCGGCGCGTCCTGGCACGAGGCCGCGCACTGATGCCACCCCCGCAACAGCACTGACACGATGGCGAGACCGAGGCCGGCCGTCTCCCAGTGGGCGACGTCACGACCAGTGCGCAGGATCGAGGCTCGGGACAACCCCGACCGCGACCCCGACCGATGGCCGTTCACGATCCCCGCGGTGCAGCAACTCATGTCCGCGGGGCTCGATCTGGGGCAGGCCACGATCCTCGTCGGAGAGAACGGATCCGGAAAGTCGACGATCCTCGAGGCGCTGGCGGAGGCCTATGGCTTCAATCCCGAGGGCGGCTCGACGGGGGCGATGCACACCACCCGACGCTCGGAATCCCCGCTCGGCGACGAGATCGCGCTCGTGCGCGGGGCGGGTGCACCGAAGGGAGGCTATTTTCTGCGGGCGGAGACGATGCATGGGCTGTACACCTATCTTGACGACGTCGGCCTCGGTGGCTTCCACGAACAGAGCCACGGGGAGTCCTTCCTGGATGTGATCCAGTCGAGGGCCTTCAAACGCTCCGGAGAACCCTGGCCGGGGCTCTATCTGTTCGATGAGGTGGAGTCCGCCCTTTCGTTCGGTTCCAGTCTGCGGGTGTTGGCGCTGCTGCGGGAGATGCTCGCCGAGGACGGCGTCCAGATCGTGCTGGCGACGCACTCACCCATCCTTGCCGCGCTCCCCGGCGCCACGATCATCGAACTGACGGACGACGGCTTCCGTGAGTCCGCGTGGGACGATCTGGATCTGGTCGTGAGCGAGCGCTATTTCCTCGCTGATCCGCAGCGGTTCCTGCGGCATCTGGAGCAGTGACCACGCGTGGGCGCGCGCCCACGAGCCCATCGAGGACCGGTGGAGCGCGAACGCCGCGGGGAGCGGCATGGAACACAACCTCGGCGACCCGATCGCCCGGCTGGTCCAGATCCCTCGTGCATCGAACGCAACGCGATCAGTGCGACCTGACGAAGCGCAACCATTGAACACTCGTTCGCCCGCCGGCGGCGTGTCGCCCCCGAAATGGCGATCCGATGTTCAATTTTTGCGTTCTCAGTCGCGGCACGCCAGCGCCACGGCCGTCCAGGCCGGCCGCATGGCACGAGGATCGGCTGCGAACGACCCGTCAAAACGCCGCTCGCCCCGTGCACCGGCCTCGGCCATCTTCTCCAGCTGTCTTGCCCTGGCCGGGGAGGCGACGGACTCCAGCCAGCGTCGGTCCCGCTCCAGCCCGGCGAGCCCGGCACCGGTGACTGCTCGCCGTCCTTGCCGCGCCACCCGGTCCCGCCACCGGGTCAGGACCGTCGCGGGGTCGAGCCCGGCCGGAGCGGGCCAGACCGTCGGCGGCCCGACATAGCTTGTGCCCAGTGTGTCCCGGGAGATTCGGTCGAGGCCGGGGAACCACCAGGTGTGCGGCTGCTTCTCCGCGACACCCTCGCCGGCAGGCCCCCCGGACCAGGCCGACGAGCGGATCGCGAGCAGCCGGCCCTTGTGCATTCGGACCTCAATGGTCGTCCCCGCGCAGCCGCCCACCAGCCGCACGGCCTCGGCATCCAGACGCCACGCTGCCGGGGTGAACGCGGCGAACTTCAGGCCGTCCGCCGTCTCGAGCCGCAACCGCAGTGCCGTCGGCCCCGCCTGCAACCCCGTGATCACCGCCTCGCCGCACCACCATCCCGGCAGGTCCGGCCAGGGTTCCTCGGAGGATGGTTCGCGCACGGATGCCCGCACACCCGAGCCCTTCCCCAGACGACCGTCCGCCGATGCCGTCGCGCGGGTGAGCAGGAGTCCCGCCCGGGCGATCTCCCGGTGGGGTGCGGAGACCTCCGGCAGGCCTGTGCCGCCGCGATAGGCCGCACGGGTCGTGCCGACGTCCCCGGGAGCAACCGAGTTCAACGTCCAGGTCCGGCCGGAGTCATCGGCCAAGTGGGTCACCACACCCGCATAGCCGGAATCGGTCACGACCGGCTCGCACGCGAGGCCGCGCAACCGCAGGGTCCCCACCGGGGCATAGCGGCGACGGGCGGTGCCGAGGTGGTCCTCGGTGATCGACCCGGTCGCCTGGGCATGAGCGAGCTCCCAGGTGACCGCTGCGCACTCGGCCAGCGCGAGCACCGCGGCTTCGGTTGTCGGTGTGGCCAGGCGCGTGTGCAGGGTCGCGAAAGCCGCGGCGAGGCGGTGCAGCGAGTGGACGCGGGAAAGGGCAACGGTGCGGAGGACCCGGGCCCAGTCCGGGGTTGTGACCGCCGTCAGGCCGGAGGTGATCAGGGTGTCAAGGGTGTCCTCGGCGAGATCGACCGCCTCGAGTGCAGCCGTCGGGAGCCGGGATGTCTGATCGTCCGGCACTGTGGACCCAGTGTGCGACGGTTTGTCCACGCCGACGACCGGGCACGCCGCGAGCACCGCGGCGAGGTGCAGGCACTTGGGTGCGAGCAGGCAGTCGCAGGACGCCTCCCCGGGGCCCGAGATGGTGACCGTCGCCTGGCCGACGACCACGGTGACGAGACCAGCCGCGGGCCCGTCGCTCCCGGTCACGACCCAGTCCGCCGGGTCCTGTGCATCGAGTTTCCTGGCCAGGCGTGGCGGGAGATTGGCGAGGATCTCGGCGGCAAAACCGGGATCGACCGGCGGCAAACCCGGCGTGCTCATGGGTTCACCTGTTCGGCCACCCACCGCGCGAGCTGGGTCGGCGACAGCGCCGACACCGCCATGCCGGCCGCGGCGACCTGGCCCGCGATCGCGACGTTGAACCGCGCCTGCCCGCTGTCGTCCAACGCCGCACAGCCCAGCAGTGTCACCCCGGAGTCGTGCAACGCCCCGACCTCGGCCACCAGGTTCGCGGGCGAGCCACCCTCCTCGAAGTCGGTGATCAGCACGACCATCGTCCGCGACGGCACGCGCACCCGTGCCCGCGCCACCCGGACGGCCCGCGCGATGTCCGTGCCGCCACCGACGCTGATCTCCAGCAGCAGGGCCAGCGGGTCGTCGACATGGTCGGACAGGTCGACCACCTCGGTCGAGAACGCGAGGAACGTCACTGTCAGCACGGGCACGCCGGCGAAGATCGCGGCGGTCAGCGCGGCGTGGACGGTCGAGGGCTCCATCGATCCCGACGTATCCACCACCACGATCACATGCCATTCCGCATGCTTGGCCATCCGCCGGCGGAACACCGGGGTCGCGGCAACGATCCGGAACCGGCCGTCTCCGCCGACGACGGTGTGCTGCAGGTTCCGCCGAATGGTCGCGGGGGCGTCCAACACCCCGGTGTCCCGCAGAGTGCGGCGAGTGCTCGTCATCCCCTGCAGCGCCGGGCGCAGCCGCGCGGCCAGCACCGCCGCCAGTTGATCGACCATCCGCCGGAGCACGGGCCGCAGCCGAGTGAGCGTGTGCTCGGGCAGAGCGCCGGCCATGGACAGCACGGTCGCGAGCAGGTCCGTGGACGGCCGCGCGGAGTCGTCGTCGAGCAGTTCGATCGCCCGCGGGTCGCCCGCGCCGAGCGCATCCGCGACCACGTCACTGCGCACGTCGTCCCCGAAGAGTTCGGCAAGGGCGTCGCCCCAGTGGCGCGGGGAGGGGTACGCGGGGTCCCTGCCCGCGCCCGTGGCTGCGTCGGCGCCGGACCCTTCGCCCTCACCGGCGCCATAGAGCTGATCCAGGGAACGAGCCAGGCCGCGGGCCTGATCGGGGAGTTCTCCGTGGCGACGACCGAGGATCAGCCGCCAGCGGGTCTCCGGTGCGAACGACGCATCCGCCAGCCCCAACCTGCTGAGGCGCTCGGTCATAGCCAGGTCCTCGGCGGCCCAGGTGGCGAGGGTCTCCGCGTCGATGTCGGGTGTTCTGAGGCGAGCCTTGTGCCCGCGGGCCGGAGCGGCCTCGGCCCCGCCGATCGCGAGGTCCGTCAGCGCCGTCAACGTCCGTTCACGCTCCGCGGCGCTCAGCCCGTCAAAGCCCCCGCGCAGCGCGGGCAGCCTCGCGATGAAGACCCCATCGGGCAACCCTGCGACCGCCTCCGCAAGCGCCGCAGCGAACTCCTCGTCGCTGCTCACCAGATCCGGGGAGACCGCGAACACCCCGACCAGCCACCGCTTCAAGGCGTGGCGACTCTCCGTGGTGACTGCGTCGGCGACCCGCTCACCGACACCGGTCACGTCAGCCCCCTCACGATGCCGCCACAGCACGGCGGCCGAAGCGCCGGCGATCAGGGGCGCACCGCCCCTGGCCAGGCGGTGCAGTTCCGCCCGGAGGCGAACCCCGAGGTCGTCTGTGGTGCCCGTGATGAGGGAGACAAGCTCGGCGAGTGCGCGGGCATCATCGGGCTCGTCGCTGCCCGCCAGGCCGGCGATCTGAGCCACCGCCGCCTGGGCGGTTTCCGCCCGTGTGGCGGTCACGGACGGCATCAACTCCGCGAACCCCGGTTCAGCGGTTCCGGCGACCAACCCATCGGCGATGGTGGTGAGGACATCGAGCCCTGCCACCAGACCTGCGAGATCAGCCTCGGCAGGCAGCCGCTCCGATGCCTCCGCCAGCCACCTGTCGAAACTGTCGGCCAGGCCGCACCGCGCGGCGGCGGCGAGGTGGGCCGTCACGACTGGCAGGGCCGGCGGCTCGTCCTCACCGAAGGGCTCGTTCAGTCGCGCCGTTGCCGCTTGTGCGACGGTCACCCCGCGGAGTCCCGCCGCGGCCAATGTCGCATCCGTCGCGGCCGTATGCCGCACCCGCCACCCCGACGTCACCGCCTGCGCACCGCCGACACCGACGATGCCGAGGCTCTCGGCATACGCGATCCGGGCCGCGGCGCAGCGCTGCAGGAACAGCTCCCTGGCACGGTCGGTGCGCAGTGGTTCCAGCCGCAGCTCGCGCTCCTCGACCCCGCGTCCCGGCAGGCGCAGCCTGTCCCGCTCTGCCTCGAATGCGGCGACCAGCCCACTCACCGGCGTCCCCGGGGCCAGCCGCCCGCGGGCTGCTCCGATCAGCACATCCCGCGCCACCCGTGCGACCATCCGGCCCCGGCCGAGCACATCACCGTGGGCATACACGGTCGTGCACGCCTCCAGCAGCTCGTCCCGCCCCGGCGCCGGCAACCCCCGCAGCGCCGCCAGATCGCGGGCGATCCGAGAGGCCTCCGCGGCTTCACCGGGCCCCGCCGGGAACCCCTGCGCTCGTACCCCTGCCGCCATGCGGGTCAGCAGCGCGGTCGCCCGATCCGCCAGCGCGGCCGGGTCGCCGCCGTGCAGCAGCACCTCGGTCTGCCACAGCGGATCGCGAATCCCCGCCGGATAGCCGGAGCGCGAATCCAACTGCGCATTCGTCCACGGCACCAGACACGAGGTCGCCTCCACCGTCGTCCAGCCGGCCAGCAGGGCCGCATCCGTCTCGGCGCTCACCGCCGGGTCGCCGGCCAGCGCCGGAGAATGCCACGCCCCCGTCACCGCTGCCACCCG
>DUOB01000154.1 GCA_012839035.1 Propionibacterium sp.
CGCGTCTTGCAATGGCACACCCCCACCGAGAAAATGGCCGAACTACTCACCGGTGGTGCACTCACCCTCTGAAACCGCCCCCAACGTGCGTGCGGGGTGGGAAGTCCGTTTCGTGATGGGAAGTGGGGGACGTGTTGGGAGGTCGCGCCGGAGGAGGGTGCGCAACGACGGTGCTGGCCTCAGGCGGAGGCCGATGGGAGGCGCGTCCGGCTCCGGCCAGACATCGGCGCAGCGGGCCTCAGGCGTCGTCGAGAGCAGCCTTGTGGCGCTTCGCATTCTCCACATAGGTCGCTGCGCTGCGGAGGAACTGTTCCCGCTCGGTGTCGGACGTTGGGCGCCGTACCTTCGCCGGCATCCCTGCCACCAGGCTCCCCGGCGGCACTTTCGTGCCCGGCATCACAACGGCGCCACCGGCGACGAGGCTTCCAGCGCCGATGACGGCACCGTTCATGATCACCGCACTCATCCCGATGACACACCCGGGCTCGACCGTGCACCCGTGCACCACCGCGTTGTGACCGATCGTGACGTCCTCCTGGACATCGCAGGGAAAGCCCGGGTCGGCGTGCAGGGTGGCGTTGTCCTGCACGTTGCTGCGAGCACCGATCGAGACGGGGACGTAGTCACCGCGCAGGGACGCTCCATACCAAACCGAAGCGTCCGCCCCAACGCGGACGTCACCGGTGATCGCACTTCCGGGGGCTATGAAGGCAGTGTCATCGATGTCGGGAACGGCCTCGCCAAGGGCCAGGATCAGGGGGTTGCGCTCGTCAGTGTGCATATCACCACAATGTCATTCCAGCGTCGATCGGACGACCTTTTCCCATTTAGGATGTTCGGCGGTTCGCGTGGCCCGGCACTCGTGCGGAGTCGGCTGAGAGCCATTCCCCGACAAGGGAGAGAACCATGACTCCCGCAAGGGACAGAGAGGAACTTCCATGAGTGTTTTCGACAAGATCAAGGACGCCTTCGGTGGCGACAAGGACAAGCAGAAGGCCAAGGAGGCTGCCCAGCAGACTGCGGATCAGGTGAAGGAGGCCGCTGAGAAGATCCACGCCGATCAAGCCACCAAGGCCCGCGACGAAGCCGAGGCCCGTGAAGCCGCCGACCGTGAGGCGACCGCCAAGGCAGAGGCCGAGCGTCAGGCACAGGTGGACGCCGAGGCGGCTGCCCAGGCCGAGGCCGCGGCGGCCGAACTCCGCGTACAGGAGGACACTCGGGCGGCGGAGGACGCGGTCGCTGCCAAGCCCAGCGTGTCCGTGAGCCGGGTACGCGAGGTCGTCGCCCACGACTCCAGCCCCAACACCCAGACCGGTGAGGGCATGGACAAGGAACTGGGCCTGCTGCTCGAGACCGCGCTTCGCCGTGCACTCGACCAGGCCGGCCTGCCGAACCGCAACACCGACGACGGGTCGCTCGGGACGTTGTTCCTGGAGTCGTACTCCCGTTGGCAGGGCCACCTCGGCTATTCCGGCAGCGATGCCGACGGCGTACCCGGCCGGGAGTCGCTCGCCAAGCTCGCCGAGGCGACTGGCATGTTCGATCTCATCGACTGATCACTCACCGACGTGTGCAGGCCCTCGTCCATCCGGGCGGGGGCCTGTCGCGTTGCACGGGTGAACACCCACAGATGGGCCCTTGGCAAGGCACGACGGACGGAACGATTTTCCCGCCCCGGGCACTTCTGTGAGGATGGCCCGGTGGCAGACAAGCAGCGCAAGGCAACCGCATGGGACATGATCCGCTCACTGGCGGTGATCATGATCCCGATTCTGTTGTTGACCTGGTTGTTGACCAACAACCTCGACGACTATCCGGTGGAGCGAGTTGACTGGCGGCCGGTCGCGGAGAACGCCCGCGCGAATGTCGAGTGGCCGGTGTGGGCACCGGAGGGTCTGCCCGAGGAAGGTCGGGACCCCTGGATGCCGTCGCAGGTGAGATGGTTGCGGCCCGGGGACCCCACGGTGGGCGGGGGCTCATCGCCTCGCCATCATTGGCGACTCGGCTATATCTCCCCGGACCAGATCTATTACGAGATCAACCAGGGCGACGATGCGCTCGAGCAGTTCGTCCGGGACGTCACCAGGGAGGGCCGTCGGGTCGGTGAGGAACCCATCGAAGGCCGGGAGTGGGAACGGTGGGAGTCGCACGACGGGCGTACGCGCTCACTGGTCCTCAGAGACGACCCCACCGTGACGATGGTGACCGCCGACGCGGCCTTCACCGACCTCCAGCAATTCGCGCGGACGCTGCAGGCATCCTGACCGGCACGGCCGGTCGGCCCCGGGGGCCCGCTCAGGCAGACACACCGAGCAGCGTCGCCAACTCCCGGGGAGTTGCGGCGCGAGCAATCGCCCCCTCTTCCTCCCCGGGGCGCGCATAGCCCCAGTTGACGAGAATCGTGGGTACGCCGAACGCGGCCGCCCCATCGATGTCATGGTGGCGGTCACCGATCATCACCATCCGGGAGGTGTCGACGCCGGCCGCTTCGAGATCCGCGATCGCGGATCGGATCACCGTTGCCTTGACCGCGCTCGCCGGGTCCTGGCCGGCTCCCTGGATCGTGACGAACTTGTCGGCCAGGTTGGCGCCCTCCAGCAGGCTGATGGCTGCCGACCGCAGCTTGGAGGTCGCGACCGCGAGCGGAACCCCGGCAGCCGCGACTGTCTCGATCAGCGACGGCATGCCCGGGAACACCGGCGTCCGGTCCATGATCCCGTCGTAGATCTCCCGATAGCGCGGAACGATTCGCTCCACCACCTCCGGTGGCTCCCCGGTGACCTCGGCAAACGTGTGCCATGGTGGCGGACCGATATAGGGCTCGAACACCTCCGGTGCGCGGTCGTGACCGAACTCCGCACAGGCCAGCGACATCGCTCGGCAGATGATGGGGGAGGAATCCATGATCGTCCCGTCGAGGTCGAACAGGATGGCCGAAGGGAGCGGGAGCCGGCCGCCGGATGTGTGCACTCGCTCCTCGCCCGCCGACTCCTCGACAACTCGGTCGGATGTCACGGCGCGTCCCCCTGCTGCGTTGCGGTCCGGCGGGCCTCCTCGACCTTGGCCCGGGCCCCGTCGAGCCAGCGCTGGCAGATGTCGGCGAGCTTCTCCCCGCGCTCCCAGAGCTGCATCGACTCGGCCAGCGAGGCACCCCCGGCCTCGAGCTTGCGGACGACGTCGATCAGCTCGTCGCGTGCGGCTTCATAGCTGAGCTCATCGCCCTGGGCCCGGTCGCTCCCTGGTCCGGCCACAGGTTCAGTCATGCCCGGTTCACTCATCAAAGTCCTCCCATTCCTCGTGCGGGTCCTTGCCGTCGGTGCGGGTCACCTCGTGCACCTCCACCACCAACTGCCCGTCGGCCAACCGGGCCTGCAGCCCGTCACCCTCATCGACCTGGGCCACCGATGCGACCGCCTGGCCCGAGCCGTCGAGCAGGATCGCATAGCCCCGCTCCAGGGTCTGTTTCGGCGACATGGCGCGGATGCGCTCCAGCGCGTGCCGTACGCCGGTCGTCTCCCGGTCCAGCAAGGCCTGCACCGCGCGTCCGGACCGTCGGTGGAGCTCGTCGATCTCCCGGTGTTTCAGCGTGAACGCATAGAGCGGATCGGTCAGACAGGGCCGGTTGCGCACCTGATCCAACCGGTGCTGTTCCCGCTCCACCAGACCCAGGACCGCCCGCCTGAGCTGCTCCCGCGCCTGACCCACGCGCGCGTACTCCTCCGCGACATCCGGCACCACCCGTTTCGCTGCATCGGTCGGTGTCGACGCGCGCACGTCCGCGACCAGATCGAGGATCGGCATGTCGGTCTCGTGACCGATCGCGCTGATCACCGGCGTCCGGGCGGCGAACACCGCGCGCACGAGCCCTTCGTCGGAGAAGGGCAGCAGGTCCTCCAGCGACCCACCACCGCGGGCAATGATGATGACCTGCACGTCCGCGAGAGCGTCGAGCTCGCCGACCGCGCCGATCACCTGCTCAGCCGCCTGCGGTCCCTGGACCAGCGTGTGTCGGATCTCCAGCGCAGCACCGGGCCAGCGTCGGCGTACGTTCTCCACCACATCCCGCTCGGCCGCCGACCCCGCCCCGGTCACCAACCCGATCACGCGGGGCAGCACCGGCAGCCGCTTCTTCAGCGTTCGGTCGAACAACCCCTCCGCCTGCAACGCCCGCTTGCGCTGCTCCAACTGGGCGAGCAACCGCCCCTCGCCGGACGGGCGCAGATCGGAGCAGACGAAGAACAGGCTGCCGTTCTTGGAGTTGACGTGCGGTTTGATCAGGCAGGTCACGGTCATCCCCTCCGAGATGGGACCCGCCGCCTCCAGCACGTCAATGGGAATGGAGACCGAAGCGGAAACCTCGGCGTACCGATCCCGCAACGTCAGCCAGTGCCACTGGCTGTTCTGTCGCCGCTTCAGCTCGATCAGCTGCCCCTCGACCCACACCCGACCGAGCCGCTCGACCCAGCCCTTGACGGCGGTGACGATCTTCCCGAGCGGCTGCGGGGCTTCGGCGGAGGATTCAATGGCCACGAACGCCACCATAGAGGGGCGGTACGACAGTCTTGGGTCCGCGAGCCACACTCCTAGACTGTGGGCCATGGGTGATAAGCGAGTAGTGGTTGCCGCGCCGCGCGGCTATTGCGCAGGTGTCGACCGCGCTGTCGTGAGCGTGGAGAAGGCGCTGGAGCACTATGGCGCGCCGGTCTATGTGCGCAAACAGATCGTGCACAACAAACATGTGGTGGAGACCCTCACCGAGCGCGGGGCGATCTTCGTCGAGGAGCTCGACGAGGTGCCCGAGGGCGCGATCACGGTGTTCTCGGCGCACGGGGTGTCGCCGATGGTGCACGCGGACGCGAAGCAACGCAGGCTGCAGACCATCGATGCGACGTGTCCGCTGGTCACCAAGGTGCACAAGGAGGCGAAGCGGTTCGCCGAGGACGACCTGACGATTCTGCTCATCGGCCACGAGGGGCACGAGGAGGTCGAGGGAACCGCCGGCGAGGCGCCCGACCGCACGATCCTCGTCCAGTCCCCGGCCGACGCCGAGACCGTCGAGGTCCCGGATCCCGATCGGGTCGCGTGGCTGTCCCAGACCACGCTGAGCGTCGATGAGACCATGCAGATCGTGCGTCGGCTGAAGGAACGTTTCCCCAACATCATCGATCCGCCGTCCGATGACATCTGCTATGCCACGACCAACCGGCAGGCGGCCGTGAAACAGATCGCCGAGCACTCCGATCTGGTCATCGTCGTGGGTTCGACGAACTCGTCGAACTCCGTACGCCTGGTGGAGGTGGCGCTCGACGCCGGTGCCAAGGCCGCCTATCTGGTGGATTATGCGAACGAAATCGATCCGGCCTGGCTCGAGGGCGTCACGAGCATCGGTGTGACCTCGGGTGCCTCGGTCCCGGAGGTCCTGGTGCAGGGTGTGCTGGAGCGGCTCGCCGAGCACGGCTTCGGCGATGTCGCCGAGGAACGGCTGACGGAGGAGAACCTGACCTTCGCCCTGCCGCCGGAACTGCGCAAGACGGTCGGCCGCAGCTCGGCCAAGCGATGACCACAACCGAACCACGCGTGATCGTGGTGACCGGTGCCGGGTCGGGCATCGGTCGGGCAGTGGCCCGGGAGTTGCTGGCCCGGGGACACGTGGTGGTCCTGGCCGGCCGACGGGCGGAGCTGTTGGCGGAGACCGCGGAGGGGTACGCGCAGGCGCTCTGCACGCCGACCGACATCACCGATCCGGAGTCCGTGCGGGCATTGTTCCGGGCCATCGCCGACCATCCGGGCCGGGTGGACGTGCTGTTCAACAACGCTGGCGTCTTCCCTGCCGGGCAAAGCATCGACACCATCGACGACGACACCTGGAACGCCGCGTGGCAGGTCAACGTGTCCGGTGCGGTGTGGTGCGCGCGGGAAGCCGTGCGGATGATGAAAGAGGCCGGGGGAGGCCGAGTCATCAACAACGCATCGATCTCGGCGCACACCCCACGGCCGGAATCGGTCGCGTACACGACCACCAAGCACGCCATCGCCGGGCTCACCAAGTCGATCGCGCTCGACGGTCGGGCACACAACATCACCGCGACACGACTCGACATCGGGAACGCGGCCACCGACATGACCGGGGCGTTCGTGAATGCCCTTCAGCCCGATGGATCGCGGAAGGCCGAACCGACGTTCGATCCGGTGCATGTGGCCCGTCTCGTCGCCGACGTGGTGGCGCTGCCCAATGACGTTGCCGTGCCCGAGCTGATGGTGATGGCGGCGGGGATGCCGTTCATCGGGCGCGGCTGATCGCCGGGCGCGCCTGATCATCGGGAGGTTCGGCGTCAGCGCTCGCGGCGGCGATCCCGTTCCCGACGCCAGACCTCGCGCCACGTGGGGATCGTCATGTTGTGGACGCGTCGGGTCTGCTGCCGGGAGACCAGCAGCCCGATCCAACAGATGATCCACAGGGGAATCTGGACCGCCATTGCGAGCCGATAGTCGGCCAGCGTCGGCGGCTCGCCACCAGTGACAAGGTCCAGAGCGACACCGACGAACAGGATCGCCAGCAGGACGAACGTGAAGCCGGTCATCACGACCAGCCCACTGGCGGTGCCCATGCGCTGCGGAGGATTGAACGTGCGCGCGTGGTCGAGGCCGATGTTGGAGCCGGGCCCCGAGATCGACAGCCCGAGCACCACCAGCGCCAGCAACCACAACGGCGCCGGCCCGGGCCAGACAAAGACGATGAGCCACGGCACGATTCCGGCGAGCGACACGATCATCACCAGTGTGCTGCGCCGCATCGGGTGCCGCCTGGTCAGATGGCCGATGATCGGCCCCGCAACGATGGAACCGAACACGAAGAGCGTGAACAGCCCGCCAGTGGTGGCGGGGGACCGGCCCTCGCCCTCCAGCAGATAGGGGAAACCCCACATCATCGCGAACGTCATCGCGCCGAACGCAGCCATGGCGTGCTCGAACATGCCGAGTCGGGTTCCCGGCTCCCGTGCGGCTGCGACGAGTTGACCGAAGAATCGTTCCGCCACGTGGCTGTCGCGCCGGATCCGTCCGTGGGGGCTGTCGCGGATGAGTGTGTACGCCGAGACGGCGATCACCAGGCCCAGACCTGCAACGCCGAGGAATGCGGTGGACCAGCCGAAGTGGTGCAGGACCCACACGAACGGGACGGCGCTGAGGATCTGTCCGAATTGCCCGAGGACGCCGGTCAACTGGGTGAGCACGGGGATGCGGTGGACGGGGAACCACGCAGGGATGAGCCGCAGGGCGGAGATGAAGATCGCGGCATCGGCGCCACCCGTCAACATCCGTGCAGTGACCGCCAGCGGCATGGAGTGGGAGATCGCGAGCAGCAACTGGCCGACCGCCATCACGGCGGCGCCCGCGGTCAGCATCCGCCGAGCGCCGAACCGGTCCAACAGGATGCCGGCCGGGACCTGCATGGCGGCGTACATCCCCACTTGCAACACCACGAACAGCGCGATCACGCTGGCGGTGGTCCCGAATTGTTCGGCCGCTTGCGGGGCGGCGACGCCGAGTGACGTGCGGTGAGCGATGGCGGTGGCGTACACCACCACACCCGTGCCCCACACCAACCAGGCGCGCATGTCAGCTCAGCCGGGCATTGTCGAGCACGGGGATGGCGGCGCGGGCACGATCGGTCGCTCCCGGGACGAGGTCGGCGAGCACCAGCTCGGGGCCGGCCCCGGCTGCCGCTACGACCGTCCCGGTGGGGGAGACGACCATGGAATATCCGATGCCGGTCGGGGCACCCGGCTTGGCGTCCACCCCGGACGCCTGCGGGTCCGCTTGACCGCACGCCAGGATCCAGCTCGTCGAGTCGAGCGCGCGGGCCCTGGCCAGGAGCTCCCACTGCTCGCGTTTCCCGGGGCCGGCCCCCCACGAGGCGGGGACGAGGATCAGCCGGGCACCCGCCCGGGCGTGGTTGATGAACAACTGCGGGAAGCGGATGTCGTAACAGATGGTGAGCCCGACGAGCACGCCGTCCACCTCCACCCGCACCTCGTCGTCGCCGGCCTCGACGGTGTCGGACTCCGCGAATCCGAACGCATCGTAGAGGTGGATCTTGTCGTACGCCCGCAGCCGCCCCTGTCCCGGACCGGAGGCATCCGTTGCGTTCGGGCCGGGGGGAGTGGCGACGAGGAGTGTGTTGCGTACGCGATCACCGCTCGCCCGAGATGGCGTGAACATGCCCAGCGCGATGGTGATGTCGAGCTCGGCGGCCAGCTCTGCGATGGCCGTGGCGAACGGGCCGTCCAACGGCTCGGCGACTGAGGTGAGGTTGTGGCCGAAAGCACGCATGGTGGCTTCGGGGAACAGCACCAGCCGGGCCCCCTTGTCGGCAGCCTCCGCCGCGCGCTTCCGCACGAGGGCGAGGTTGGCCGCCACCTCGGGGCCCGAGCAGATCTGGGCCAGCGCGACGCGCATGGTTCTTCCTCCTTCGCGGGTGATCCGACGTCAGACCAGAAAGCGATAGAACGGGCTGTCCGGCAGCACCGGTTCGACGGTCATGGGTGAACGATTCATCCGCACCATCAGCGCCCCGAGGTCCTCCGGGGTGCCGAGCTCCACCCCAACGAGTGCGGGGCCGAGCTCGCGGTTGGATCGTTTCACGTATTCGAACAGCGTGATGTCGTCATCAGGACCGAGCACTTCGTCCAGGAACCGGCGCAGAGCCCCCGGCTCCTGCGGGAAGTTGACGAGGAAGTAGTGCTTGCGTCCCTCGTGCACCAGGGACAGCTCGACGATCTCGGAATAGCGGGACACATCGTTGTTGCCGCCGGACAGGATCGCCACCACGGTTTGGCCGGGTTCGATCTCCAACTGATGACCGATGGCGGACGGGGCCAGGGCGCCTGCGGGCTCCGCGATGATGCCGTCGGTCTGATAGAGGTCGAGCATCTCGGTGCAGATCTGGCCCTCGGGCACCGCCAGCATCTCCGGACGATGGGCGGCGGCGATCGCGTGGGTCAGTTCCCCGCATCGGCGGACAGCGGCACCGTCGACGAAGGTGTCGATGGAGTCGAGGGTCACCGGTTCACCGGCCTCCAGCGCGGCAGCGACGCAGGGGGCACCGGCGGGTTCGACGGCGATGACCCTGCAGTCGGGGTGGTGATCGGCGAACCAGGTCAGGCAGCCGCCCAACATGCCGCCGCCGCCGACCGGCACCACCAGGACGTCGGGGGCCTTGCCCAGTTGGTGCACGATCTCCACGGCCAGGGTGCCCTGACCCGCGATGGTGCGCGGGTCGTCGAAGGCGGGCACCATCGTGGAGCCGGACTCCCAGGCTGCCGCATAGGCTGCCTGCGCAGCCTCGTCATAGGTATCGCCGATGACGATGAGCCGGACGTGTTCACCACCGAGCTGGCGCATCCGGTCCCGCTTCTGACGCGGCGTGGTGGTCGGCACATAGATCCGGCCCTGGATGCCCAGCCGCGCGCACGCATAGGCGACGCCCTGGCCGTGATTGCCGGCTGACGCGCAGATGACGCCCGCGTGGCGTTCCTGCTCCGACAGTTGGCTGATGAGGTTGTACGCGCCCCTGATCTTGTAGGAGCGGACAGGCTGCAAGTCCTCGCGCTTGAGCCAGACATCCGCTCCCACCCGCTCGCTCAGGCGCCTGTTGAGCTGCAGCGGGGTCTCGGTGACCACGCCGCGAAGACGTGCAGCCGCGAGAGCGATGTCGGCGGAGGTTATTCGGTCCACCGGAGAAGTATCCATCGACAGGTCTCCTCAGCGCACCCATGGGGTGCTCCACGTGGCGTGCCACATTGTCAGGCGCTGTTGGTCAGGCGCTGTTGCCGCGCTTGCGGATTGGAGCCTGGGGGTTGTCGACGAGCTCGAGAAGGTCTGGCTCGCCGCGGGTGAGTTCGTCCCGCTCGGGCAGCGCGTCGACACTCTGCCGCCGTGGCCTGCCGATCATCGGCTCGACCTTGGCCGCGTCCTCCACGAGCTCGGGCGCTGTGATCGCGCGAGTGGATTCGACCACCGGGCTGGGAGCCGCCAACTCGAGATCGGTGACCTTGAGGTCGCGGAACCTGCGTGCAGTCGGCAGCACCCGGCTCTCGAAGGACCCGACCATCTTGTTGTAGGCCAGCATCGCCGACGTGAGGGAGCGGCCGGTCTTGTCAACGTGCTCACCCATCGTGCTGAGCCGGTCATGAAGCTCACGGCCCAGCGCGAAGACTTCGGCGGCGCTTTCGGCCAGTGCCGCCTGTTTCCAGCCGTAGGACACCGCGCGCAGGAGTGCGATCAAGGTCGCCGGCGTTGCCAGAATCACGTCCTTCCGGGCAGCGAACTCGTGGATGTCCGGCACGACCTCGGAGGCCGAGGACAGGAACTGCTCGTTGGGGAGGAACAGCACCGTGAACTCGGGGGTTCCGGCGTCGGCCTTCCAATATTGCTTGCCGGACAGCTGCTCCACATGGGTTTTCACGTTGCGGCCGAACAGCTTCAGTTTTTCTTCCCGGGTCCGTTCGTCCTCGGTTTCGTAGGCCTCCAGGAACGCGCTCAACGGCACCTTGGCGTCGACAAACACGAACTTTCCGCCGGAGAGCTCGACCCGCATGTCCGGGCGGATGGTCCGGTCGGCGCTCGTCTGGGTCGTGGTCTGGAGTTCGAAGTCGCAGCGCTCGACCATGCCGGCGTATTCGGCCACGCGGCGCAGCTGCATCTCGCCCCAGTGTCCACGGACCTGGGGCTTGCGCAGAGCGGTGGCCAGCGCGTGCGTCTCTCGCCGCAGGTGCTCGCCGGTGTTCTGCACCGCCCGCACGTGGTTGCGGAGGTCGGTCGACATCGCGACCCGTTCCTTCTCGATCTCGGTGAGCCGTTCGGAGAACTGGGACATGAGCGTGGTCAGCGGCTGCAGGGCCGCCTTGGTCTGCTCCAAACGCTCCACGGCCTTGGCATCCACCACCTTGCCCTGATGCTCCAGCGTTTCGGTCGAGAGCACCTTGAACTGGTTGGCCAGCGCCTCGCGATCAGCGGCCAATTCCGCGGCTCGAGCCACCGCCCCGTCCCGCTCCGCCTCCGCCGCCGCCAACTTGGCCGTCACCTCGGCGGCCTCGGCCTGGGCAGCGGACATGGCCGAGCGCGCCTCGGCGACGTGGGTGCGGGCCTCGGCCAGCAGCGCCTCCTGTCGGGCGACGTTGGTCTGTTCGCGGGAGGCCTCGCCGCGGGCCTGGGCGGCATCGGCCCGTGCATCGGAGGCCTGGGCGCGGGCATCCGCCGCCTGCGCCTGGGCTTGTGCGGTGTCGAACTTGGCCTGGGCCAATTCCGACTCACGCCGGGCATCCGTCTCCGTCGCGCGAGAACGCGCGAGCAGCGACAGCGCGACAGCGCCGAGTGTGAACCCGATCAGCAGGCCGACAACAAGGACGAGGATGGCGGTGGTCTCCATGTCTCCGACTCTGCCGGAGGGGTCTGACATTTTTGATCAGGCGCTCCGCCGCACCACCCGCGCGCAGGCCTCCCGCCGGCGGGAACCACCGCTGACGTGCGTCGGATGACCCGACTCAACGGCTTGCCGGGCACGCGGCGCGCTGCGATTTCCCCTCATCGGCGGGGCTGAGACTCCTCAGCAACGACTGACCAATGGACGGTTTGTGAGCTTTATCGCTTTGCACACAAGGAATACGCGAAATGAGTATTCTGAACTGATGACCACCGACGAAGTTCCCACCCGGACCTCGGGACGAGAAGAACGCTGGCTGCGCGCAGGTGGCAGAGACTTCCGGGTGTTGATCAACCCCGCGACTCGTGAACCGGCTCGCCCGGTGGTCTTCCTCAATGGGATCGGCTGCCGGGCCGATGTGCTTGACGACCTTGTCGATCAGTTTCATCCACGGCTCGAAGTCGTGCGGATCGATCCACCGGGCATCGGCCAGAGCCCGCTGGGCCCGCTGCCCTATGGCATGCCGCAAATGGCGTGGTGGGTCTTCGAGTTGCTCGACCAACTCGGTCACGACGAGGTCGATGTCATCGGCTATTCATGGGGCGGGGTCGTCGCGCAACAGATGGCGGTGCAGTCCAGCCATCGCGTACGCCGCCTGGTCCTGCTTTCCACGAACACCGGCGCGCTCTCGGTTCCGGGCAAGATGCTGTCTATGGCGATCATGTTCAGCCCGCAGACCGCCCAGTTGCTGCACACCGATGACAAGAACATCGGACGCCTCTATGGCGGCTGCGCGCGGCACCGCGCGGACGATGTGCGACGTCTCCTGGCACCGGACTTCGAGAAACCGGGGCCAGGGCTGCCTCACCAGTTGCTCGCCGCCATGACGTGGACCACGTTGCCGATGGCCTGGCTGATCTATCAGCCCACGCTGATCCTCGGCGGCACCGATGACCCGATGGTGCCGTTCGCCAACTCCAGAATTCTTTATCAGACCATCACCCCCTCGAAGCTCCGCTCCTTCGACGGGGGACATCTGGACGCGGTGCTCGAGCCCGAATGGTTCGCCGAGCAGATCTCCGACTTCCTCACCTAGGTGAGGGCGGCGTACGCACTGGAAACTGGTATCCACGACTGAGCGCTGCCCGCCGGTGTGGAGACGATGCGCGGCTGTCCCCGGACCGGTTCAATCGTGCAGGTTCAACTCGTGATGCCGGTGGTTGGGCGGCTCGATCTGGAATGTCGAGTGCTCGATGGGGATGTCGAAATGCTCGGCGACGCACGTCTGGAGTCGGGTGAGCAGGCGCGGGGTGCGGCCCGAGGTGAAGCAGGATTCCTCGACCACGATGTGTGCGGTGAGCACGGGGAGTCCGGTGCTGATCCGCGAGAGGTGAAGGTCGTGAACCTCGCGCACGTGGGGCTTGGACATCAGGTGGGCACGGACCTCGTCGAGGTCGATCCCGTCCGGAACCGTCTCCATGAGGACCGAGCTGGCCTCGCGCAAGATCACCACCGCGCGCGGAGCAATCAGTACGGCGATGAGCATTCCGGCGATCGCGTCAGCCCGGGTCCAGCCGGTGAGGGTGATGATGATCGCGCCCACGATGACGGCCACTGAGCCGAGGGCGTCGTTGACGACCTCCAGGAACGCCGCTCGCATGTTGAGGTTCGCGTCGCGACCGCCGGCAAGGACGACGAGGGCGATCACGTTTGCCAGGAGCCCGACGATGCCGATGATCAACATTCCCAGGCCCTGCACCTCGGGTGGCGAAATCAGGCGCCGGATGCCTTCAACGAACGCGAAGATCCCGACCCCGAGGAGGATGGTCGCCTGTGCGCCCGCGGCCAGCACCTCCATGCGGGCGAATCCCCAAGTGCGCTTGGAGGTGGGGGGCCGCGCCATGAGCGAGGCGGCGAAGAGCGCGATCGCCAGTCCGGTCGCGTCGGTCAGCATGTGTGCGGCGTCGACGAGCAGGGCGAGGCTGCCGGTGACGATCGCCATGATGACTTCGACGATCAACACCGTCACGGTCAGACCGAAGGCGATCGCGAGCCTGGTCCGGTTGGTGCCGGAGTGATCGTGGTGGTGATGTCCATGCCCGTGGCTGTGCGTGGATCGGCCGGTCGATCCCTTGTGGCGAGCTCTGTGCTCGTGCTGATGACCCTGTCCGGTGCTCATCACCATTCCGACTCCTTGCTGATGCTTTCCAACAGCCGCCCCGCCGCGGCCAGGAGCTCATGCGTGCGTTCGGGGTCAGTGACCGCGTACATCGACGAACGGCCCTCCGCCCGGGACGTCACCAACCCGCACGACTTGAGGCTCGCCAAGTGTGCGCTGACCGTGGACTGTGCGAGCCCAAGGTGGTCGGTGAGCTGACGTACGTTGTGTTCGCCCATGAAGAGGTGCATGAGGATCGTGAGGCGACCGGGGTCGGCCAGCGCACGCATCAGGCCGGCCGCAGCACCGGGGTCCGGAGCGGGGTCGAGGTTTCCAAAATAGATCGCCACTCAGCGATGATATAGGTAAAAAACGATGAGTCAACGGGGTCTTGTCCTTCCCGAGGGCTATCAGAACGGACCTGCCAGTGATTGGATGGGGTCATGCCGCACACCGAAGCTCCTGGTCACGTTCAAGATTTTGCTGCCTTCGTCCAGGCGTCGCCGAGCTCCTATCACGCGGCCGCGGAAGTAGCCCGGCTGCTGGCGGAGGCCGGCTGGGCGGAGCAGGTCGAGACGGAGGAATGGGACGCGTCTCCGGGTGGGCACTATCTGGTGCGTGATGGCGCCGTGATGGCGTGGAAGATGCCGACGAACGTGAGCACCCGGTCGGGGTTCCGCATCGTTGGCTCCCATACGGACTCACCGGGTCTCAAGCTCAAGCCGGACCCCACCTATGGGGCGGCGGGCTGGCAGCAGGTCGGAGTTGAGATTTATGGTGGCCCGCTCCTGGGGTCATGGACCGACCGTGAGCTCGGCATCGCCGGACGCGTCGTGACCCCGCGCGGTGAGCAGATCCTGGTCTCCACCGATGCCGTGATGCGCATCCCGCAGCTGGCCATCCATCTCAATCGCTCGGTGAACGAGGAGGGGCTCAAACTCGATCGTCAAGCGCACATGGCGCCGCTGTTCTCGGTGCGCCGCCCGGACCTGCGGGTGTTGGATCTGGTCATGTCCTATGTCACCGATGACGACGGGGGAGAGCTGACCTCTGACGATGTGGCGGGGCACGACCTGTTCGCCTTCGACACCGCCCGGCCCAAGCTGTTCGGCGCCGATGATGAATTCCTCGCGTGCACCAAGATCGACAATCTTTCCAGCGTGCACGCCTCCGTGATCGCGATGCTCAACGTCGACGACACTCACGGGGACATCGCGGTCATGGCCGCCTTCGATCACGAGGAGGTCGGCTCCGCCTCCCGCTCGGGCGCCAGCGGCCCGTTGCTGGAAGATGTGCTCTGGCGCACGGCGAAGGCGATCGGGGCCAGCGAGGACGAATATCGGCGCATGCTCATCCGCTCGTCGTGCATTTCCGCCGACGCGGGTCATGCCGTGCACCCGAACTATGTGACCTCCCACGACCCTGTCAACCGCCCGCTCATCAACGAGGGTCCGCTGCTGAAGATCAACGCGAACCAGCGCTATGCCTCCGACGCCGTCGGCGAGACGATGTGGCGCCGCGCGTGTGCGGTCGCCGGCGTCCCGACGCAGGCGTTCGTCTCCAACAACGCCATCCCGTGCGGCTCCACGATCGGCCCGCTCACCGCGACCAGGCTCGGGATCACGACCGTCGATGTCGGCGTACCCGTTCTCGGGATGCACTCGGCACGCGAGATGTGCGGCGTTGACGACCTCTATCACCTGACGCGGGCGGTGTTGGCGTACTGGTCCGGCGCCTAGAAAAATTCAGTTGCGCCCGCCCGCGGGCCGAGCGAGATTTGGCCGCATGGACGTCGCATCGCTGCAGGTGACCGTGCGCACGTCGCTCGGGACACCCGAGGCGCCGTCGCGCGCGGCGATCGAGGCGGCGCAGGTGTGGGCGCTCGATGAGCGCGCCGAGCTGGGGCACGGCGACTTTGTCTATTCGCCGCGAGAACTCGCTGCCTCCTATGCCGACACGGAGCGCCAACGCTCAGTGCTGGTGACGGCGCATGAGGGCGACCGCTGCGCCGGATTGATAAGGCTGCAACTGCCTGACGTGGATAACCAGCGCTTGGTGGCGGCGGACGTGCGGCTCGACCCGGCGTTCGACGCTGCGGCCATCCTCACTGGGATGTGGACGGTCGTGACGGATCTGCTGGCCGCGGAAGAGCGGCACACAATCATCGTGTGGCACCACTCGGCGCTGCCGGGAGAGCGCTTTGGTTCGACCGGCAACAACATTAATTTGTCGCCGAAGACCGGAGCGGGTGCGGTGCGACGCACATCCGTTACGGACTGGCTCCAGGCGCGTGGGTTTGAGCTGGAACAGGTGGAGGTTGCGAGCACGCTGGACGTGGCGGAGGCGCTCGCACGCGCTGTTGGGTTGGAGTCGGCCGGTGCGGTCGCGAGTCCCGGTTATGACGTGGTGTCCTGGGTCGGGCCGACTCCGCCCGAGCTGCAGGACGCGATGGCGGCGCAGCGGGCGCGGATGAGCACCGATGTCCCGATGGGGGAGATCGCGATGGAGCCCGAGGTCTGGGATGCGGCGCGCGTGCGGCCGAGGACGCCACGGTCGAGGTGATGGGGCGGCCACAGGTCTGGACGGTAGCGATCGACCGGGCGAGCGGTGAGGTGGTCGCACACACTCTGCTGACCTGCCCCGACGAATGGCTGCCGGAGGTGGCCTATCAGGAGGACACGCTCGTCCGCCCCGATCATCGCGGGCACCGCCTCGGGTTGCGGATCGAGGCAGCGAACGTCCGCCAGTTGGCGCGGCAGCGCCCCGCCGTCCACCGGATCCACACGTGGAACGCCGACGAGAACGAATGGATGCTCGCCATCAATCGACAGCTCGGGTTCGTGCCGAGCTCCACGCTGGGCTGTTGGCAGCTGCGGCTCGGTCGCGCTGTGGGCGCGTGACTTTTCGACACCGACCCTCGGTTCACGCACGATTGAAACGCTGTGGCAAGCGGAAACGTGCCACCCGGCCCATGGTCGGTGTCGGTTTTTCACGTTCGGGCGCGGAACTCGGTCCGCGGCAATCCCAGTAAGGTGGGCCAGCGTGGCACTCACTATCGGAATCGTCGGCCTTCCCAACGCCGGCAAGTCGACCCTGTTCAACGCGCTGACCCGCAACAACGTGCTCGCGGCGAACTATCCGTTCGCGACGATCGAGCCCAACGTCGGGGTCGTGGGCGTGCCCGAGCCGCGGCTCGCGAAGCTCGCCGAGATCTATGGCTCGGCTCAGATCCTCCCGGCGACGGTGTCGTTCGTCGACATCGCCGGCATCGTCAAGGGCGCCTCGCAGGGCGAGGGGATGGGCAACGCGTTCCTCGCGAACATCCGTGAGGCCGATGCGATCTGCCAGGTGACCCGCGTGTTCCGCGACCCCGACGTCACCCACGTCGATGGTGAGGTCAACCCGGCCAGTGATATCGAGACGATCACCACCGAGCTGATCCTTGCTGACATCCAGACGCTCGAGAAGGCGCTGCCGCGGCTGGAGAAGGAGGCGCGGATCCGCAAGGAGTCGCAGCCCAAGCTCGCCGCATGGCAGGAGGCGCTGGAGACGTTGAACGCCGGCAAGGGTGTCCATGCCGCCCGTCTTGACCTTGAGTACCTGCGCGAGCTGTTCCTGCTGACCGCCAAGCCGTTCATCTATGTCTTCAACTGCGACTCCGATGAGCTCGCCGATGAGGAGCTCAAGGCGAAGATGCGTGAGGTCGTCGCGCCCGCCGAGGCGATCTTCCTCGACGCGAAGATCGAGGCCGAGCTCGCGGAGATGGAGCCCGAGGAAGCCAAGGAATTCCTTGCTGAGATGGGCATCGACGAGCCGGGCCTGGATGTGCTGGCCCGCGTCGGCTATGACACGTTGGGTCTGCAGTCCTATCTGACCGCCGGGCCCAAGGAGGCCCGCGCGTGGACGATCCCCAAGGGGGCCACCGCGCCGGAGGCGGCGGGGGTCATTCATACCGACTTCCAGAAGGGCTTCATCAAGGCCGAGGTCGTGTCGTTCGACGACCTCGTCGCAGCGGGGTCCGAACAGGCCGCGAAGGCCGCGGGGAAGATGCGTCTCGAGGGCAAGGACTACGTTATGAGCGACGGTGACGTGGTCGAGTTCAGGTTTAATGTCTAGCGTTAAATAACGCTCCTCGTTATGCACTGTCCTCGTGATCAGGTCGTTCGGCAACAACGAGACCGAACGACTGTGGCGACGGGAGTGACTTCATCGAGGGCTTCGGCATCACTCAGCACAAGCTCGCCTATCCATCGGTGTGCCACCCCGACGCATCAACTCGTGCCTTGAAGGTGCGGAACTGCGGTGGGCGTCGAGGCGGACGTAAGTGAGTTGAGCTTCAGGGAGTGGGCCGGCAGGCGACGGCGCGGCGGTCGCTCGTTTCGGACTTGGGTGCGTTGTGTCATGGTGGGGCACAACACAGTGGGCCAGTCCGCGTAACAACCCCCAACACAACAGGAGCTGTGAGCCTTGAGTTTTCATGTCTATCTTTCCGGCGAGATCCACACTGATTGGCGTGACGAGATCCAGCGCGGTGCTGAGGCAGCGGGACTGGACGTCGTATTCAGCGCGCCCGTGACCGACCACGACGCGAGCGATGCCGCCGGCGACCACTTGGGCGAGAACGACAGCCAGTTCTGGCGTGATCACCAGTCCTCCAAGGTCAATGCGATCCGTACGCGCACGTTGATCGAGCAGAGCGATTTGGTCGTGGTGCGGTTCGGGGACAAATACAAGCAGTGGAATGCTGCCTTCGACGCCGGCTATTGCGCGGCCCTCGGCAAGCCCTATGTCACGCTCCACGCGCCCGACATCGTCCACGCGCTCAAGGAGGTCGACGCCGCGGCCCAGGCCTGGTGCACGACGACCGACCAGGTCGTGGAGATTCTGCGATACGTCCTCAAGGCATAAACCATCCAGAGGGGCCCCTGCGCAATGCCCGGGGGACCGATGACTCTGGTGGCGGAGTCTGACCCCGCGCGAAGTATCGTCGAGGCCATGCTGACATTGCCCGATGATGCTGTCTTTGCCCGCGTGACCGATGACTGGACCCCCGAAACGGCCCCAGCGGGGCTGGCTCGGGCCCATCGCGTGGCCGCCGGTGTATGGGGACGGCTGGTGGTCCGCGAAGGGTCGGTGGACTTCATCTTTGAGGACGAGCCGCACGAGACCATCACCGTGCCCGCGGGCGAGGCGCAGGTCATCCCGCCGCAGCGGCCCCACCGCGTGGTGTTCACCGGGCCGGCGACCTTCGCGGTCGAGTTCTATCGCGCGCCGAACCAGGCCGATGGTCCCGACGAGGGCCAGGAGAGCACAGGCCTGACCGGCGGAGACCCGGTCGGCGACGACGCGCGCTAAGCCACTCGAGCCATCACCCGTGTGGACGGTGGTGTCGACGCCCGACGTCACGGTCGTCGCGGCGAACGCGCCGGACTCTGCCCGCGGCCCTGACTCCCCCCGAGGCCACGCTCATGCCGTGCTCATCCGAGCGGTCAGTGAGGCCCTCGGTCATGGTCCAGCGGAACTGGCGGTGACCCATCGCTGCCCCCGCTGCGGTGCGACGAACCACGGCATCCCGTCCCTGACACACAGGGGTAGGCCCCTTTCGCTCGCCGTCAGCATCTCCCGCGCGCCCGGTCTCGCAGTCGTCGGCTGGGGGAGCGTGGTCGCTCTCGGCGTCGACATCGAGCGTGCCGAGGCGGCCGCCGATCCGGCTCTGAATGCGGTGCTGCTCCATCCTGCAGAGCCGGTGCCCGCGGACGCGGATGAGCGCACGCAGGCGTGGGTGCGGAAGGAGGCCGCGCTCAAGGCCTGGGGGAGCGGGTTGAACGTGGAGCCGTCGCGGGTGCTCGTCACCAACGACATCGCCACCATCGACGTCGCCGCCATCCGGGCCGCCGCCATCGACGTCGCCGCCATCGGGGCCGCCACGGCAGATGCCCCACCCATTGACAACCTGGCTCCGGTCTGCCTCATCAATGTGGACATTCCCGGCTACCAGGCCTGCGTCGCACGGCGGCTCGGGGAGCAGGCTTCAGGTCCTGGGCAGCCCGGACGACGCCGACGCACTTGGAACGATGAACGGGCAAAACGCAGAAAGTGACGGCACAACGCGCTCGATTCGGCGTGTCGCGAGCCAAATCGGCGGTTGTGCCGTCACTTTCTGCGTTTTGGGATTACCTCGCGCTATGGCTTGGGCGGCAGGGGCTTGCGGTCCAGCCACGCCTCGAACAGCTCACCCAGCGAGGCCCCGGAGACTTCCTCGGCGAGTGCCACGAAGTCGGCGGTGGCCACCACCCCCCAGCGATGGCGCGTGGTCCACTCGCGGAGGATCCGGAAGAAGGTCTCGTCGCCGACGCTCCCGCGCAGCGCGTGCAAGGTCAGCGCGCCGCGCTTGTAGACCCAGTCATCGAACATGTTCGCCGGGCCGGGATCCGCCAGGGTGACCTTTTGCTGCTGCGACTTCAACCGCAGCCAGTGCTCGTTGGCATGGCTCGCGGTGCTGCGGCCCCCCGAGGTCTCCGACCACAGCCATTCCGCATAGCAGGCGAATCCCTCGTGGAGCCAGATGTCGCGCCAGTCAGCCACGGTCACGGAGTTGCCGAACCACTGGTGCGCGAGCTCGTGGGCGACGAGGCGTTCGTTGGGCCAGCCGGCGACGGCGTGGTTGGCCCCGAACAACGACATGGCCTGGGCCTCGAGCGGGATCTCCAGCGCGTCCTCGGTGACGACGACCCGATAGCTGTCGAACGGATAGGGGCCGAACATCTCCTCGAACGTCGACACCATCTCGCCCTGCCGCGCAAAGGAGCTCCCGGCATGGACGTTCACCATCGACGGTCGCACGATCTCGATCGGCACCGATGCGTCCGAGGCGATGCTCTCCGGCATTCCGGGACCGATGTGCAGAGCGGCGAGATAGGGCGCCATCGGCTCGGTCTGTTCATAGAGCCACTGGTGGGTGCCGCCGCGTTCCTTGTGGGAGATCAGCGTGCCGGTCATGGCGGCCCAATAGGACCCGGCATAGCGCAGGCGCACGCGATAGCTGGCCTTGTTGTCGGGGCGGTCGTTGCACGGGAACCACGACGCGGCGCCATAGGGCTGGGCGGTGACGAGGACGCCGTCGGTCAACTCCTCCCAGCCGGCCGGACCGAAAATGCCCGGAACGCCAGTCGGCTTGCCGGCATACTTGATCGTGACGACGAACCCTTTCCCGGCGGGCAGTTCCTTGGCGACCTTGATCCTGAGCCGCCCGCTCTTGTGGGTCACCTTGGCGATCTTGCAGGCGTCGAGCGTCACCTTGGCCACGTGAAGCCCGTGGAGATCAAGCTCAAATGCGCCCAGGCTTTCGCGAGCCGTGCAGGTCAGCACGGCCTTGGCGTTGAGCCGATTCCGGGCGACGTTGCAGTCGAGGTCGAGGTCGTAGTGGGTCACGTCAAAGCGGCCATCGCCATGACCGAACCGATAGTCAAGGGGCTTCATGGTTGGCCCATCTTGGCATGGTCGGTGACGCCGTGGTCCGGCGTGATCACGACATCCTCGTCCTCGACCCAGGGTCCGATGGGGTTGCCGAGCCAGCGGGTGCCGTCGGGGACGGATTCGCCGCGCATCACCAACGAGCCGGGCCCGATCGTGGCGTGCCGGCCGATGACCGCGGCCGGCAGGATGACGCCGTTCGGGCCGAGCGTCGCGCCCTGCCGCAGCGTCACCTCGTCGAGGCTCAACACACGGTCATGGAAGAGGTGTGTCTGCACCACACAGCCCCGGTTGACGCTGGCACCGTCGCGCAGGTCGATCAGATCCATCTCGGGCAGCCAGTACGTCTCGCACCACACCCCGCGACCGACCTTCGCTCCCATCGTGCGGAACCACAGCGACAACAGCGGTGTCCCCATCACCTGACGCGCGAACCACGGCGCAGCGAGCACCTCGACGAACGTGTCCGCGAGCTCATTGCGCCACACGAACGAGCTCCACAGCGGATGTTCGTCCTTGCCGACCCGCCCCACCAGCAACCATTTCGCCGCGGTCGCCACCGCTGCCGCGGCAATGCCGATCACCGCCAGCACGAGCCCTGCACCGACCAGGGCCAGCCACCAGGAGATCGACGCGAGACCGAGCAGCGCAGCGACCACCAGCGCACAGAACGCCATATCGATCCAGGACGGAATGATGCGCGCCACCTCCACCAGCGCCCGCCGGATGCGCAGGCTCCTGGCCGGCGCGAAGGTGCGGCTCTGATCCGTGACGTTGGCCTCGCGGCGCAGTTTGGTGGGTGGGCTGCCGAGATAGGAGGTGTGGCGTTTGACGGTACGCAGGCGCGGGGCGGCCGACAGCACCGCGACCAGGGAGCCCTTCGGGACACGACGGCCCGGAGCCGCCATCCCCGAGTTGCCGATGAAGGCGCGGCGGCCGATCTTGACCTTGTCGAACCGCAGCCAGCCGCCGCCGAGTTCATAGCAGCCGATCAGGGTGTCATCGGCCAGGAAGGCGCCCGCGCCGACGGTGGTCATGCGAGGCAGCATCAGCACGGTGGAGGCTTCGACATCCGGTCCGATCTTCGCGCCGAGAGCGCGCAACCACGCGGGGGTCCAGGTGCTCGAATAGAGCCCGAACAGCCAGGTGCGGGCTTCATCGAGAACGCGGAACTGCCCCCAGGCGCGCACGGCCGGGCCGCTTTCGACGGGGAAATGGCCAGGCCTCTGCCCGAATCCGAGCAGGCGGACCAGTCCGAGGATGAGTACGCCGATCGTCACCAACCCGACGATCGTCGCGAGGGGCAGCCACACGATCCCCGACGCCAACGCCCCCGACAGTGACGTGCTGGCACGCAGTCCCGGGAGGAGGACGGCGGTCCCCGCGGCGACCCCGAGCACCGGGATCAGCGAGATCACCCCCGACAGCGCGGCATAGGCCACGAGCCAGCCCCGCTTGCGAGCGGGCGGCCGGGAACTCCACGGCCCGCGGTTCGCGCCGACCTGGCGAGCCGGCGTACCCGACCAGAACTCGCCGTCCGGGATCGTGCCGATGACCGTGGAACCGGGTCCGACTTCGGCGTGGCGGCCGACGACCGCGCCGGGGGTCAGCGTGCTGCGGGCGCGGACGACCGCACCGGCTGAGACCGTGATGTGGCCGAGGTGAAGCTGGCCGCCGTCGATCCAGTGCCCGGTGAGGTCCACTTCCGGTTCCAGCGAACAACCGTTGCCCAGGGTCAGCATGCCGGTCACCGGGGGAACCGTGTGGAGGTCAACATCGCGGCCGACCTTCGCGCCGAGCAGGCGGGCATACCACTTCATCAGCGGGGCCCCCGCGACGCTGGCAGCGCCGAGTTGGTCGGCGATCTGCTCGGCCAGCCACACCCGGAGATGTACCTTGCCGGCGCGGGGATAGGACCCCGGCGTGATCCCGCGCAGCACCACCCGGACCAGGCCGGCCGTGATGAGCATGCGGCCAGGGGCGAAGACGAACAGCAGCCACGCCACGATGACGGGCCACCACGGGAGCGTGGGCAACCAGGCGATCCCCAGCAGGGAGCCGACCTTGGCGCCCAGGGCGGCGTACGCCACCCACCGCAACCCGCCCAGCATCCGCAACGGCAGGAGGGCGGCGAGCTGGCCTGCTTGTGACTTCGGGGGTACGGGCCACACGCTCTCGTTGAGGCGCGATCGGGGCGCGTCCATCGCGTCCAGGTGCGCGGCCAGGCCACGGAGGGTGGGGTGGTCATAGATGTCGGCGACGGTCACCTCGGGTTGGCGTTCGCGTACGCGGGCCACCATCTGGGCCGCGGTCAGGCTGCCGCCGCCGAGTGTGAAGAAGTCGTCGTCCACGGACCGTACGGTCGCGCCGAGGATCCCCGACCACAGGTCGCGCAGCCAGGCCTCGGTGCCGGCCAGCTCGAGATGGTCATCGTCGGCGATCGGCAATGGCCACGGCAACGCGTCGCGGTCGATCTTGCCGGAGGTGCGCGTGGGCAGATCATCGACGACCGCGAGCCGGGGGACGAGGGCGGCGGGCATCTCGCGGCGCAGGATCTCCAGCGCGGCGCCCTGATCGAACTTGTCGTTGACCGTGAGATAGCCGACGAGCAGCGAGTTGCCCGAGTCCGTCCTGCGCACCGCTGCGCCGGCGGCGGTCACTCCCGGCAGGTTGAGCAGGGCATTGTCGATCTCGCCGAGCTCGATGCGGCGTCCACCGACCTTGACCTGATCGTCCGCGCGGCCGAGGAAGAACAGGCCGGCGGGGTCATAGCGCACCAGATCGCCGCTGCGATAAGCGCGCTCCCAGCCGAGGGTGGGCAGGGGGGCGTACTTCTCCGCGTCCTTCTCCGGATCCAGATAGCGCGCCAGCCCGATCCCGCCGATGATCAGCTCGCCCGTCTCGCCGTCGGCCACCTGGTTGCCGTCGGCATCGACGACCGCGAGATCCCAGCCGTCGAGCGGGAGGCCGATCCGCACCGGTTCGGCCCCGATCACCTGCGCGGCGCAGGCGACGACCGTGGCCTCGGTCGGGCCATAGGTGTTCCAGACTTCGCGGCTGTCCGTCGCGAACCGTACGCCGATCTCCGGCGGGCAGGCCTCGCCGCCGAGGATGAGCAGGCGGACGTTGTCCAACACCTCCGGCGGCCACAGCAACAGCAGAGTGGGCACGGTGGAGACGATGGTGATGCTGTTGGCGGTCAGCCAGGGGCCGAGGTCCATGCCGCTCTTGACCAGCGAACGCGGCGCCGGCACGAGGCAGGCGCCATAGCGCCAGGCCAGCCAGATCTCCTCACACGAGGCGTCGAAGGCGACCGAGAGCCCGGCCATCACCCGGTCGCCGGGGCGGATCGGGTCGTCAACCAGGAAGATCCGCGACTCGGCGTCCACGAACCCGGCGGCACTGCGATGCGTGACCGCAACCCCCTTGGGTTTGCCCGTGGACCCGGAGGTGAAGATCACCCAGGCGTCGTCGTCGAGGCCGGGGACTCCGGTGTCCGGACCGTCGGTGCGGTCGGTCAGCCAGTCGGCGGTCTGGATCGACAGGCCGTCGCCGAGGACGGCGGCGACCTGGGCCTCCTCGAAGACCATCTTGGCGCGTTCGTCGGGATCGTCGGCGTCGACGGGGACGTACGCCGCCCCGGCGAGGAGGATGCCCATGATCGCGACATAGAGATCTAGGGTTCCGGAGGCGATGCGTACGCCGACTTTGTCGCCGATCCCCACACCGTGTGATGCCAGATCGAGGGCCACGGCCTCGGCGGCCTCCTCGAACTCGGAATAGGTGAGCGAGGCGGCACCGTTGTCCAGCGCCGGTTCGTCCGGATAGGTGGTGACCGTCTCCTTGAAGATGTCCACCAGGGTGCGTGGTTCTGGAGCGAACTCACTGCGCAGGAGCATGCGTGCTCTCCTCACGTGATCAGGCGCGCCAACCTATCGGGCCAAGGTGAACGGCTGATGGCCGGGACGGCCCGACCTCGTGACATCGGACAAGGGGCCGTCAGGGTCGGTCGGGGCGAGGCTGGGGAGCGTCCTGCTTTCGTTGGAAGACGAGCAGCGCGTCGGCCACGAGATCGTGGGGCAGCCGGTCCCACTCGATCGTGGTGATGCCGAGGGGGGCGAGGTGCGATTGCAGCACCTGCGCACAGTCGTCGATGAGATGGGTCGTGTGGCCCCGGTGGTGGATGTCGGCCACGTTCCACACGGCGAAACCGCCCGGCGCCAGCACGCGCGCGCACTGTGCGGCCACGAACTCGAGTTCGCGCAGATAGCGCGTGTAGTCCCCGGTGTCCTCCTCATAGGCCGTGAGGGGATCGGCGTCGTGATGCGTCGCGGTCATGTAGGGCGGTGAGGTGACGATCAGGTCCACGCTGCCCCGCGGGTCCGTGGGCCCGGTGTCGGAGAGGATCCGCAGCAGCTCGCGCGCGTCGCCCTCGATGATGCGTGCGGCGGGGATCCGGCGCTGGATGACCTCGACACGTTCGGGGAGCAGTTCGATGCCCAGCGCCCTTCTCCCCAGCGCGACCGCGCGCTCGAGCGTGGTGCCGAACCCGGCAAACGGGTCGAACACGATGTCCCCGGGCTCACTGCAGCGTTCGATGATGTGGTCCACGACCTCCGGGACCATGTGCACGTCCTCGTCGGCGTCGGGTGGCCGTGCGGCCAGGAACGCCTCGTGAGAGGTCGTGAGGCGGGGGTCCAGTGGGGAGCTCATCCTCACGCCAGCCACGGCCGTGAACTGCTCATGGTCAGCAGCGTAGCCCCGTCCGGAACCGGAGTTTGGCCACATGGCCAAATGTGTGTCACAGTTCTCCCTGGGAAGATCCCTTCTCTCCACTGCTGCACGGGTGGTGCGGCAGTACGCTCCGGGCAACACCAAGGAAACCCATGCCCCCCCTCCGCCGCTGGGCCGCTCTGGCCGTCCTGGTGCTGCCCGTGTTGCTCATCGCCATCGACATGTCGGTTCTCGGCATAGCCGTGCCCGCGCTGTCCGCAGACCTGCAGCCGACCTCCGCGCAACTGCTGTGGATCATCGACCTGTACTCGTTCCTGCTCGCCGGGCTGCTGATCCTCATGGGCTCCCTCGGCGACCGGATCGGGCGCAAGCGGATCCTCCTGATCGGTGCGCCGATCTTCGGTGCCGCCTCTCTCGTGGCGGCCTTCGCCTCCAGCCCGGACATGCTGATCCTCGCCCGCGCCCTGCTGGGCATTGGCGGTGCCACGCTCATGCCCTCCACGCTCGGATTGGTACGCGCGGTCTTCCCGGACCGCAAAGAGCGCCGCACCGCCATCGCGGTGTGGGCCATGGCGTTCTCCGGAGGCGCCGCGCTCGGCCCGGTGGCGGGCGGGGTGTTGCTCGAGCACTTCTGGTGGGGGTCGGTGTTCCTCCTCAATGTGCCGGTCATGGCGCTGTTTCTGCTGGTCGCCCCGTTCCTCCTGCCCGAGGCGAAGGACCCGAAGCCGGGTCCGTTCGACCCCGCCTCGGCGCTCCTGTCGATCGTCGGCATGATCGGTTCGGTCTATGCGCTCAAGACCTTCGTGAAGTCTCCGGACTGGACCGCATGGTTGGCCGTGGCGATCGGTGTCGTCGGCCTGACCGTGTTCGTGCTGCGCCAGCGGCGCATGGCCCACCCGATGATCGATGTCGCTCTCTTCTCGAATCTCGCCTTCACCTCGTCGGTGGTGATCAACACGATCGCGGTGTTCGCGCTCATGGGCGTCATGTTCTTCTTCCCGCAGTACCTCATGCTCGTGGAAGGCATGGGCTCGGCCGAGGCCGGCCTGTGGATGCTCCCGCTCGCCGCAGCCTCGGTGGTCGGCACCCTGGCTGCCCCGCTGCTGGCCCGGCGCATCAGCGTACGCAGCGTGATCATGCTCGGCCTGGTGTTCGTGATCGGCGGATTCGTCTCCGCGACCTTCCTGGACACCGCCACCACCATGGCGGTGTTCGCGCTCGTCTCGACACTGCTGGGCATCGGCGTGGGCCTGGCCGAGACCCTCACGAACGACGTGATCCTCACCGCGGCCCCTCCGTCCCGCGCCTCGGCTGCGGCGGCGATTTCGGAGACCGGCTATGAGTTCGGCGGGGCCATGGGGACCGCGGTGCTCGGGACGTTCGGCATGGCCGTCTATTCAGCGCGAGTGCTGGAGTCCGAGTCGCTGACCGGCATGGACGCCGCCTCCGCCGAGGCCGCCTCGCAGACCCTGGCCGCGGCCCACGAGATCGCCGAGACCATCCCGGACGGCGCCGCCCTGCGCGCGCTTGCCGACGCCGCCTTCACCGCAGGCATGGATCTCGTCTCGCTCGCGTGCATCGCAGTCGCCTCGCTCACGCTGGTGCTGGCCTGGCGTGGCCTGCGCTCGGAAAGTCGCGTGGCCCAGCCCACCGATGGCCCTGCCTCCCACCAGGGGCGGGCCTCCGTGCCGACCCGGGACCACGGTGGTGTCCCGGCGGAGGCGGGTGCCGACAGGGGAGAGGATGCGCCGTGACTCCCGTACGCCGCCCCCACGTGCCCCTGGAGGAGCGCCGACGCGAGCTCACCCAGACGGCCCTCAGGGTCATGGCCCGGGACGGGGCCTGGGCGCTCACCACGCGCGCCGTGGCGAAGGAGGCCGGCGTACCGCACGGATCCGTGCACTATGCCTTCTCCTCGAAGAACGAACTGCTGCGCGCCGTGATGGGATTGGATCTCGGACATCTGACCGATCTCGCGGTCGCCCTGCTCGAGCGCCCGATCACCGGTGTCGCCGACGTCAGGGACGCGCTCGCCACGCTGTTCGCCGACTACGCCGACGCCGTGATCGCCGAGCCGGGTCTCGAGGCCGTTCAGTTGGAGTTGTCCATGATGGGCGTCCGCGACGCCGCGCTCGGTGAGATCGCGAAAGCCATGCACCTCGAATACCGACGCCTCATGGTGGACATGATCACCGTCATCGGCGACCGCTGCGGACTCGGCTGGGACAGCGACGCCGCCGTGATCGCCGAGGCCACGATGGCTCAGCTTTATGGGGCGAGCCTGAACTGGCTCGGCCATCGCGACGACGCCCTCTTCCGCGCCGTGCTCGACGACCTGGCCCGGCAGGTGGCGGCGCGGCTGGGATGACCGCGGCGCTCCACGCACGTGCGCGTTGCCGCGCTGCTGTGCTCAGCTGTCAGTGAATCCCGCCTTCTTGTGACTGCCGTCGCACAAGGGCTTGATCCCCGACTCGCCACAGCGGCACAGGGTCATGCGTGGCCGTGCCTCCATCGGCTCACCGCCCTTGATCTCGACCGGCACCGACCCCGTGACCCAATAGGACGCGTTGTCCACGACCGCGATCCGCACCGGATAGTCCGGTTCGTCGTTCTCGGCGTCCGGGGCCTGCCGGTGGGTGAGCGCGCCCGAGGGGCAACGGTCGATCATCGCCGTCATCTCCTGACGGACGGCCTCGTCGTCGGTGCGGCTGACCATCTTCCAGACGTTGTCGCGATGCTTGGCACAGAACCCGGCGTGTTCGCAGATCGACCGATCATCGCCGACGACCACTCCGGTCCCCGGCATCGATTCCGAGCGTTCCGCATAGGTGCCGGCAGGTGCGTTCGGAGTCCCGTCGAAGCCGATCTCCCGGTGGGTCAGATCGCAGAAGGGCTTGGTCTTCGAATGCCCACAGCGGCACAGCCAGACGTCGCCGTTGTCCTGGACATGTTCAGCCGTGTCGATGGCTGCCCCGAACTCCCAGTCAGCGGAGTGCTTCTCCTCAACTCTGATCGAGGCGCGGACCAAGGGAACACCGCCGCTCACGATCAGCGGTCCGCCGGTCACGGTGATGCGGGGAGTGGGCGTGTCGTCGGTCATGGAGTCCTCCTCGGCATGCCGGGGCCCCGTTGCCCCGATGAGGTCAGCCTAGCCATCGCCTGCGCACCTGGAGGACATGTCGAGGTCTATGCCTGCTGTTCCTCGCGCAGCAGCGGGGGAGTGACGTCGTCGGGCCGGATGCGTCGCGTCAGGTTCGCAGCATGACCGTGCTCAGCGTTCGCGAAGCCGCTGATTCTCGGCGATGGTGTCCCGGAGGGTCTCGCGCTCGCGCACGAGCCATGCCGGCGGGTCGGCCAGGAGCTCACCGATCTGATCGGCGTCCAACGGATCGGTCTGTCCCCCACGGGCGAGCCCCGATTTGGACACGCCCAGCTTGGCGGCCACGACATCGCGCGGGAACGGTCCGTTGCGCCGCAGGTCCACGAGCCACTCCGGCGGGTTGTCGCGGAGAGCATCGAGCTCCTCGCGCGTGATCGGGGTGGATTGGAAGTCGTCCGGCGCTGCTGTCAGCAGGATGCCGAGCTTCTTTGCCGCCGTCGCAGGTTTCATCGTTTGACTCACAGACGCAGCGTAACCGCCCGCGCTACCGTGCCGGGGTGAACGACTCCTCGGCCCCCGATGTCCTGCGCGTCGGCCATGTTCCCGGTGTGACGCTGACGAAGTGGCGTACGCGATGGGCCGAGCGGCTCACCGCCGGCCTTGAAGTGGTCGATGTGGCAGAGGGGGACGCCCGCCGGGTGCTCGACGAGGGTGAGGCCGACCTGTGTTTTGCACGCCTTCCGCTCGATCGTGACGGGCTGCACGCGATCCCGCTGTACGAGGAGGTCATGGTCGCGTGGGTCAGCAAGGAACACCCGATTGCGGCGTTCGACCAGATCACGACCGCGGATCTCGCCGACGAGACCGTGCTCACCGACGTGGACCAGGTGGCCATCGACCGCGTGAACGCGGGGGCGGTGCTCCTCGTGCCGATGTCCGTGGCCCGCGGCGCGAGCCGCCGTGACCTTGTGCATCGCCCGGTCACCGATGCCCGTCCGGCGCAGATGATGCTCGCGTGGCGTCAGGACAACGACCATCCCCTGATCGAGGAGTTCATCGGGATCGTACGCGGCCGCACCGCCAACAGCTCCCGCACCCGCCGCGAACGTGATGCACGCTCGCCGAAGCAACGAGACAACACCCAGAGCAAGGGCAAGCAGAAGAGCGGCCCGCCGCCGGGACGACGGGCCCGGTCTCGTTCGAGGCGCACGCGGTGACCGGCTGAGCCACGGTCCTTCGCGCTATTCTGTGCGCGCCTCGACCCGACGAAGAAGGAGCCCCACCATGTCCGAGCGCAAGGTGATCATTCCCGACGGCATGCAGGAGAACTACGACAAGATGCGTTATGCGCCGGCGGTCCTGGTCGACAATGTGTTGTACGTCTCCGGGCAGGTCGGACGGGACGAGAACAAGCAGCTGGTCGAGGACAAGCGTGGGCAGTTCGTGCAGACCTTCGAGAACATCAAAAGGATCCTGGACGCCGCGGGTGCGAGCTTCGACGACATCGTGGATGTTTCCACGTTCCACACCGACATGCGCGACCTGCCGCTCTACATGGAGGTCCGCGACGCCTACATCACGAGTTCGGATTTCTATCCGACGTGGACGGCGACCGGTGCGCACATGATCGGCCACCAGCCCGGGTGTTTCATCGAGGTCAAGGTCATCGCCCACCTGCGGTGAGAGCCTGCGAGCGGGGTGTCACGCGCTGCTCACTCCGATCGCCTTGCCGATCGTCGCGTCATCCTGGAGTACGCCGAGAAGGCAGGCCGCAAGATCTGCTCGCGGGATCGAGCCGCGCAGGTGGCCGGGATCGGAGACCTCCAGCGCACGCCATGCACCGAGGGCGGGCTTGTCCGTGAGCCCTGTCGGCCGGACGATCGTCCAGTCGAGACCGGAGGCCATCGCGGCGGCCTCCTGTTGGGTGTGATCGGCCAGCGGCTTCGCGAGCAGCATCGACATGAACTGGCGCAGGGGAGTGGGCAGCTGGGACGCGGAGTCTCCCGCGCCGACGGACGACTGGATGACGAGCCGGCGTACCCCCATCTCCCGCATCCCCGCAATCACCGCCCGGGTGACGGCGGTGCGCTGATCCGGAACGCCCTTCGCGCCACCGACGGTGACCACGACGGCATCGGCGCCGCTGATCGCTTCCCGGACGACTGCCGGATCCACGGCGCTGCCCGTCACCCGCTCGACACCATCCGGGGCCGTCCCGCTCCGGGAGACCACCGTGACCTGGTGTCCCGCGTCGCGTGCCGCCTCGGCGAGCTTGGCGCCAGTACCCTTCGATCCGCCGACGATGGTGATCTTCACGTTTCCCGCTTTCCGTTGGTGAGGGTGCATCCTGCCACGACTCAGCGTTGCAGCCGACCCGGCGGCCGGGGTCTGGGCGGTTCGTCGTCGAGGACGGCGGTGATCAGCGGGGAGTGGGCGAGGACGTCGGCGCTGGTGGTGAACTCCGCGAGCTCGGTGAGCAGCGCCTTGGTGGGCGGCATGAGCCGGACGGCGCCGGCCGTCTCCGCGGCGAGCAACCCGGTGACCGGCTCCCACACCGAGCGGACGGCCTCGGTCGTCGTATTGCCCCACCGCTCCGAATCCGCCATCCCCACCGCGGTGACGAAGAACGCGACATCGAAGCGTCGCCGTCCGCCGGGTGGGGTCACCCAGTTGTCCCAGGGGACGAGGGTGGTGGGATCGAGGTGTACGCCGCACTCCTCGGCGACCTCCCGGATCCCGGCGGTCACCAGGACGTTCGCGGCGGGGAGGAAAGTCTGCGACCAGGCCTGCTGTTGGTCGGTGGGCACGACGAGCGTGGTCGCGTAGTCCGCCTCGTCCACCCGGCCACCGGGGAACACGACGGCCCCGGCCGCGAAGTCCATCGTGCCCACGCGGTGCTGGGCGAACACCTCGAGCCCGCCGGGGCCGTCCCGGAGCGGGATCACGCTCACGGCAGGTCGTGGTGGCACGTCGGGCGCCAACGATTTGGTCATGGCCACGCCGCCGGAGGGCCCGGACGGTGTGGCCCCGTCCCCCTGCAGCGGTCGCAGCGCCACGGGCAGTTGGCCGATCTCCACGAATCTGAGCCGAGCAAAGAACCGGACATCCTCCGGAGTGGGCGCGACCAGCGTCAGCGCCGAAGCACCGCGGCTGACGACCTCCGTTTCGACGGCGGAGACAAGCGCCGTGCCGATTCCCCAACGGCGCTTGCCGGGAGCAACGGCGACCTCGAGGAGGTGATAGCAACCGTCCGATTCGAGCACTCGGGCGATGCCGAAGGAGGTGTCGTCGTCACCGACGGCGGCCAGGGTGAAACCCGTGCGGCCGAGGCGTCCGGCCGGGCCCTCACCCGTGGTGACAGGACGGATCGTCCAGTCGCTCTGTGGTGATTGAGGTGCAGGCACGGATCAGGCCACGTCTGTCGGGACTGCGGTGGCTTTCACGTCACGCAGGATGTCGACGATCACGTCGACGTCAGCTTCCGGGAACACATGGTCCGGTCCGGTCGGCGCGTGATCGGTGAAGGGTGACTCGAACAGCCAGCCCGGCTCCATGACCCCGTTGGCCGTGCATCCGACAGCGAGTCGCGATAACGAATATCGGGCGCCTCGATCCCGTGCAGGAGCATGTTCATGCTCCCGATGCGCAGCATGGTGGAGTCGAAGTCATAGCCATGGAACATCGACTCGTGGAAATGCGTGCGCTGAGCGGCGTTGAGCAAAGCGGACGGGTGGTGCTCGCGGATGTATTCCGACGCCGCCACCAGGAATCCCGCAGTGCCGCACGCCGGATCGCAGATCGAGTCATCCGGCTGGGGCGCCATC
>DUOB01000155.1 GCA_012839035.1 Propionibacterium sp.
CGGCACGACGGTGCCGGGGTTCACGCTCAACGGGACGTCTCCGGGGCCGTTGATCACCGTGACGCAGGGCGAGCTCCTCGAGGTCCGGCTGCGCAACGAGAACATCACCGACGGCACGACGCTGCACTGGCATGGGCTGGAGGTCCCGAACGGTGTGGACGGTGTCGCCGGAGTCACCCAGGATGCGGTGCTGCCCGGTGAGGACTATGTCTATCGTTTCGTGCCGACGCATGCGGGGACGTTCTGGTACCACTCCCATCAGGTCTCCGACCCCCAGGTCACCGGTGGCCTGCTCGGCCCGCTGGTCGTCCTGCCCGCCTCGGGACCGACCACGGATGCCGAGCTCACGGCGGTGATCCACACCTACGCAGGCCGGCGTACCCTCAACGCCCAACTCCACCATCCGGCGGCACCGGGCAGCAGCGTGCGTATCCGGATGATCAACACCGATCCCGGCCCGATGCCGGTCTGGGTGGCCGGCGCCGACTATCGCGTCCTGGCCATCGACGGGCGGGATCTGACCGGGCCAACCCCTGTCCGGGAACGTGGGCTCACGCTCACCGCGGGCGCCCGGGCCGACCTCGAGGTGATCGTCCCGGAGGGCGGCGCACGGGTTCAGGTGCCCGGCGCGGGGATTGTGGTGGGTGAGGGCGGGCCGGAGGGTACGCCGGTCCCCGCCGACCGCGTCGATCTCCTCAGCTATGGCACCCCCGCGCCGCTGGGATTCGATCCCGAGCACGCGGCGCGCGTGTTCGACTATCGGATCGGGCGTCGCTTCGGGTTGCTCGACGGCCGCCCCGGGCTGTGGTGGACGATCAACGGCAGGATCTATCCCGACGTCCCGATGTTCATGGTCCGGGAGGGCGAGATCGTCCGCATGCGGATCAGCAACGACTCCGGTGACGTGCACCCCATGCACCTGCACGGTCACCACATCACCGTGCTGAGCCGAGATGGAGTGCCCGCCACCGGCAGCCCATGGCACGTGGACTCCCTCAACGTCGAGGACGGGGAGACCTATGAAGTCGCCTTCGTGGCCGACAACCCGGGGGTGTGGATGGACCACTGCCACAACCTGCGGCACGCGCGGGAAGGGTTGATGACGCATCTGATGTATGACGGCATCACCACCCCGTTCCTCATGAGCCGCCACACCGGCAACCGTCCGGAATAGCCGGCGTGGCGGCCCGACGGGGCCCGGAGCCTGCCGATGGCGCTGGCAAAACGTGCTGGCCGATTTCGGTATGCTTGTCGGGCCCCTATAGCTCAGATGGTTAGAGCAGCGGACTTTTAATCCGCGGGTCGTGGGTTCGAGTCCCACTGGGGGCACCCCATATTCCCCGCTCAGCTCTCCGCAGCGCTTGTGAACGCGGTCGCTTCGATGGCGTCGGCGTACGCCTGCTGCCCGCGAGCGGTCGGGTGCAGCGGGGCGACGGAGCCGGCGGGCAGGATCCAGCTGTTCGGTCCCTGACACAGCCCGTGGCCGGCGAACTCGTCCGTCACATCGACATAGGTCGCGCCCTGCGCCAGAGCCACGGCCCGGATCGCGTGGTTGAGCTGCTGGTTGGCCGCATCGACGGTCCCGAGGACCGGATGCGGACCGCACTGGAACAGGATCGGATAGCCGGTGACATAGATCTCCGCGCGCGGCGCCTGATCCTGGACCTGCTGGATCAGCGCGGCCAGGTCCGCGGTCATCTGCGGCAACCGTGCCTGCGCGGCTGCGACCGCCGGCCCGCACTGCGTGGCGGCGTCCGGACTGGTGCACGCCATGGCGATCATCCCGAAGCCGACGTCATTGCCGCCGGCGGTCAGCGTGACCTGGGTGACCGACCGCGGGATCTGCGGCACCTGGTGCGCCGAAACGGTGCCCGTCGTCGCTCCACTCACCGCGAGGAAGGTCACCTTGTTGACCTGATCCGCGAGAAGGACGGGATAGGCCGCGGCCGAACGGAGCGAGACACCTGCGTTCTTCAGGGGCTGGTTGCCGACCCCTGCGGCGTACGAATCACCCAACGCCGCATAGCGCCCGCGGTTGGGTGTCATCGGACCCGCGTCCGCGGGTTGGGCGGCGGCTCCGATCAGGGCGAGCGAAGCGGTGACGGCAATGGCTGCAGCGCGGAAACGGATCATGATGGCCCCCCGGTGAGAATGGTGAGCACAACATATCCCTGCGGCCCCCCGACTGGAACGGTTTCACGTGACAAAAACCGTCCAAAAGGTGATTCTGTTGCCGTCCGGGTCCTCAACGGTGAATTCTTCCGTTCCCCAGCGCGTTCGGCGGAGGTGCCGCTTCTTCACCACCACATCGTGGAGCTCACACCGCTCATGCAGGAGGGCGATGTTCGGCGCGAGGAGCCGGCAGGCGGTCGAGCCGGCCTTCGCCGACTGGCCGAGCTCAAGGTCAACGCGCGTCTCCGCGACGAGGCGCAAGCGTTCGTTGCCGATGACGAAAATCCACTCGGGCTCACCGCTCTCCAGCCGCATGCCGAGGACCTCGGTGCAGAACTCGGCAGATTTCTCCGGGTCGTTCACGACCAGGACGGGGATGCGCTCGGCCATGGACTACACGCTAGCAAGGGCACTGTTCCGCACTGCCCGACGGCCGGGAGAATGGTGGTGCGCGCGCAGATCGAAAGCGGAGGTCCCATGGAAGCGTGGCAAGTCGGACTCGTCATCATGATGACGGTGGGCGTGGCCGTCATCCTGTTCGGCGCGCTCTGGGACCGCGAGCGCAACCGCCGCCGTGCCGAGCAGATCACTCGCCCACCGGATCGCGCGATCCCCGGGCTCAAGGGCACCGACCCTGCGTACGTCATCACCCACCCGCCCCACGGCCACCGCCCGCTGGCTGATGCGGAGCGAGCGGCATTGGAGGTACGCCTCCCCGCAGCCCCCGTCTTCAACGCGCGGCTCGCCGCCCAGGAGTTGGTGAGCGACCCGGACACGGGGTGGGCCGTCGTCGAGCACGCGCGGGTCCTGGTGTGCGGGGAGTCCGTGCACACGCTGCGGGAGATCCTGACGGTCCTGGACCGCGCAGCCGGCACAGGGACTCCGCTCGTCATCGTCGCCCCCTCCTTCGATCGCGAGACGCTGACGACGCTGATCGTCAATCATCTCCACCGCACCGTCCAGCTCGTGGCGGCCACTGCGGAACCCGCTGTCCTTGCAGAGATCGCAGAAGCCGCCGGAGCCACCCTGATCACCCGCATCGATCTGCAGTCGGGGTGGGTCCCCGACGAACACCTCGGCACTGTCGCACTCTGGGTGAGCACCACGAAGAACTCCCGCCTCCTGCGACCGGCAGGCTGAAACCCTCAAGCCGAAGAGCCTTAGCCTCAGCCAGACCTTGAGAGTTGTTTCCCAAGCACTCCGTCGCAGCGAGAATCACTGCAGAGAGCCCCGATCAGCCATAGCCGAGTTCGTGCAACCGCGCGTCACTGATGCCAAAGTGATGGGCGATCTCATGGATGACCGTGACGCGGATCTCGCGCACGACCTGCCCTCTGGATCGGCAGGCCCGCAGGATCGGGTTCCGGAAGATGAAGATGCGATCCGGGAGCGCCATCGAGTATCCGAAATTCCTTTCTGTCAAAGGGATTCCTTCATAAAGACCAAGGATGCCGGGCATCTCGTCGGGCGGGTTTTCCTCGACCAGGACCACGCAGTTCTCGACCAGATCCAGCAGCTCTTCCGGGACGAGATCCAGAGCCTCCGAGACGTGGTGTTCGAACTCTTCCGGGGTCATTTCGACGGCCATGTGCCGAACCTAGTCGAGGCGCAAATCACACTCGTGTGATCTCCGCTTCACGATCGGCGTGTCGTATTGCCAGGACGTTCGAACACTGTGCACGGGATTGCAGCGACATGGAGGCCTCGTTAGATTCCCTGAAGTCCGGGGCGGGAGTGCCACTCGTTGGGAAGCAAGTGGGGCTCCGGGCTGCGATGGATCCAGCAGTTGGGAAGCTGCTGGGCACGTCAGGCACCTGTTGGGAAGCGGGTGCCACCCCACTGCCCCGGTCGACAGTCGGCCCCTCCGTGGCCGGACATCGAGTGGGTGACGGCTCCGGCTTGCGCCCGCACAAGAGGCGGGCTGCCGCCGAAGGGGAAGACAGTGAAGTTGCTACGCCGTGTGCGTTCGGCGACTGCTCTCGGAGCAGCCGCCATCATGATCACCACGTTCGGCGCTGTCGCCAGCGTCGCCTACAGCGCCTCCGCCACCGCCGACCCGTTCTCCGTGCAAGCAAAATCCGGTCTGAACGTCCGTTCCGGACCAGGGCTGAACCACCGCATTCTTGATGCACTGCCCGCCGGCACCCGGATCGATTCGACGGGACCGGCTCAGGACGGCTGGATGCCGATCACCTATCAAGGCCGGGAAGGCTGGGTGTCGGATGCCTATCTGACGGCGATCGGCGCTGGGAATACGCCGAGCGGTGAGATCCCCGCCACGCGGGGGACCGCCTATACGACCGCACCCCTCAACGTCCGCGCCGGTGCCGGGCTCACGTTCCGGGTCGAGACGGTTCTGAAGCGCGGCGCCAAGGTGGAGACCACTGGGGTCGAGGCCAACGACTACGCCCAGATCGTCCACGGCGACGACTTGCGCTGGGTCTCCACGCGCTATCTCAGCCAGACCAAGCCCGAAGAGCCTCGGCCTGCAAAGCCGGGGCTTCCTGCAGTCAAGGACACGGCGACCGCCACCTCTGAGCTGCTCGTCCGGACCACCCCGGGCGCCGACTTCGAGGTCATCACCAATGTCCCCGCCGGGACGAAGCTGAACCTGACCGGCGTGACGGAGAGCGGCCGCACCCAGATCATTCATGACGGTCAGGTCGCGTGGGTCAACAGCCTCTATCTCACCGGTTCGGCCAATGTGCCCAAACCGCCGACTGCGGCGCTGCCGAGGACGGTGGGGACCGTCTATGCCACGGCGGATCTCCTCCTCCGTGACTCTCCCGACGCCGAGTTCGTCAGCTATGGGACGGTGCCGACCGGATCCTCCATTGGGATCACCGGGCGCGAGATGAACGGCAGGGCCGAGATCGTTCACAAGGGCACCGTGCGTTGGGTGACCTCGCGCTATCTCAGCGCCAAGGCACCCGAGAGCAATGCCTCCAGCCCAACGAACGCCAACAAGGCAGTCGCCAGCGTGAGCAAGGCACCCACGGCCACCACGACCTCCAACAAGACGAGCTCGACGACCAAGGCCACCACAGCCTCGCCCGACAAGCCGGCAGCCGCCACCAGCTCCCGGTTCAAGCTGCCGGGTCTCACCCCGAATTCGCAGAAACTGCTGGCGCAGCTCGACAAGCAGTTCCCCGAGGTGCGGACCATCTATGGCGTGCGTCAGGACCCGCTGCCCGATCACCCGTCCGGGCGCGCGCTGGATGTGATGGTCTACAGCAACGCGGCGCTGGGTGACCGGGTGGCCGAGTGGACCCGCTCGAACGCCCAGGCGCTCAACATCGACTACATCATCTGGAACCAGCGCATCTGGTCGGTCGCCCGCTCCAGCGAGGGCTGGCGTCACATGGCCGACCGTGGCTCCGTGACCGCCAACCACCGTGACCACGTGCACATCACGGTCAAGCGCTGAGCGACTCCGCTCGCGACCGGGGGTTCCTCAGCGGATCCCC
>DUOB01000007.1 GCA_012839035.1 Propionibacterium sp.
CAGAGCAAGCTCGGAGCCCGGTTCCCCGGCTACACTGGCGGAGGAACCGGGCTTTCCCTGTCCCCCTCACCCTGTAAGGAGTCGCATTGAAGATCACGTCACTGTCCGTGGACAACTGGCGCAATTTTCGCACCCTCAATTTCGCCGTCGGGGACCGACTCATCGTGGTGGGACCTAATGCTTCGGGCAAATCGAATTTTCTCGACTTGTTCCGTTTCCTGGGTGATATCGCTGCCGATGGTGGCGGCCTGGCGGCAGCGCTCAACAGCCGGGGCGGAATGTCGAAGGTGAAGAGTTTGTTCGGTCGCAATAATGCGAACGGGAGACTGCGAATTCGAGTTTCGCTTGTCGACGATGACGTGGCCTGGGACTACGAGCTGTCCATCAAGAGTGAGCCACGGGGCCATCATCGTCCTCTGGTCGATTCAGAGAAGGTGACCCGCGACGGGGAGGTTATTCTCCAGCGCCCCAATAAGGACGATGAGCAGGATCCGGAGTTGCTAACACAGACTCACCTGGAGCAGATCTTCACCAACAAGTCCTTCCGGGCCATCGCCGACTATTTCAAATCCATCCGCTACTTCCATCTCTCGCCGCAGGCGATTCGCGAGCCGGTGCCGGGCTCTCGTCATGACGAACCTTATGGCAGTGGTTTTCTCGCCGCCATCAATTCCACGCCGCCGCGGATCCGCTCCAGGTGGCTGTCGACGATCCAGGAAGTTCTCCAGACAGCGGTACCGCAGTTCGAGTCCTTGGATCTCGAGGTCGACGATTCAGGCCAACCGCACCTCGTGGCCGGATACCGGAACTGGCGCCGAAGTCCTGCACTCCAGCAGGAGTCGGACTTCTCGGACGGAACGCTTCGTCTCATCGGCCTGATGTGGGCGGTGATCTCTTCCCGCACCTCAGGCGGGCTGCTGCTGTTGGAGGAGCCCGAGCTCTCCCTGAATGCGGCGATAGTCCGGTCCCTGCCGACGATGCTGGCGGCGGCGCAGCGTGGCAACGATCTGCAGGTGTTCATGACCACCCATTCCCCTGACCTTCTGGATGACGAAGGCGTCCACCCCTGTGAGGTTCTCGTCCTCACCGTCGGAGACAACGGCACCGAAGCCGATGTGCTCGCGAATGTCGATGAGGCGCAGCCGCTGCTCAAGGCAGGTCTGCCCCGCGCGGAGATTGTGGCCGGCCTGATTGACCCCTGCGATCTCGGCACTTTGCCACGGACTTTGGCGGGCTGAGGTCATGATCATCAACACGGTGGTGGAGGGATCCTCCGACCTCGGCCTCGCCCAGGCTCTCATCGTCGCCTCCGGGCACGAGATAGGCTCAGGGTATCCGAAAAGCGGGAAGTCCCGCCTGGATCCCGCCATTCACCGGTATGCTCTAGCCGCCCGCTACGGGGACCGTGCGTGGTTGATCCTGCGGGATTCGGATGGTGAATGCCCCGTGCACCTGCGGACCTCGCTGTCCGGGCACTCGACCACGGAACAAGAACCCGACAATTTTGTGTTCAGGATCGTGCACACCATGTCCGAGGGTTGGTTTCTCGGTGACCCGGACGGGGTGGCAGCGTATTTCAGCGTCCCGCGTACCCGGATCCCTGCGGCGCCGGAAAAGCTCGGCGATCCCAAGCGATTCCTCCTCCAGCTGAGCCACCGGCACTCCCCCACAGCCCTTCGGAAGCGCTTCGTCCGCCCGGACATGTCCCCTGGCCCGGAGTTCACGACAATGATGAATGACTTCGCCCTCCGCCACTGGGACATACAGCGCGCCGCGGACAATGTCCCGAGCCTGCGGCGTGCTCTCGACCGGCTCAACCAACTGCATTAGACTCATTTCAATTCCACGCTGGGACCAACCTAGACTAAAGGACCATGACTTCCACCTCCCCTGATCTCACGACCACCGCCGG
>DUOB01000156.1 GCA_012839035.1 Propionibacterium sp.
CCCCCACGATCCGACCGACCGGGACAGTGCGGCCGAGCTGTTGTGGCGCATGGAGGTGGCGTACGCGCCCTTCGCCGGCGCCTGGCTCGCCGCCGCCACCGACTCCGATGCCCGCGGGCAGGCGCTGGACAGTCTGGAGCAGTCCGTCGTGCTCGCGGTCGACTGGGGCGGGCCACTGGTGGTCTGGCCCGGCTGGCCCGGCTGACCGGCACGAACCGCGGGCAGCGACGAGCGCTCGCGTCACCCGAATTGCTGCCACGTGTCGAACGCGAGTTTGACGATGAGCCCGCCGACCACGACGAGGAAGACCCGGCGGACGAAGACGTTGCCGTTGCGCAGGGCGGTCCGCGCTCCGAGCCACCCACCGGACAGGTTCGCCAGCGCCATCAGGGCACCGACCGCCCAGAGGATCTCGCCGTTGAGACCGAATACGGAGATCGCCGCGATGTTGGTGGTGAGGTTGGCGACCTTGGCCTTGGCGGAGGCCTCGAGGAAGCCATATCCGAGGACGGCCACCATGGCGATCACGAAGAAGGACCCGGTCCCCGGACCGAGGATCCCGTCATAGAGGCCGATGGTGCCGCCGATCGCGGCGGTGCGGGTGATCTCCGCGATGCCGGAGTGCCGCGGCTGGTGGACCAGCCCGAGTTCCGGCCGGAAGACCGTGAACAACCCGACCGCAACCAGAGCCACCAGGACGATGGGGGTGAGCGCGGCCTTCGGAATGAGCCGCGCCATGGCGGCCCCGGCGGCCGATCCGGCAAACGCGGACAGCACCAACGGAATCAGCGTCGGCGCGTGGAGTGCGATTCTGCGGGCATAGGTGATCGTGGCGGTGAGCGTCCCCGCGGCGGACGAGATCTTGTTGGTGCCCAGGACCTGCGCGGTGGGGGTGTCCGAGGGCAGCCCGATGAGCAGCGCGGGCAACTGGATCAACCCACCGCCACCGACCACGGCGTCCACCCAGCCGGCCACGAAAGCCGCCGCCACCAGGGCCGCGATGACGGCCGGTGGGAGGGCGAGCAGCTCGGTCACCTGCGCAGTCTCCGCCCGGGCCGGGCCGTGCGCAACCCGGTCCACCGCTCGTTCAGCGGAGGGAACACGCCGGTCCGGATCGGACGGGCGTGCCCGACTCTCCCCGGCTCAGCCCGTGACCTCTGCGACGATCCTCTCGACGGCCGTGTCCACGGGGATCTCCTGCTTGTCGCCGGTCCTGCGGTCCCGCAGTTCGACGACCCCATGGGCCAGACCGCGGCCGACCACGACGGACGTCGGCATGCCCAGCAATTCGGAGTCCGCGAACTTCACGCCCGGGGACGCCTTGCGGTCGTCCAGCAGCACCCGGATGCCACGCGCCGCGAGGGCCTCGGCGATCTCCGTCGCCTTGGCGAGGATCTCGTCGCCCTTGCCGGTCGCAAGGATCTGCACCGCGAAGGGCGCGAGCTCGCGCGGCCAGCACAGGCCCTTGTCGTCACAGGTGGTCTCCGCGATCGTGGCCACTGCCCGGGAGACACCGATGCCATAGGAGCCCATGGTGACGGTGACCTGTTTGCCGTTCTGATCGAGCACCTTGAGCCCGAGCGCCTCGGCGTACTTCCGGCCCAGCTGGAAGATGTGGCCCATCTCGATGCCGCGGGCGAGTTCCATGGGACCGGATCCGTCGGGAGCCGGGTCACCCTGCCGGATCTCGGCCACGTCGATCAGGCCGTCGGGGGTGAAGTCGCGACCGCAGACCAGGTCGAACACGTGCTTGCCGTCCTCGTTCGCACCGCTGATCCAGCGGGTGCCCTCGCCCACACGGGGGTCAACGAGGTAGCGGACTCCGTGGCCCTCCTCGTCCAGCCCGAGCGCCTGCGGGCCGATGTAGCCGCGCACGAGCTGCGGGAAGGCCGTGAAGTCGTCCTCGGTGAACGGTTCGACCTCCGCGGGTTCGACCGTCGCCTCAAGGCGCTTGGCGTCCACGTCCCGATCGCCCGGGACTCCGATCACCAGGGGTTCGCGCGTGCCGTCCGGGTGGACGAGCATCACCACGACGTTCTTGAGGGTGTCGGCAGCCGTATAGCCGGCCTCGGGGAACAGCTCGTTCGCGACCGCCACCAGGGTCTCGATCGTGGCGGCGTCCGGAGTGTCCTCCACGTGCGCGGCCGGGATGCCGTCGAAGGGCACCGGATCGGCGGGGGTGAAGCGTACGGCCTCGACATTGGCCGCATAGCCGCCCGGCGAGCGCACAAAGGTGTCCTCCCCGTTCTCGGCCACCGCGAGGAATTCCTCCGACGCGGATCCGCCCATGGCCCCCGAGGTGGCCCGGACGATCACATAGTCGAAGCCGAGGCGGTCGAAGATCTTGATGTACGCCGCACGGTGCGCGTCATAGGAGCGCTGGAGGCCCGCCTCGTCCACGTCGAACGAATAGGAGTCCTTCATGACGAACTCGCGGCCCCGGAGCAGGCCGGCGCGGGGGCGCGCCTCATCGCGATATTTGGTCTGGATCTGATAGAGCGACAGCGGCAGGTCCTTGTAGGACGAGTAGAGATCCTTCACGAGGAGGGTGAACATCTCCTCGTGCGTCGGCCCGAGGAGATAGTCGCCGTCACGGCGGTCGTGGAGCCGGAAGAGATTGTCGCCGTATTCGGTCCAGCGGTTGGTCGCCTCATAGGGCTCCCGGGGCAGCAGCGCCGGGAACCGCACCTCCTGGGCCCCGATCGCGTCCATCTCCTCACGGACGATCCGTTCCACGTTCTGCAGGACGGCCAGGCCGAGCGGCAGCCAGGAATAGATGCCGGGCGCCACGCGGCGGATATAGCCGGCCCGGGTGAGCCAGCGGTGGCTGGGCACCTCCGCATCCGCCGGGTCCTCCCGCAGGGTCCGGACGAACAGTTGGGACATCCTGGCGAGCTCGGACACGGGCACTTCTCCTGATCGAGGGGGCGGGACCGCCCAACCTTAGCGCCCCGACCAAGAGGGTTTCGCCCGGCGCGTTCGGGTCGCCGGGCTCCACTCGAGCGGGCCGGAATTGAAATCGCGAC
>DUOB01000157.1 GCA_012839035.1 Propionibacterium sp.
GGCCGATTCTCCGGCTTGCGCATCGGCTGCGGGCGCGTCGGCTGCGGGGGCCTCGGCTGCGGGAGCAGCGGCGCCCGGAGTGGACCCGGGCGGGCCGATCCGGACAACGTCGGTGCCCACGGGTACGGTCTCGCCGGCCTGCACGTAGATCTCGAGAATGACCCCGTCATACGGGCTGGGGATTTCCGAGTCAACCTTGTCGGTCGAGACCTCGAACAGAGGATCGTCGAACTCGACGGTGTCACCCACGTTCTTCAGCCACGAGCCGATCGTGCCCTCGGTGACGGTCTCACCGAGCTTGGGCATTGTCACGACCCAGGTTTCGTCTGCCATTGATCGTCTCCTGTGTTGTGCCCGGCCCGCGAGGAGGCGGGCCGGGCGTGGTGTTTCGCGTGGGTTAGTTGTGCAGGGAGCGGCCGGAGAAGGTGATCACCGTCTCGCCGATGTTCTCTGCCAAGGTCGGGTGAGCGTGGATGAGGTGTCCGAGGTCCTCCGGGGTGGCTTCCCAGTTGACCGCGTAATAGCCACCGTTCATCAACTCCGAGGCCCAGGGGCCGGCAATGTGGAATCCGATGATCGGGCCGTTCTTCTCGGCAATGATCTTCACCATGCCCTCGGTCTCGCCGACGATCATGGATCGGCCATTGCCCGGCCAACCATGCTTCTTGACCTCGTAGTCGATGCCAGCGGCCTTGGCCTGCTCCTCGGTCATTCCGGACCAAGCGATCTCCGGATGGGCATAGACAATGTTGGGCACCTTGCCATAGTCCAGAGGAACAGGGTTCTCGCCGAGAATGTGCTTCACTGCGACGATTGCCTCGGCATAGGCCACGTGGGCCAGGCCCGGTGTGTTGACCACGTCACCGACGGCGTACACATTCGGCTTCGAAGTCTGCATCGTGTCCGTGTTGACCTCGACGAAGCCACGGTCGTCGATCTTGACCCCGGCCTCCTCGAAGCCCTGATCCTCCGACAGCGGTCGGCGGCCGACCGCGACGAGGACCTGTTCGACCTCGATCGACTCCTGCTTGCCGCCCTTCTCATAGGGAACGGTGACGGTCTTGCCGTTGTCCTTTAGCTGACCGACCTTGGCTCCGCCGATTGCCTTGAGGCCCCGCTTCTGGAGGCTCTTGGCGACGGTGTTCGCGACCTCGCGGTCCGTGCCCAGCGGCAGGATCGGGTCGTCCATGAACTCCAGGAGAGTGGTCTCAACTCCCATGTCAACATAGACGGACGCGAACTCGACACCGATGACACCGCCGCCGATGACGGCGATCGACTTCGGCAGTGACTCCCACGTCGAGTTGGTGGCCTCATCGGACGTGATCACGCGCGGCCCCGGCTCCATGCCCGGGAACCACTTGGGCACCGAGCCGGACACGATGATCGTGTTCTTGGAATCGATGGTCTGACCGTCGACGACGATCTTGCCGTCGGCGTTCATGGTGCCCTTGCCGCGATAGATATCGACCTTGCGGCGCTTGATCAGGCCTTCAAGACCCTTCACCAGCTGGTTGACGATGCCACTCTTGCGCTTGTTGACCGCAGGCCAATCGATCTTCGTCTCGCCCTTGGGCAGTTCGAACCCGAAATTGTCCGCATGTCCGACGGCGCGATAGACCTCGGCCGCCTGCAACAGGCCCTTGGCCGGGATGCAGCCACGGTTGAGGCAGCAGCCGCCGAAGACGTCCTTCTCGACGATGGCAACCTTCAGTCCGGCCGAAGCGGCATAGAGAGCCGAGGCATAACCGCCGGGGCCTCCGCCCAGGACGCAAATGTCATATTGAGTCATGCCTTGGCCACCCTTCTGATGGTCTCGACGATCTCGGCCTGCTGCGGAATCACCGCGTCCTCCAGCGGGGGGCTCGTGGGGGTCGGGGTGTTCAGGGCGGCGATGCGCTCGACCGGCTGGTCGAGATACCAGAACGCCTCCCGCTGGATCACCGAAGCAATCTCCGCGCCCATGCCGAGGAACTCGGCGGCCTCGTGCAGGACGACGGCACGCGAGGTCTTCTTGACCGAGTCGACGATCGTTTGCGTGTCGAGCGGTTTGATCGTTCGCAGGTCGACGACCTCCACCGAGATGCCGTCCTTGGCGAGTTCCTCCGCAGCATCCACTGCCTGGTGGACGCCGGCGGAGTAGGTGATCACGGAGAGATCGGTGCCCTCGGCGACGACGTTGGCCTTGCCGAGCTCGATCGGCTCCAAGGACAGCGGGGCCGGAGTGGTGAGACGCCGGTAGAGATACTTGTTCTCGAAGAACATCACCGGGTTGTTGTCCCGGATCGACGCGATCAGCAGTCCGGCCGCATCGGCCGCGGTGCCGGGCATGACGATCTTGAGACCGGGCACATGGGCGAAATAGGACTCCATGCTCTGCGAGTGGGTGGGGCCCGCTCGCAGTCGTCCGCCGAACGGCGCACGCAGGACCAGCGGCATTGCATCGCCGGTCCGCCAGTGGTGGCGTGCGATCGTGTTGATGATCGGGTCGAAGGCGCAGGAGATGAAGTCCGCGAACTGGAACTCGACCATCGGACGCAGGCCCACCAGGGCAGCGCCCGCAGCCAGACCGGCCATGCCGGTCTCGGCGATCGGTGAGTCGATGATCCGCTTCGGGCCGTACTTCTCCAGGAAGCCGTTGGTTACCTTGAAGGGGCCACCGAATGCGCCGACATCCTCGCCGATCAGGAAGAAATCCTCATTGGTGTCGAGCTCGTGGGCGAGCGCGGCACTGATCGCGTCAAGGTAGGTGTACGTGGTTTTCTCTTCAGTCGGCATAGACACCTTCCTCGATGTTGCTGGGGTCGGGCATCGGAGCGGATATCGCGATCTTGCGAGCCGCAATCGCCCACTTGCGTGCGTCCTCGCGGGTCTCCGCAGCCTCTTCCTCGGTGATGACCTTCGCCTCGATGAGGCGCTTCTCATAGAGCTCGACCGGGTCCCGCTTGCCCCACTCCTCCTTCAGCGCAGGGTCGACATAGTCTGCGGAGTCGTGTTCGGCGTGGCCGTGCATGCGCATGGTCACTGCTTCGACGATGGTGGGGCCACCGCCGGCGCGGGCACGATCAACGGCTTCCTTCATCGAGTCATAGACGGCCACCACGTCGGTGCCGTCACACTTGATGCCGGGGATGCCGTAGGCGACAGCCTTGATCGCGAAGCTGGACGAACGCGTCTGCATCGACAGCTTGGTTCCCATCGCGACCTGGTTGTTCTGGACCTGGAATACGATCGGCAGCTGCATCACGGCGGCGATGTTCACAGCCTCGTGAAAATCGGCGCGCGAGGTGGATCCGTCGCCACAGATCGCCACGGCGACTCGGTCCTCGCCGCGATACTTGGCGGCAAAGGCCATGCCCGTGGCAACCGGATAGTTGGCCGGGATATGGCTCGGCGGGTTATACGTGTTCAGGTCGAGACGGCCGTAGTGCAGGGTGCCATCACGGCCGCCCGTCGGCGCGATCGCCTTGCCCATGAAGGAGCCCATGATCTGCTCGGGTGGCATGCCCCGCATGAGATGTGCGCCGACGTCGCGGTGCAGAGGAGCAAAATAGTCCTCCGGGGTCATCGCGGCCATCGTGCCGACGCTGATTGCCTCGTGCCAGTTGCCCGAGTAATAGGAACCGAGAAGATCACCTGCGCGGTACATCGAATGCATGCGATCCTCGAAGGCGCGTGCGCGGACAACGCCCTCATAGAGCTTCTTCAAAAACTCCGGATCTCGCCCTTCCAACGACTCCGGCGGGTTGCCGCTGATGTCGCTGATGTCCAATGCTGCCAAGACCTCCGGTGCGAGATCCTTGGCGACTGGTGGAGCCAGTGTGGGCGACGGTGTCGCCTCCTGACTCGGGGGCGTGCTCGTTCGTTTCCGGGTTGCCATGGGCACCCTCCTCCCCTGTGCGGAACTTGTGTTGATCGTGCTTGATCCGCCCGGGGCCCCCGCACCGGCGAGGGCCCCGGGCAAAGGCGCGTGTCAGTTGTTGTAGTAACGGAAGACCATGTCGGCCACGCAGCAGGGCTTGGTCTCGCCCTCGACTTCGTAGGTCAGCTTGTAGATGGTCTCGACGCCACCGCCCTTGAGGTCGTTGACCTCGGCCAGGTTGGAGTGCATCCGATAGCGCTGGCCGGTCTTCAGTGGAGCCGGGAAACGGACCTTGTTGAGACCGTAGTTGAGGATGACATCGAAGCCCTCGACCAGGCAGACCTCCCAGAGGAAACCGGTGGCCTTGCTGAGGGTGAGGAATCCGTATTGAATCGTCCCGCCATAGGGGCCCGCCTTGGCGCGCTCCTCGTCGACGTGGATCCATTGGTCGTCACCGGTCAGTTCGGCGAAAGTATTGATGTCGGCCTGGTTGACGGTTACCCATTCGCTGGTGCCGAGATCCTTGCCGGCGTACTCCAGCAGTTCGTCGCGGCCAGTGATGATCAAGGGCTTGCGCTCGTCGCTCATAGTTGTCTTACAGCCTCCTTGCATGTGGCCCTGACCTTAATGGGCAGGGCGGTGGGGTGTCACTGCCCATCCCCGGGCAGTTCGCTTGCTGGACTTGAAACGTCCGCTTTCGGGCTTTCGCTCCTCAGATCAGTCCGAGGTCCTTCACGGTGTCGCGCTCCTCGACCAGCTCTGCTACTGACGCATCGATCATCTCACGAGAGAATTCGTTGATCTCCAGGCCCTGAACAATGCTGTATTCGCCGTTGTCAACAGTGCATGGGAAAGAGGAGATGATGCCTTCGGCCACACCGTAGGAGCCGTCCGACGGCACTGCCATGGAGACCCAGTCATCCGCCGGGGTGCCGAGGACCCAGTCGCGCATGTGGTCCATCGTGGCGTTGGCCGCCGATGCGGCCGAGGACAGCCCGCGGGCCTCGATGATGGCGGCGCCGCGCTGGGCCACGGTCGGGATGAAGTCGTCCGCGAGCCACGCCTGATCGTTGACGAGCTCCGCGGCATTCTTGCCACCGACCTCGCAGTTGAACAGGTCGGGATATTGGGTGGCGGAGTGGTTGCCCCAGATCGTCATCTTCTTGATGTCGGTAACCGGCACATCCAGCTTGGCGGCCAGTTGCGAGATCGCGCGGTTGTGGTCCAGGCGCGTGAGGGCGTTGAAGCGCTCGTTGGGGATGTCCGGAGCGTTGTGCATGGCGATCAGGGCGTTGGTATTGGCCGGGTTGCCGGTCACAAGGACGCGGATGTCGTCGGCCGCATGGTCATTGAGGGCCTTGCCCTGGGGGGCGAAGATGCCCCCGTTGTCCCTGAGAAGGTCCCCGCGCTCCATGCCCTTGCCGCGCGGCTTGGCACCGACCAGCAGCGCGATGTTCACGCCGTCGAAGACCTTGTTGGCATCATCGCCGATCACTACGTTGTCCAGCGTGGGGAAAGCGCAGTCCTCAAGCTCCATCACGACGCCTTCGAGCGCCCTCAGCGCCGGGGTGATCTCCAGCAGGTGCAGCGACACGGGCTGGTCCGTGCCCAACAGGCCACCGGCCGCGATCCGGAACAACAGGCTGTAGCAAATCTGGCCGGCCGCGCCTGTCACGGCGACCTTGACGGGGCTCTTCGTCACATTCAACTCCTTTGTTTGGACAGACCTGACGCTACCAGCGTGGCCGCTGGTGGGGCAGCGGGAGTGGCGATCGGACAAATAGATGACATCCGGTAGGTCAGAGCGCCAGATGCTGATTGGCTGATTGGTGGAACCTTCCGTGAATTTCGTTGATGGCTGGGGGGCACGTGTCTCGGAACGGGTGGGCGCGCATGCTCGACAAGGGTGCGCGCTGGGCAGTGGCGGTGCCGGCGATCGGAGCCCTGTTCGGTGCGTCCCGGAGCTTTCTGGCCCAGCTCACCCAGTTGACCGTGCTCGGTCAATCCGCGCTCATCGCGATCGGGCTCCTGCACGTCGTGGTGGTGATCCTGCTGCTCCGTGCGCTCCGCCACTGGTGCCTCGAAGTGGTCGTCGTCGTGTCAATGCTCGGTCTCCTGTTGGCGTACGCCGCGGGCCGGCCACAAGTGGGCACGACCGGCGACTGGTGGCCGACGTCGATCCTGGCGATCGTCCTCTGCTGGGTGCTTGCGTTCGGCAGCCGGTGGCGGTGGTGGATCGGCGGTGTGTGCCTGGCCCTGTTTGCTGTGCTCCGGACGTGGAGCGTCGGGTCGAGCGGCACCTGGTGGCGGGTCGGTCTCGCCGATCTCGTCGTGAGCGGTCAGTGGGTGCTCACGGCCGTCCTGGGGGTGGCAGCGGTCCGACGTGTCGCCATTCGCAGCGACCGGGCCGAGCAGGATCGGGTGAAAGCGTTGCACGAGGAAGCTGCCGGGGATGCCGCCTCGGCGCGTTCTCGTCGTGTGGTCCGCTTCCTCCACGACGATGTCATCCACGCGCTCCGCGCTGTCGCCCAGCCCGACTGGGGCGACCCGGTCGCGGTCAGGCAACTCGCAGGGAGCACGGCTGCGCGTCTGCAGGCGGGTGACGTGGGGTCCACCGCGCCGCCGGCGGACGATCTCACCGCTCGGCTCGAGCGGCTCGACGGACTCGCGGGGGTGCGGGTCCGAGTGTCCGGTCGCGCTCCCAAGCTGCCGTCGGACATGACGGAGGCCTTCGTTGCGGCCGCGGCGGAGGCCGTACGCAACGTGGCACGCCATGCCGGCACCGATGCTGCCGGCATCCGGGTCCGCAGTGGAGGGTCGGGCGTGGTCGTCTCGATCGTCGACGGCGGGCGGGGGATGCCGGCCGCCGCGAGGTGGGGCACCGGGCTCACCCACTCGGTGGCCGGCCGCATGGCGGAGATCGGTGGGGCTGTCACGATCCGGTCCGGGAAGGTCGGCACGACGGTCGAACTGTGCAGTGGCCGACCCGCAGCCGACCGGGTGGATTCGACCTGGCGCGAGCTCACCCGAGCCATGGCGCCGATGGTTGTTCCGGGCCTGGTCTGCACGACCGGTCTCGGTCTGCTGATGCTGCCGGAGGTGGACACTCCCATGCTGGCGCTGGCGGGCCTCCTCATCTTCCTGTGCTGCGGGGTGTGGGCTGTTCTGCGGGGCGTGCGTCGCGCTCCGCTGCGGTCCTATGCCGTCCTGGTGCTGGGTGCGGTAGCCGGTTTCGCGGCGAACATCTTTGCGCTGTCACCGGACACAACGAACGGCCATCATCTGTTCCTCGTCGGGGGCGTGTCCGCCCTGTTGTTGGTGATCGCCATCCAGCACGGTCTGCGCTGGTCGCTGACGGCGGTGCTCGTGGTGTGGTTCGCACTGTTCGGTTTGGGCTCGGCCCGCTTCGGCTTCGAGTCGCTGACGCGCGACCTGTCGGGTGCGTTGATCGCGCCGCTCGTGGTGCTGGGGGTGCTCGCGCCCCAGGCGGTCCTGAGTCGCTTCGTGGGGCGTACGCTCGCCGCCCGCGACGCCACCCTGGGCAGCCGGCTGCGGCTCCGCCACCTCACCAACCGTGAATGCGCCGAGGACGCACGGCTCCGCCGCACGCGCGACCGGGTCGGTCCGTTCCTGCAGTCGGTCGCGGACGGTCTCGTGGACCTCGACGACCCGGCAGTGCAGCGGCAGGCCCTCCGGCTGGAGGCCGGCGTACGGGACGAACTGAAGTTCGGCGCGGCGGGGGACCCGTTGGCGCTCGCCGTCGATGGGGTACGCGCGGCCGGGTGGCAGCTCGAGCTCCGCATTCCACCGGCGGAGCGTGCCGCGGCGACTGGTGAGGCCGCGGTCCTGTTGTCCGCTCTGGGCGCCCACGATCCCGCGGTGGGAGCTGCCTTCCTGAGTGCGTTCGGTCAGGTGGGCCTGGTGATCCAGGAGCCCACCGCCGCGAAGTTGCGGGAGTGGCGGGCCTGTTCCGCCGTGGATCTGGAGGAGAACGAGACATGGTGTCGCCTGACGGCCCGAAACCAACCCCCGATCACCACGAAGGAGCAGTCTCCGAGGTCGGCCCGGGAGCTTTCCGACAGCCCGTCCGGGTCGCCGCAGTCGACGATCACGCTGTGATGCTGCGGGGGCTGGCCGCCATCGCGGCCGACCACCCGGATCGCCTTCGCCTCGATGTCGCGGTGACCCGTGCCGACGAATTGTTCAGCGCACTCGAACGCAGCCCCGTGGACCTGGTCCTGCTGGATCTGCACCTTGCGGATGACAGCGCAGCGGCGGACACGGTGACCAGATTGACCGCACTGGGCGTGCCCTGCCTGCTGTACACCTCGGAGCTCCGCCCCGTGCCGATCCGCAGGGCGCTCGCGGCGGGTGCCCGTGGCCTGGCGCTGAAGGCGGACTCGCCGGCCACCCTCCTCGATGCCATCGACCTCGCGGTGGCGGGCGAAGCAGCGGTCAGCAGCGAGCTGGCGGACCTGCTGGCCAGGGACAAGACGTTGGCCGCGCACCTCTCCCAGCGAGAGCTCGAGACGCTGAAGTTGCTGGCGTCCGGCATTCCTCGCAAGGCGGTGGGTCACCGCATGGAACCTCCGGTGGCGGAAGCCACGGTGAACACCTATCTGCTCCGGGCAACGAAACGTTACGCGGAGCTCGGTCGGTCGGTCTCCACCGCCACCGAGCTGATCCGAGAGGCGATCCGGGACGGGCACCTCGATCCGTGACGTCCCGTTGACGGGTCAGCGGAAGATGATGGTCCGCGCACCGTCGAGCAGGACGCGGTGCTCGGCGAACAGCTTCACCGCCTCGGTGAGCGTGCGGGATTCCTCGTCCTGACCGATCGCCACGAGTTCGCGGACGGACTTGCTGTGGTCAACCCGCACGACGTTCTGCTCGATGATCGGTCCCTCGTCAAGGTCCGAGGTGACGAAGTGGGCGGTCGCTCCGATGAGCTTGACCCCGCGGGCGTGGGCCTGGCGATAGGGGTTCGCGCCCTTGAAACCAGGCAGGAACGAATGGTGGATGTTGATCGCTCGCCCGGCCAGCGCGTCGCACAGCTCGGGAGACAGGATCTGCATATAGCGAGCCAGCACGACGAGTTCTATGTCCTGTTCGTCGACGACCTCGAGGATGCGGCGTTCGAAGGCGGCCTTGGTCTCGGGCAGCACCGGGTGGTGCTCGAACGGCACTTCGTGGAACGCGGCGAGGGGACCCAGGTCGGGGTGATTCGACAGCACGAGGGGAATCTCGACGGGCAGCCAGCCGGACCGCTGGCGAAACAGCAGGTCGTTGACGCAGTGGCCGGCCTTGGACGCCAGGACGAGTGTCCGGATCCGCCGGTCGACGTGGTCGAGTCGCCACTCCGCGCGGAGTTCCCGGGCGGCTTCGCCGAGCAGCGTACGCAGAGTTTCCTCCGCTGCCGCCGTCTCCACCTGCAGGCGCATGAAGAAGTGTCCGGAGTCGGAGGAGAACTGCTGGAGCTCGTTGATGTTTCCCTCGGCGGCGACGACGGCTGCGGAAACGGCGTGGACGATGCCGGGCCGGTCATCACAGGTGAGGGTCACCACCCACTGGTTGTTCTCGGAAGTCACGAGGAACGACCTTAGCTCTCCGCAAGCGGGGGCAGCTGCCGCGTTCAGCCGGCCGACAGCCCCTGGGTCGCGGTCTCGGTCGCGAGGACGGCGAGGTCATCGGCCCGAAGGCCGGGCCAGCCGTGGA
>DUOB01000158.1 GCA_012839035.1 Propionibacterium sp.
ACGCGCCCAACACGATCACATCGAAGGAGCCCTTTTCGAGAAGTGGAACGATTCCCGGGCAGAGTGCATATCTTGCGCCCGGCCGCCGGACGCCTTTGAGATATATCCCTTGGAAATTCCTGATGTCCTTCGAGAGCCAGTCAGCGTCGCGCGTCTTCGTAGTGGCAGCTTCAAACGTGACTGTCAGATCGACACTGCGGCCCAGCTCATTGAAGAAGTCGACTCGATAGGGGGTGGGAATATTGGTGGTAAAAAGTACTCGCACTTATTTCGACCAAGCCCTTTCTCGCACCCGACGACACTCTGGATGAGCCGAGCCGCTAAACACGCCGACAAAGCAGATGATGGCGATCACCCACCAGCTCTGAACAGGAACGGCAGTGGCTGGAATCATCGTGACAGCCGTGACGATCGTCACGAAGGATACGAAGGCAAAAACCAAGCGTGCGCCCGAATTCACCAACGCAGGTAGCATCGAGCCAAATTTTGCTGAGAGTTCGGTGCCAAAATGCGAGACATCATTCAGGTTGATCTCGGCCGACGCACATACCTCCACGCCTTGCGGCGACGAGTCCCCAAACGCATGGTGCCCACGCAGGCGTCGGCGACTGGGGCGTACCGGAGTCATTCGATCACTTGTTGCGGTGCTTGAGCGACTGCCAGATCACGAGAGCGAAATCAATGGGGCGAAGGGAAAATCCCCATTGGCCAAGTCCATGATGACCAAGACGCCGATGATCCAGGTCCACTTGTTCTGCAGCCACGTCGAGGACTCGTTCGTCGGCTGGGGAAAGCTCCAGCACTCAGTCGTGGCCCTTGAGGTCACGCGTGTAGACCTTCGTCGCCACGTCCTCCAGCTCCGGGGTCATCCGGTTGGCGAGGATCACGTCGCAACGCGCCTTGAACTCCTCGAAGTCAGTCATGACCTCCGAGCGATAGAACCACTTTTCTTCCAGCAGCGGTTCATAGAGCACCACGGGAATCCCCTTGGCCTTGATGCGCTTCATGATCCCTTGGATCGACGAAGCGCGGAAGTTGTCCGAACCCGCCTTCATCGCGAGCCGATAGATGCCCACAACCTTCGGCTTCTTCGCGATGACATCGAGGGCAATGAAGTCCTTGCGCGTGGCATTCGACTCCACGATGGCTTGGATCAGCGTCTGGGGTACGTCCTTGTAGTTCGCGAGCAACTGCTTGGTGTCCTTCGGCAAGCAATAGCCGCCGTAGCCGAAGGATGGGTTGTTGTAGAAGTCACCGATCCGGGGATCCAGCCCAACACCGGTGATGATCTGACGAGTATCGAGGCCGCGGGTGGAGGCGTATGTATCCAGCTCATTGAAATAGGCCACCCGCATCGCGAGATAGGTGTTGGCGAACAGCTTGATCGCCTCCGCCTCCGCCGACCCCGTGAACAGCACAGGTGTGTCCTCGTCGAGCGAGGCCTCCTTCAGCAAGCCGGCGAACGTCTCGGCCGCCTCGCCCGGGTCCGCGACGATGATCCGCGAGGGATGCAGGTTGTCAAACAGCGCCTGCCCCTCGCGCAGGAACTCCGGCGAAAACAGAATGGTGAGCTGGGGGAAGTCCTGGCGTACGCGCTCGGTGAAGCCGACCGGAATCGTTGACTTGATCACCACCACCGACTCCGGCGCGTGCTCTGCAACACCCGCAATCACGGACTCGACCGTCGAGGTGTTGAAGAACTGCGTCTCGGTGTCATAGTCCGTGGGCGTCGCGATCACGACGAAGTCCGCCGGCAAAGCCTCAGCCAGCTCGGTCGTCGCCGTCAGATTGAGCTCCTTGGTCGCCAAGAAGTCCTCGATGTCCGCATCGGCGATCGGGGACCGGCGCTCCATCACATCCCGGACCCGCTCGGCGTTGACGTCCACCGCCACAACCTCATGGCGCTCAGCGAGCAGAACTGCGCTGGCCATCCCGACATAACCCAAACCCACTACAGCTATACGCACGCTCCGAGGCTACGGGTTTTGTGCGGTGCCGCCAATCATCGTCCTGTTCTGGGCACGGCGCTGGATAAAAACGTCCTGAACACCTCACTGGCCTTGTTCGGCGTACTGCGCCTCGATCGCGTCCTTGACCGGGCGCCACCAGGCTTCGTTCTCCCGATACCACTCGATCGTGCGGGCCAAGCCCTCCTCGAAGGAGCGGTACTGCGGCTGCCAGCCCAGCTCGTCGTGGAGCCGGTCCCAGTTGATGGCATACCTCAAGTCGTGGCCGGCCCGGTCGGCAACGTGGTCATAGGCATCCTTGGGCTGACCCATCAACTCCAGGATCAACTCGATGACCGACTTGTTGTTCTTCTCGCCATCCGCACCGATCAGATAGGTCTCCCCCAGCTGCCCGGCCTCGATGATCCGCAAGACCGCGGTGTTGTGATCGTCCACATGGATCCAATCACGCACGTTCAACCCCTGGCCATAGAGCTTCGGCCGACGCCCATCGAGCACATTCGTGATCTGGCGGGGAATGAACTTCTCGATGTGTTGCCGCGGCCCATAGTTGTTCGAACAGTTCGACAACGTCGCGCGGATCCCGAAAGACCGCACCCACGCCCGCACGAGCATGTCCGACCCGGCCTTGGTCGCCGAATAGGGGCTCGAGGGGTTGTAAGGGGTCGTTTCGGTGAACCGCTCCGGATCATCCAGCTCGAGATCGCCATAGACCTCATCGGTCGAGATGTGGTGGAACCGGATGTCGTGCCGCCGCACGGCCTCCAGCAGATTGAACGTCCCGACCACATTCGTGTCGATGAACGGGCTCGGGTCCCGCAAGGAATTGTCGTTGTGGGACTCCGCCGCGAAATGAACCACCAGATCGCTCCCCGCGACCAACCGGTCCACGAGCTCCGCATCGGCGATCGACCCGTGGACAAACGTCAGACGCTCCTCCGGCACCCCCTGCAGCGTGCGACGGTCTCCCGCATAGGTGAGCGCGTCGAGCACCGTCACAGTGTCGTCGCTGGTCCCCAACACAGTGTGGACGAAGTTCGAGCCAATGAACCCGGCTCCTCCAGTAACAAGCAGATGACTCACAATGCTCCTCGTTGCGTGTGGCTGCGATCAGGACAGGCCCAGGCCGTCGGGCGGCGCGGGCACCTGGAATCCGGTCGCGGAGATCTTGTCGAGCGGCAACGTCGACCACTCGGGTCGGGGCGCCATGTCGCGACCGGCCGCATACTCCTCGGTCGTCACAGGGGTAACCGCCGATCGGTCCTTGCCGCAGAGTTCATAGACGTCGGCCGCGATGTCCGCCCAGGTCTGGACGGGGCCGGAATTGGTGAGGTTATAGGTGCCGAAGTCGGCCTGGCTCCGCAGCAGATGCACGATGCCGGCAGCCAGAGTGTCGGTGAAGGTGAGTCGCCCATGCTGATCCGCGACCACCGTCGGCTCAATCCCGCGTTCGGCGAGGCCGGCCATCGTGGCGATGAAGTTCTTGCCCTCCCCGATCACCCAGGACGTGCGGACCACGTAGTGCCGGTCCCAGGTCGCCACAAGCTCGTCCGCGGCCGCCTTGGTCGCGCCATAGAAGCCGAGGGGGCTGAAGGGCTCGTCCTCCGGATGCTCGGAACGGGTGCCGTCGAAGACATAGTCCGAGGACACGTGGACGAGCGTGGCCCGATGTTTGCGGGCGATGGCGACGAGCTTGCGTACGCCAGTGACATTCACCGCCCACGCAGTCGCCCGTTCGCTCTCCGCAGCATCGACAGCTGTGTGGGCGGCAGCATTGATGATCGTGCCAACTCCCGACCAGTCGAAGGCCTCCGGATTCGTGAGGTCCAGCTCCTCGCGTGTCACGGCCTCCGCGTTGGGCAGTGCCGCCTGCAGGGCCCGACCGAGCTGGCCATTCGCGCCGATGATGATCGTCCGCAGCGGCTTGGCCGGGATCACGGCGTCCAGCACCGGATGGTTGAGGTCCGCCTCCGAACGGATGGTGTCGGCGAGCGGGATCGGCCAGTCGATCGCGACGGTCGGATCTCCGAGGTTCAAAAAGGTGTACGAGTCGCGTGCCTCTGCGGTCCAGTGGTCGTTGACGAGATAGGCGTACGCCGTCTGCGGCGCCAAAGTCTGATAGGCATTGCCCACCCCGCGCGGAACGAACACCGCCTTCTCCGGGCCGAACTCAACGGTCACCGAACGGCCGAATGACTCGCCCTCGCGGAGATCCACCCACGCGCCGAAAATCTGCCCATGCGCGACCGAGACGAGCTTGTCCCACGGCTCGGCATGCACCCCCCGGGTGACCCCGACCTGTTCGTTGAAGGACACGTTCTGCTGGACAGGCTGAAAGTCGGGCAGCCCGAGCGCGACCATCTTCTCGCGCTGCCAGTTTTCCTTGAACCATCCCCGAGCGTCCCCGTGCACGGGGAGGTCGATGATCAGCAGCCCGGGAATGTCGGTTTCGGTCACGCGCAAGGCACCACCACTCATGGCCGCAGCCTAACGTCAACCCTCCGGGGCAGCCATTGGGCGGTTCGCCCGCAAGCAATGAAAAAAGAGGGCGTGGCACAATCGGCTCCGTGCGAGGAATCATCTTGGCCGGCGGCTCCGGCACCCGGCTTCACCCGCTGACCATCGGAGTCAGCAAACAGCTGCTGCCCGTCTATGACAAGCCGATGATCTATCATCCGCTGTCCGCCCTCATTCACAGCGGCATCCGCGACATCCTGATCATCACCACTCCCCATGAGCAGGAACTCTTCAAGCGGTTGCTGGGCGACGGGTCCCAATTCGGGGTGAATTTGGAGTACGCGGTGCAGCCCGAGCCGAACGGGCTCGCCCAAGCCTTCATCATCGGCCGGGAATTCATCGGCGACGAAAAGGTCGCCCTCGTCCTCGGCGACAACATCTTCCACGGCTACGGGCTGGGCGCCCAACTCCGGGAGTTCAACGATCTCGACGGTGCCGCCGTGTTCGCGTACTGGGTCAGCGACCCAACCGCCTATGGCGTCGTCGAATTCGACTCCGCCATGATGGCTGTCTCCATCGAGGAGAAGCCGGCGCAACCGAAATCGAATTACGCCGTGCCCGGCCTCTATTTCTATGACAACCAGGTGGTCGACATCGCCGCCGGCCTGACGCCCTCCGCCCGCGGCGAATATGAGATCACCGACGTGAACCGGATCTATCTGGAGCGAGGGGAGCTCAAGGTCTCGATCCTGCCGCGTGGCACTGCCTGGCTGGACACCGGCACCTTCGAGTCCCTCCAGGACGCCACCCAATTCGTGCGTACGCTGCAGAACCGGCAAGGGCTGCTGGTCGGCAGCCCCGAAGAGGCCGCTTGGCGTCTCGGCTATCTCAGTGACGATGAGCTGCGCCAGCGTGGTGAGGCACAGCTGAAGTCCGGCTACGGCCGCTATCTGCTCGAGCTGCTGGAGCGAGACGAACCCACACCCTGACGGTTCGTGGGCTGTTCACCTGTTGCGGCGGTGCTTGAGAATCTGCCACACCACAAAGGCAAAGATCAGCACACCGAACGGGAACTCACCGCTAGCGATACCCGTAATGACGAACACCGCGACGATGCCACCAATAATCCAGGTCCACTTGTTCTGCAGCCACGTCGAGGGATCATTCGCCGGCTGCCGCTGATAGGGCGCCTGGCCATAGGGCCGCAGTTGCTGATGCTCCCGGGGGGACCGGCTGCGCGCATAGTCCTGATAGGCCCGATAGGCCTCATCCGCATGAGCATCCGGTTCCGCATAGGGACGCCGGCCATCGGGGGACGCGCCCAGCGGACCGCTCGGCCGCGGATGCGCCGACGGCTGACCCGGGTCAACGGGCATGCCGGGATAGGTCGGCCACTCCTGGGGGTCCGGTTCTCCATGATTGGTGCTCATCAGGCCTGCGCTCCCTGGTGGGTTTGGAACATCCAGCCTAGTCGAGGTAGCGGGCACCCCTCCCGCTCGTGCCCGGCGCAGACGGCGGCGTACGACGACTCTGAGAGTGTCTGCCGTTTCCTCTAGACTCCGCACGTCTCTCTAGAGGAAGAACACGCCCATGCCCGTCCGTTCGGACCTGCGGAATGTCGCCATCGTCGCCCACGTCGATCACGGCAAGACCACTCTCGTCGACGCCATGCTGTGGCAGTCCGGCGCCTTCCGGGAAGGGTCCGCCGTCGACAACCGCGTGATGGACTCGATGGACCTGGAGAGGGAAAAGGGCATCACGATCCTCGCCAAGAACACCGCCGTCCAGCACGTGGTCAACGGCCAGCCGGTGACGATCAACATTATCGATACCCCTGGTCACGCGGACTTCGGTGGCGAGGTCGAGCGTGGGCTCGAGATGGTCGACGGAGTCATCCTGCTCGTCGATTCGTCCGAGGGGCCGCTCCCCCAGACCCGGTTCGTCCTGCGCAAGGCACTGCAGAAGAAGCTGCCGATCATCCTCGTGGTCAACAAGGTCGACCGGCCGGATGCGCGGATCGACGAGGTGGTCGAGGAGACCTACGACCTGTTCATGGATCTGCTCGACGACTCGTTCGATGACTCGGTGCTCGACTTTCCAGTGGTGTACGCCTCCGGCAAGGCCGGGCGCGCATCCCTCACCAAGCCCGCCAACGGGGAAATGCCCGACTCCGACAATCTCGAGCCGCTGTTCGAGACGTTGATGTCGACGATCCCGGCGCCGGCGTACGAGGAAGGAGCCCCACTCCAGGCCCACGTGACGAACCTGGATGCCTCTCCTTACCTCGGCCGCCTCGCGCTCTGCCGCATCGTCGCCGGCGAGCTGCGCCGCGGCCAGACCGTCGCGTGGTGCCGTGCGGACGGGACGATCCGCAACGTCAAGCTGTCCGAGCTGCTGATGACCGAGGCGCTGGAGCGCAAACCGGCCGACTCCGCCGGCCCCGGCGACATCGTCGCGATCGCCGGCATCCCCGACATCACCATCGGCGAGACGCTCTCCGATCCGGAGAATCCGCGGCCGCTGCCGCTGATCACCGTCGACGAGCCGTCGATCTCGATGACGATCGGCATCAACACGTCTCCGCTGGCCGGCAAGGTCGGCAAGAACCTCACCGCCCGCCTGGTGAAAGCCCGGCTCGATGCCGAGCTGATCGGCAACGTGTCGTTGCGGGTCAACCCGACCGAGCGCCCCGACACCTGGGAGGTCCAGGGCCGCGGCGAGCTGCAGCTGGCGATCCTCGTGGAGATGATGCGCCGGGAGTCCTATGAGCTCACCGTCGGCAAACCCCAGGTCGTCACCAAGGAGATCGACGGCACGCTGCACGAGCCGGTCGAGCGGTTGACGATCGACATCCCGGACGAGTTCGTGGGGACGATCACCCAGATGATGGGTACGCGGAAGTCGCGCCTCGAACAGATGGTCAACCACGGCACGGGCTGGGTGCGGATGGAATACATCGTGCCCGCCCGCGGCCTCATCGGGTTCCGCACGGAATTCCTCACCGAGACCCGCGGCACTGGTCTGATGCACCACGTCTTCGAACGCTACGAGCCGTGGGTGGGCGAGTTGCGGACCCGGCCGACGGGCTCGCTCGTCGCCGACCGCTCCGGGGTCGTCACGTCCTATTCCCTGTTCAACCTCCAGGAACGCGGATCGATGTTCGTCGGCCCGGGCGCGGAAGTCTATGAGGGCATGATCGTCGGCGAGAACTCGCGTCCCGACGACATGGACGTCAATCCCACCAAGGAAAAGAAGCTCTCGAACGTACGCTCCTCCACCGCCGAGGAGCTCGAACGACTCATCCCACCCCGGTTGCTCAACATGGAGCAGGCTCTGGAGTTCTGCCGCGAGGACGAGTGCCTCGAGGTCACACCGGCAGCCGTGCGCATCCGCAAGGTGCAGCTGTCCGCCAACGACCGCAGCAAGACCAGGAACCGAGCCAAGAAGGGCTGAAACCCTGGGCGAGGCACGTCGATCACAGTTCCATAACAGTGGAACTGAGATCGGGCGTGTGGACTCCCCCTGTTAGGCGTACCGTGCATGCCGACCATCGAGCGAGGAACCTGAGATGCGTATCCCACTGAAGTCCACCGTCGCGGCGGCCATCGCGGCCCTGCTGCTGGCCAGCCCGGGCTTGGCGGAGGCGGCGCCCACTACCGACCCCGAGCCGACAAGCACCACCACGGCAACGGCCACTCAGGATCCCACCGCGTCGGCTCAGAAACCAGCGCCGGCTCAGGAACCCGCACCGGCCACTGAGGAGACCGGGGCGGCCGAGGAAACCCGCGCGGCCGAGGAGGCACCTACACAGGCGCGCGTGCCCATGTCCCGGGCCCGCATCGTGGAGGAGCCCCCCGCACAGGAACCACCTGCTCCGGCGCCCGCTCCGGCTGCCGCTCCGCGGGCTGTCCCCGCTCCGGGTTATCGCGCGCCCATCCAGGCTGTTTATGAGTCGCACCGGGGCATCCTCGGCCGAGCGCTGAGCGTCGAGTTCCCCGGCAAGAACAACACCACGGTCGTCCGGTTCGAGCATGGCGTCATCATCATGAACAACCAGACGAACAAGGCCTATGCGGTCTATGGCGCGATCTATGCCACCTATGGCTCGCTCGGCTGGGAGGGCGGCACGCTCGGTCGCCCCACCTCCAGTGAGGAACGCGGCGGCGTGGCCGGGTCGCGCATCACCCGGTTCGAGAACGGCATCATTCTGTGGAGCCCCTCCACCGGCGCCCGCGCGGTTTATGGCGCGATCCTTTCGACCTATCGTTCCCTGGGCAGCGAGGCCGGCGTGCTCGGCCTGCCGACCAGCAGCGAGTTCACCGCCGGTCGCGGTGCCCGTGCGGTGAATTTCCAGCGGGGAGTGATCCTGTGGACCCCGGCCACCGGTGCACACCCCGTCTATGGCGCGATCTTCTCGAACTACCGCGCCCACAATTTCGAACGCGGTGTGCTCGGCCTGCCGCGTACGGCCGAGAGGGCCGGCGCTCGTGGCTCGCGCGTTCAGACCTTTGACGCCGGGCGGATCATCTGGTCCCCGACCACGGGTGCCCACGCGGTTTATGGCTCGATCGGGGTCGCGTACACGAGCCTCGGCAGCGACGGCGGCGTCATGGGTCTGCCGACATCCAGCGAATTCGCCGGCCGCGGTGGCTCGCGGGTGAGCCGCTTCCAGAACGGCATCATCATCTGGAAGCCGGCGACCGGCGCGTTCGGTGTGCGTGGGGCGATTCTCGGTGAGTACGCCCGGCAAGGCTATGAGGGCGGGTCCCTCGGCGCACCGATCGGCGATGAGACACCGGTCGCCGGTGGCTGGACCCAGGACTTCGAGCGGGGCCGCATCAGCCTCGTCAACGGTCGCTACAGCATCGTCCGCCCCGGACCGAGCGTCGATGCCCGGTGCCGCACCGGCCGGGTGCTCTGCATCTCCAAGTCCGACCGCAAGCTGCGCTGGATGATCGACGGTCAGGTCATCCGGGAGTTCGATGCCCGCTTCGGTTCAACCGCCACCCCGACACGGGAAGGCACCTTCTCCGTCACGCGCAAGATCCGCAACGAATGGTCCTACATCTACAACGTGCGGATGCCGTTCTCGATGTACTTCTCCGGCGGCCAGGCCGTCCACTATTCCGATGACTTCGCGGCACGGGGCTACAACGGGGCGTCGGGTGGCTGTGTGAACATCCGCGACTACGCGGGGATCCAGTGGCTCTATGACACCCAGGTCCGCGTCGGCGACCGCGTGGTCGTCTATTGGTGAAACCCCCTGACATGAAGGGGCGGGACTCGCGTGCACGAGTCCCGCCCTTTTGTTGTTCCGCGTTTGATCACCTCACGGTGCCGGCGTGTCCCCGGGCGCGGGTGTTTCGACCTCGGGCTCCGCTGCCGTCTTCTTGGCGGCAGCCTTCTTCGCCGGGGCCTTCTTGGCCGTCTTCCGCGCAGGCGCCTTCTTGGCAGTGACCTTCGGCTCGTCCTCGACCTCGGCCTGGGCCCTCGCAGCCTCGGACGCCGCCGCTGCCTCCTCGTCGATGGCCTCGCCCTGGACGGACTCCACGACCTCGGGGCTGGCCTCCGACACCATGTCCGGCTCGGGTGCGCCCTCGGGATCGACCCTGTCCGCCGCCTCCTGCACAGCCTCCGCAGCGTCGTCCGCTGCCTCGTTCACGGCTTCCTCAACGGTCTCTGCAGTGTCCCGCATCGCCCCGGCAGCGCTCCCTCGGAACGCCGCCAGTCGGGCTTCACCGCGACGGACCATTTCCTCGAACGTGAGGTTGAGCTCCTTCAACAGCTCCTCGAGCTGCTCCTGCACCTGGTCGGGGAAGTTGCGGGCCATCGTCGGCGCGCTGAACGCCATCTCCTGCGTGTGGCGCATCATTTCCTGCGCCTGCTTGGTCGCGTGAGTGAACTGTTCCTGCGCACGTTCGGTGGCCTGGTTGATCTGCTCCAACGTCTTGGCGCGCCGGGAGCGGGCCTCTTCCTGATAGGCCTCCGCGTACTCCTTGAAACGCTCGGTCAGCAGATCGGTCAGCCCCGCTGCCGCGTAGAGCGCCTTCATGCTGGTTTCCAGCAGTGGCTGGGCGGGATTGGTTTCCTTGTTCTTGGGCATCGGACCTCCTGGATCTCACCGGCTCGCGGCATGTCAACACCTCAACCGTAGTCGCCCGGTCAGCCTTCCCGCGAGCGGGGGACGCTGGCGGTGATGATCGAGCCATCCGCACGACGGCCACCCACCATGGGCAGCTTGCGACGCTCGTCCTCCTCCACCTCATCCTTGCCCCGGATCACCGGGACCTCGACCGGCTCCCCCGCCGTCACAGTGACGTCCTGGCCACGCACGGACAGGCTGACCGGCGGACCACTCACGACCTCCAGGCGGATCTCCTCGGCCCGGACCGTGACGTGCAGACGGGAATCCCGCAGGCGGATCCGGAACTTCAGCTCGGACCAACTCTTGGGCAGCCGGGGGTCGAACGTGATGCGGCCACCGTGGTCGCGCATGCCACCGAAGCCATAGACCAACGCCGACCACACGCCACCGGTCGAGGCGACATGGACCCCATCCGCGGTGTTGCGGTGGCGATCGTCCAAGTCGACGAAGAGACCCGCATAGAAATAGCGCAGCGCCAGCTCGGGATAGCCGGTTTCCGCGGCCATGATCGACTGCACGACGGCGGAGAGCGTGGAGTCACCGGTGGTGATCGGGTCGTAGTATTCGAAGTTCGCCCGCTTCTCCTCCAGAGTGAAGGCGTCCCCCTGGAGGAACATGGCCACGACGACGTCGGCCTGTTTGAGGACCTGGAACCGATAGAGCACCAGGGGGTGATAGTGCAGCATCAGCGGAAGCTTTTCCTGCGGTGTCTTGGAGAGGTCCCACACCTCACGCTCGAGGAAGTGCGTGTCCTGCGGATGCACCTTGATGCGCTCGTCATAGGGGATGAACATCGCGTTGGCGCAGCGCTCCCACTCCTCCACCTCGTGGAACTCGAAGCCGAGCCGGGTGGCCATGCGGGCGTACACCTCCGGCTGCTTCTTCTGCAGTTCCCGCACCGTCTGAGCGGCGGTGGCGAGGTTGTCCCGTGCCATGACGTTGGTGAACAGGTTGTCGTTGACGACGGTCGTGTATTCGTCCGGCCCCGTCACCGAGTGGATGTGGAATTCGTCCCCGCCGTTGCTGCGCCAGAACCCCAGATCGGCCCAGAACCGTGCAGTTTCCACCAGAATGTCCGCACCCTCGTGGTGCAGGAAGTCCTGGTCGTCGGTGGCCCGGACATACTTCATCAGGGCGTACGCGATGTCCGCGTCGATGTGATATTGCGCCGTGCCTGCCGCGTAGTAGGCCGACGCCTCCTCGCCGCTGATCGTGCGCCAGGGGAACAGCGCGCCGAGCGCCGCCATCTCGGTCGCCCGCTTCCGTGCGGCGTCGAGCATCGTGTAGCGGAAGCGCAACGCACACCGCGCGGCCTGCGGATTCGTGTAGGTCAGGAACGGGAGCACATAGATCTCGGTGTCCCAGAAATAGTGACCGGAGTAGCCCGAACCCGTGACGCCCTTGGCCGCGATGCCCTGCCCCTCGGCGCGTGCGGTGGCCTGGGCCAGTTGGAACAGGTTCCACCGCACGGCCTGTTGGATCGCGGGTTGGTCCGGGATCTCGACGTCGCATTCCTCCCAATACCGCTTGAGCCAGGCGATCTGGTCGTCATGAATGGCTTCGACACCGAATTCCCGGGCGCGGTCGAGCGTACGCTGACACCGGTCGGCCAACTCGCGCACGGGTGCCCCGCGGGAGGTGTGATAGGCAACGAGTTTCTCGACGTGAATGGGTACGCCCGGTTGGGCGTTGATCTTGTAGACGTGCTTGGCGTGATCCGGCTCGGCGGTGCTGGACTCCGTATAGGAATTATCGGTGGTCATCGCGTGATCCGCCCCGACTGCGAGCGTCATGCCCGACTCCGCGCACCGATAGGACAGCAGCAGTCGGCCATCACCGCACCACTGGGATTTGGGCTCGAGGATCCTGCGATCGAAATCTTCCGCCCGCCGGGGATCGCTGCCCCCGGCCGTCTTGGTCGTCACCGAATAGTCGTCGCGACCGTCCTGCCGGTTCACGACCTGGGACGAGATCACGATCGGCGCCTCCCCGGACAGCATCGTGATCGTCACGGTCATGATCGCCAGGTGCCGCTGGGTGAACGACACGAGCCGGGTGGTGTTGATCTGCACCCGCTTGCCGGCCGATGTCCGCCAGATGATCCGCCGCCGCAGCACACCCTGCTTGAAGTCCAGCGTCCGTTCATAGGCGTCCAGGTCGGCGATCGGCAGAAGCAGCGGCTCGTCATCGACGTAGATCTTGAGCACTTTGGCGTCCGGGACGTTGACGATCGTCTGCCCGATGCGGGCGAACCCGTGGGCGTCCTCGGCATGCCGGATCGACCACGTCTCGTGGAAGCCGTTCACGAAGGTGCCGTGCGCGTACGCCGGGCGCCCCTCCTCCGGGTTGCCGCGCATCCCGATATAGCCGTTGGCGACCGCGAACAACGTCTCGGTCGTCCCGAGATCGCTCTCCTCGTAATCGGTCTCGATCAGGCGCCATTCATCCAGCGGGAACCGGGTCCGGTCCATCGGATCAGTGGCAGGTGGTGCTTGTGCATTCATGGCGGTTCTCCGGGGCAAGAATTCTGAAACGGGTCAATCGGGCGGTTGATCGTTGGATCAGATGAGTTGGTCCAGGTCGGTGACGACCACTTCCGCCCCCGCCTCACGGAGGCGATCGGCGCCCGTGCCGCGATCCACACCGACGACCAGGCCGAACCCGCCCGCGGCACCCGCGCGTACCCCCGACAAGGCGTCCTCGAACACCACCGACTGCTCGCGAGGGACACCGAGCTGGTCCGCGGCCAGCCAGAACATGTCGGGAGCAGGCTTGCCCGCGATCCCTCGCTCGGCGGCGACGAGCCCGTCAACGATGACCGGGAAACGGTCAATGATGCCGGCGGCCGTCAGCACTCCACGGGCGTTCTTCGACGACGACACCACCGCCTTCACGATCCCGCGTTCATCGAAAAAGTCGAGCAGACGCAGCGAGCCCGGATAGGCCTTGATGCCCTCGCCCGCCAAAGTCTCGTTGAAGACCGCATCCTTGCGGTTGCCCAGGCCGCACACCGTTTCCGCGGTCGGGGCATCGGCCGGGTCGCCATAGGGCAGTTCGATCCCGCGGGAGGCGAGGAGCGTCTGTACGCCGGCGTAGCGGGGCTTGCCGTCGAGATAGTCGAAATAGTCGGAATCCGTGTACGCACGAACACCCCGCTCGGCCAGATAGGCCGTGAACAGGTGCGCCCACGCCGCCATGTGCACGTCGGCGGTGGGCGTGATCACTCCATCGAGGTCGAGCAGGGCCGCGCGAAAGTTGTCCCAGATCACAGAGGTGACCCTAATACGCCGCATCGCTCCCGACCTCACCGGCGGGGTCTGCCCAGAGTGACCAGCAGGTCTTCGTGGAGCTGGAACCAGACGGTGTGGAACGAATCCTCGTGTTCGGAGACGTACTCCCAATACCCCGCCAAAGCGCGATTCATCGCCTCCGACAACCGTGGGCCATAGTCGGCGAAGCGGTCGAGCACCGATTCCAGGTCGTTGCAGACCTCCTGGCCGCGGCGCTCAACGGAGGCCAGCTGGCGCAGGATGCGGGTGTCATAGGCGCGATCGGTGTGGTCGTTCACCTGGCGTACGCCGTTGACCGTTCGCATCTGGAACGCCGTGCAGGCTTCCAACGCGACGGCGTTGAGTCCCTCGAATCGACCGTACGCCGCCTCGATCCCCGCCAGACACCCCGTCTCCGCGACTTCCGCAGCGACTGCCTCGTTGTCCGCGACCTTGCCGGCGTCCGTGACCCGCCAGCCACCGAAGGTGCCTGCGTCCTTGGCCACCCACCCTCGGGCGCCCAAGTCGATCAGCGTCGCCTCGGCCTCGTCCGGTCCCACGCCCACGCGGTCAGCGATCCGGTCAACAGAACTCGCGCCGATGCAGCGCAGGGTGTGGAGAAGGCGGCCTTCGGTCGTGTTCATGGCGCGCACTCTAGCCTCTGCCGCGCTGCCCGCAGCAGCGGTCAGTTCAAGGGCTCGTGCCTTTGCAAGGACCGCCTCATCGCGGGCCATTGCTTTCCGCGGTTCGCACGCTCGACGGCATCGGCGGCTCCGTGATCCCCGACTGACCGCAGGCCCGCAACGATGCCCGCCACGATCTCCGGGGACTTGTTCTGCGACAGCTTGGCCTTCGCCTCGATGCGGGTGACCTCCAGCTCGATCCCGACGATCGCGCGGCACATGCCAGCGACATAATCGGCGGGCGCATCGTCGAGGGTCCACGGCTCGGGTTGTCCCGATTCAAATTTCGCCACCTGCTCCGCGATCTGCGTCAAGAGCCAGTCCGCTTCGTTGTGCATGGTCACCCGGCCATGCACGTGAGCCACGACATAGTCCCAGGTGGGGACCTGTCGCTCTCCGGCGGAGGGGCCATACCAGCGCGGAGACACATAGCAGTCCACTCCGTGCACGACGACGACCGACTCCACCTCTCCGGCGGCGGCCAGGACGTCCGCGTGCGGGTTCAGCCGCGCGAGATGGGAGCGCAGCACACCCAGCTCGCCGGCCGACTCATCAAAGACCCAGGGCAGATAGGTGATTGCCACTCCCCCGCCATGCGGGGTGATCAGATCGGCCGCGCCCATGCCGCGCAGCAGGTCCAGCGTGTCGGCTCGATCCATCACGAACCGTTCGGGGATCCACACAGCAGTGCCTTCAGAGCTTGGGCCGGATGTGCAGGCCGACCTCGGGGTCCACCAGGGCCTCCTGCGCCGCGGCGATCCCGCCAACGTCCAGCGTCGCGTCCAGAGGTGTGTTGCGCTTCACCAGGCCGAGAGCGATCGGACCGAGTTCGAAATGGCGGGCAGAGCTCCCCACGAACCCGATGGCCCGGCCTTCCGGTTGGTCCGCGAGGCGCAGTTCGGCACCCGCCTCGGGCAGTTCCTCCATCGACCCGTCGAGGTGCAGCTGCACGAGCCGCCGCGGCGGCCGCCCGAGCGTATGGACCCGCGCGACCGTCTCCTGCCCCCGATAGCACCCCTTCTCCAGGTGCACAGCCACGTCGATCACGCCGAGCTCGTTGGGGATCGTCCGGGCGTCAGTGTCGACGAAGATCCGCGGCACCCCGGCGGCGATCCGCAGTGCCTCATAGGCCCACAGGCCCGCGAGCAGAGGCGTCTCGCCCCCGCCCAGCCCCCTCAGGAAGTCGTCCAGGTGATCCCGCGGGATGAAGGATTCATGACCGCCGAGGGAGTCCGCCCCGGAACGGACGACCCGATGCCCCTCCGGCGCCGGACCGGGTTGCCAGACGACCGCCAACTCCGGCGTACGCAACGTCACCTCGACCCGACGCATGAACACCATGCGCTGTAACCACTCGACCAGGGCAGCCCCTCGGCCCGGTTCGGTGTGCGCCCAGAAGACCTCACCGTCATCAACGCCATAGAGCACGTGCTCGATATGCCCCTGCGGGGACAGGACCAGAGCCGTCGTGCCGACGCCCGGCGCGAGGTCGGTGAGGTGCTGGGTCGTGAGCGAGTGCAGCCAGTCCAGACGGTCCGGTCCGGAGACCTGGATCACGTCACGATGGTCGAGGAGCACCGTCCCACGGCCCTCGCTGAGGAAGCGCTGCTCGCCGTGCGGATCGCCGTAGTGCCACGCGGCACCGGCGTCCGGGCCCGAGTCGATCTCAACGCGGCTCATGCCCGCTCCAGCTCCCCCGACAGCCAGGGACGCATCGTCACGTCGTTGTCGGCGCGGTCGACCGCGAACATCATCTTGCTCTGGATATAGCCATAGATCCGGCTGCCCGCGGTGTGCGTACCCTGGCTGAGCACCGCGTCCGTCGTGAGCTCGATCTTGGTCGCGAGTTCGCCGCCGGGCTTGGACTGGAGACCGGTGATCGTGCCCTGCCAGTTCGCGGCGACGCCCTCGGGGTTGCAGATGACGGCCATCACCGTGTTCTTGTCGCGGGGGATCCAGAAGCCGGATTCCATGATCACCGGGTCGCCCGGCTTGCCGTCCTCGTCAACAAAAGCCTGGAAGAGATAGTGCAGATAGGGCTCCCCGTTGTGACCGAAGTCGATCCGCTGCAGGATCTTGCGGTCGCCCGTCCCCGGCCACTGTGTGTGCCCGTGCCCTTCCCAGTGGCCGATGAGCCAGGACAACCCGCGCAGTGCTGGGTGCAGGCCCGCGGGGAAGGAGAAGTCCAGATCCCCCTGCTCGTTGTCAGTCATCGTCGTCCCGTTCCTCGTCTTCGTCTTGGGGTGCGGTGGACAGCGCGATGAGGTCCGTACGCCCACGCCGCCCCCGCACGACCCGCACCAGAGCCACCAGCGCCACGATCCCGGACGCGATCGCCAACGCGACGAGAATCCACGTCTGGACCTCGCCCGCCGAAACTTCACCCACGGTGATCAGTGGAAACACCCCGCAAGACTAGTTGAGAACGAAAGTGGCATGCTGAAGCCCATGAAGACGGCGGTGATGGACGAGGTGAAGTCCCCGCCAAGAAGCCATGTGGCCTCGGCGGTGCTCGTGGCGTTGGCGGCTCTGTTGATGTTCGGTCTGCGGTTCGGCTTCCCGCAGTGGTCCGTGTGGTGGCTGCTGATCGGGTACGCGTTCCTGGCTGCCGGGCTGGGCCTCGCCTGGCGCCTCAACCGTGAGCTGCTCAAGGATCTGGGCCTGATCGGGATCGGCATCTTCATCGTGTCGCTGACCTCGGTCGAGGCCGATGTGAGCTGGCCCTCGTTCTTCCGCATCGGCTCGGTCCTGCTCGCCGCGGTGCTCGTTCCCCTGCTTGTCGACCGGCTGGTGTTCAAACGCAAGGCGATCCGGTTCCCCTTGATCACCGGCCGCAAGTGGACCCGGCTCGAGAAGAGCTACCTGCTCCTCGTGCCGTTCCTCGGCTGGCTGATCCTGCCGTTCTATTTCATCCAGTCTGGTGCCTATCTGAACTGGCCGCACATCACCGACACCAGCGAGATCGTGCGGTTCTTCATCGGGGTCAACTTCGTCGGCACCTGGGACGAGCTATTCTTCATCTGCACGTGCTTCGCTCTGCTGCGGCGGCACTTTCCCGTGTGGCTGGCGAACATCCTGCAGGCCGTGATCTTCGTTTCGTTCCTGTGGGAGCTCGGTTATCGCGAGTGGGGGCCGTTCATCACCGCGCCGTTCGCGCTGTTGCAGGGGTACATCTTCGGAAAGACCGGCTCACTGCTCTATGTGCTGATCGTTCATCTGCTGTTCGATGTCGTCGTGTTCCTGGCGATCGTTCACGCCCACAATCCCGGGTTGCTCCCGATCTTCCTGGTGTCACCGTGAGAGTCGTTGTGCAGCGGGCCGCAGAGGCCGAAGTACGCGTGGCGGGCGAGGTGGTGGGCCGACTCCCCGAACCCGGCCTGGTCGTCCTCGTCGGGGCGACCCACTCCGACACCCCTGCGATCGCCGACCGCTTGGCGGACAAGGTCTGGAAACTCCGGATCCTCGCCGACGAGAAGTCTGCGTCCGACATCGGCGCACCGCTCCTCGTCGTCTCGCAGTTCACCCTCTATGCCGACACCCGCAAGGGTCGCCGCCCATCGTGGAGCGCCGCGGCCCCCGGAGCGGTCAGCGAACCTCTGGTCGAGTCGTTCGTCGCGGCCTTGCGTACGCGGGGTGCGCACGTGGAGACCGGTATTTTCGGGGCGGACATGCAGGTCGCCCTGGTCAACGACGGACCGGTCACGCTCGTGCTGGACGCCGATTGATGGCGACGACCAAAGCACGCCTCCTGTTTCGGACCGCCCTCGCGACGGGATTGGTGGCTGTCAGCGTCTGCGCCGTCGCGTTCACCGGCATTCGCCACCCGAGGACCGATCCGCTCGGCGATCCGGATGCCTACTACGTGCTTGCCTCCCGTGGAGGATCCGACGCGCTCGAAAACCTCGCCGACTGGTCTGACCCAAACAAGCCCCTCATGGTGTCAGTCACCGAGACACGTATGAAAATGCCGATTTACCAAGACCTCTGCGCGGTTACCGATCGGCCGATCATCTGCGTCGAGCCACCCCTCCCGAGCACTCAAGGCGAGGCGCGCAATTTGGGGCGCCTCGCACACAAGCACGGCTGGCGGTCCGTTGCCGTGATCTCGCACAGATCACACCTCACCAGAGCACGAATCCTGATGAAGCGGTGTTTCGACGGCGAGGTGCGCATGGTTGCCCGCAACGTGGAGCACGGGCCGCGAACTTGGGGAAGGGCCCTCGTTTATGAGTCCGTCGCGCTGGTGAAGACCCTGGCCACCCCCCGCTGCTGACCAGCACGGATCAGCGCGCATCGAACCGATAGCCGACGTTGCGGACGGTGCCGATCAGGGAGTCGGCGTCACCGAGCTTGGCCCGGAGCCGACGGACGTGGACGTCGACGGTCCGCGTACCCCCGAAATAGTCATAACCCCACACCTCGCTCAGCAGCTGTTCGCGGCTGAACACCCGCCCGGGGTGTGCTGCGAAGTACTTCAACAGTTCGAACTCGGTATAGGTCAGATCCAGTCGGTTCCCGTCCAGACGTGCGGCATAGGCAGCTTCATCGATCTCCACCCGGCCGGCTCGGATCACGTCGTCGGAGTCATCGCCCGCCGCCAACAAGCGGATCCGCGCCTCGACCTCGGCCGGGCCGGCGGTGACCAGCACGAAGTCCTGCGGCGCCCAGTCCGGGGACAGGGCAGCCAGTCCGCCCTCGGTGACGATCAACAGGACGGGGAGGTGACTGCCGGCGGCGTGCAGCGTACGACAGAAGTTGCGCGCCCCCACCAGGTCGAGGCGCGCATCGAACAGGACCACGTCCGGGTCCGCGTTGACCAGGCTGGCGGCCTCCGCAGCGGCGACGGACACCTGGTGGGACAGCAATCCGAGCGCCGGGAGGATGTCGGCCGATATCGCAGTGTCCCGGGTGAGCAGGAGCAGGTGCGCCATCAAAAGTCTCCCGTGCAAGGATGCGGCCATGGTTCCCGTAACGATCCGCTATTGGGCCGGCGCCGCCGCCGCTGCTGGCATGGACCAGGAAACCATCCAGGCAAGTAGCGTCGCCGAGGCTCTCGATCAGGTGGGCAACCGGCGTGGGCCGGACCTCCAACGAGTCATCGGGATCAGCAGCATACTCGTGGCAGGGCGGCGGATTTCCCCCGAAGAACGCACCGCCCCGCTGCACGAGGCCGTGCTGGTCGAGGTGCTGCCTCCGTTCGCGGGCGGCTGATCCTTGCCGGGCGCGACCCGCGCAAGAGGTGACGGCGTGCGTTCATCACGATCGGATAACGTACGCGGCATGACTCCCACCGTCCCGCCCGTTCCCGAGACCGTGTCCACGCTCAGCGCCGATCAGCGTCGCGCGGTGCAGGCGCTCATCACCGGCGCGCAGCGGGCCGACGGTGTGTCCCCGTGCAATGAGGCCGCCATGCTCGAGATCGGGCGCACGGAGTGCGACCCGGGGACCGCCCACCAGTTGTGCCGCATCGGTGACGAACTCGCCGGCTACTGCTTCCTCGACGACACCACCGGAGACCCCGTGGCCCAGCTGGTCGTGCATCCCGACCATCGGCGCCGCGGGGTCGCGACCGCGATGATCCGGGCCCTGGGATTCGACCCGCGCGATCCCGCCGGCGCGCACCGCCTCACACAGGGCATCACCCTGCGCATGTGGTCGTTCGGCGATCTTCCGGCAGCTCGGGCACTGATCGATGCTCTGGGCTATCGGCCGATACGCGAGCTGTTGGTGATGGCGCGGACGATGGGCGACCCGGTGCCCGAGGCACCCCTGCCGGAGGGGCTGACTGTGCGGGCGTACGCCGACGGGGACCTCGCGGATCTCGTGCGCGTCAACGCCCGTGCCTTTGCCCACCATCCCGAACAGGGCGCGCTGAGCGAACAGGACTTCCGCGAGCGCATGAACGAGCCGTGGTTCGACCCGGCCGGTCTGCTGGTCGCGACCCGCGATGACCGGCTGGTCGGATTCCACTGGACCAAGCGTCACGACGCCACGACGGGCGAGGTCTATGTCATCGGAGTGGACCCGGACGCGGCGGGCGGCGGCGTGGGACGCGCACTCCTCCAGCACGGATTGGCCCACCTCCAGGAGCAGGGTGCCAAACGGGTGATCCTCTATGTGGAGGGCGATCAGCGCTATGTTGTCGATCTCTATGAGTCCACCGGATTCGAGATCGCCAACCGCGACATGATGTATTCGTCGCCGACTCCAGGAACGCATTGACCTATGGAAATGCCCGTCACGACCGGCCCGGCCGATGAATCCGATGCTCCGGACGTCTGGCTGCCGGACGATCGCTTCGCCGAGCGTGAACTCTCGTGGCTGTCCTTCAATGAGCGGGTCCTGGCCCTCGCCAGGGACGCCGGCCGCATCCCGCTGCTGGAACGCGCCAAGTTCCTGGCGATCTTCTCGTCGAACCTGGACGAGTTCTTCATGGTCCGGGTCGCCGGACTCAAACGCCGCATCGCGGCAGGTGTGGCCACGCCGAGCGCCTCGGGTTTCCTGCCGCGCGATCTTCACGACGCGATCCTTCGTCGCACGCGGGAGTTGACGGAGGAACAGTCCCGGGTCTTCGCCACCGATGTCCGCCCCGCGCTCGCCGCGGAGGGCATCCACATCCTGACGTGGGACGAGCTGACCGGGACCGAGAAGGACCGGATGCGGACGCTGTTCGCGGAGCGGATCTTCCCGGTGCTGACGCCACTGGCGGTCGATCCCTCCCACCCGTTCCCCTATATCTCCGGGTTGTCGCTCAATCTCGCTGTGTTTCTGCGCAATCCGCAGACCGGTCTGCGCCAGTTCGCCCGCGTCAAGGTCCCGAACGTGCTCAGCCGGTTCATCGCCCTCGGCGACGGCCGATTCGTGGCGCTCGAGGACGTCATTGCCCACCATCTCGATCAGCTCTTCTCGGGCATGCAGGTGTTGGCGCACCACGTCTTCCGGGTCACCCGCAACGAGGACCTCGAAGTCGAGGAGGACGATGCGGAGAACCTGCTGTTCGCCCTGGAGAAGGAGCTCCTGCGGCTCAAGGTGGGCCGCCCCCCGGTCCGTCTCGAGGTCGAAGAGGACATCGACGACCAGACGCTCGATCTGTTGCTCGACGAGCTGGACATCGACGAGCGCGAAGTGTTCCGGGTCTCGAATCCCCTCGATCTGACCGGGCTGTTCTCACTCGCCTCCATCGATCGGGAAGACCTCTTCTATCCGGCCTTCCTGCCGATCACCCACACCCATCTCGCAGAGGTCGAGACGGCCCAGCCCGCGGACCTCTTCACGTCCCTGCGCAAACGGGACGTGCTCCTGCAGCACCCCTACGACTCGTTCGCCACGTCCGTTCAGCGGTTCATCGAGCAGGCTGCCGCGGATCCTCAGGTGCTCGCCATCAAGCAGACGCTCTACCGCACGTCGGGTGACTCCCCGATCATCGACGCCCTCATCGAAGCGGCCCAGATGGGGAAGCAGGTGCTCGCGGTGGTGGAGATCAAGGCCCGCTTCGACGAGAAGGCGAACATCGCGTGGGCGCGGAAGCTGGAGCAGTACGGGGTCCATGTCATCTACGGCATGGTCGGGCTCAAGACCCACTGCAAACTGTCCCTGGTGGTCCGGGACGAGGGCGAGGGGCTGCGTCGCTATGCGCACATCGGGACCGGCAACTACAACCCCAAGACCGCGCGGATGTATGAGGACATGGGCCTCCTCACCTCCAATCCCGTCATCACCGACGATGTCGCGCGCGTCTTCAATCATCTGTCGGGCGGCACGGGTGAGACCCAGTACCGTCGGCTGCTCGTCGCCCCCCACTCGATCCGGCGGGGTCTGTTGGACCTGATCGACGCTGAGATCGAGCACCATCGCGCAGGTCGGGCGGCTCGGGTCCGGATCAAAGTCAACTCGATCGTCGATGAGACGATCACCGATGCCCTCTATACGGCTTCCCAGGCCGGTGTGCCGGTGGATCTGTGGGTGCGCGGGATCTGTGGCGTACGCGCGGGTGTGCCGGGACTCAGCGAGAACATCCGGGTGCGATCGATCCTGGGGCGGTTCCTGGAACATTCACGGCTTTACTGGTTCGAGAACGGCGGCAATCCTGTCGTCGGACTCGGCTCGTCCGACCTCATGCACCGCAACCTCGACCGTCGCGTGGAGGTATTGGTCGGCATCACCAACGCTGGCCACATCGCCCAGATCGGCGAATTGTTCGACCTCGCGTTCGACGACGGCACCGTCGGATGGTGGCTCACCGGCGATGGCTGGGTGGAACGGACCCGCGCCGAGGACGGCACCTATCTGCGCGATCTTCAGGAACACCTCATCCAAGTGACCGCCGGCCGGCGGCGGGCTAAGGAGCCAGGCAAATGAAACAGCCCGACGTGCGTGCGGCCGGTGCGGTGGTGCTCCGCCGCGAGGCCGACGAGACCGAGGTGCTCGTCGTCCATCGACCTCGCTATGACGACTGGTCTCTGCCGAAGGGAAAGCTGGACAAGAAGGAGAACGACGCGATCTGTGCGGCCAGGGAGGTGGCCGAGGAGACCGGGGTGAGCGTCCGGCTCACTGCACCGCTGTCCGCGCACCATTATCAGGTGCAGGCAGGCCTCAAACAGGTGGACTGGTGGCTGGCCGAAGTGGTCGGGGACAGCGGCGAGATCGAGGACACCCATGAGGTAGACCGGACCGAGTGGCTGCCGGTGTCCGAAGCTGTCGAGTGGTTGTCCTATGCCGCTGAGCGTGACCGCCTCATGGAGGCCGTGGCGCTGCCCCCGGTCACTCCATTCCTGATCGTCCGTCACGCCAAGGCCCTCCCCCGCAAGCTCTGGGAGGAAATTGACTCCGCGCGTCCGATCACCGACTGGGGCCGCCGCCAGGCGCGCGCGCTCGTGCCCTTCTTCAGCGTTTTCGGCGTACGCCGGGTGGTCTCGTCCTCCTCCACGCGCTGCCTGCAAACGGTGAACCCCTATGCCCGCGCCCTCGAATTGCCCTTGGAAGGCTGGCGGGAACTCACCGAGGAAACCGCCGAAAAGGACTCCGAGATCGCCGGAACCGTGACCGCAGAACTCGCAGCTGAGTGCGCCCGGACGTCCGTCCCCACCGTCGTCTGTGGGCACCGGCCGGTCCTTCCCGGCATGCTCGACGGCGTGGGAGCCCCCCCGCAACGCTTCGCGACCGCCGAGACGCTCGTCATCGCCCTCACAAGTGAGGGCACTCCGGTGACAAGCCGGAGTGTCGCCTTGAGAATGAGTCGATAACGATTTGGCGAACTGCACCACCGTTAACCGTCCGTTAACCCAAGGGGTCGGGAACGGTCACTCGTCGTGCCTACCGTGCGATCACGGAAGCCGGCCTTATCCGGTCCGAAACCCGTCACCCGTGAAGGGAAAAACGTGAAGATCCTCCCAGTGGGCGCATCCCTCGCCGCCGCTTTTGCACTCGCAGTCACCGGCTGCGCCGCAAACGAGACCACCACCCCCGAAGGACAGGGCAATGGCCAGCAGGGCCAGACCGCCGAGCAGCTGCAGGGCCAGCTGCAGGGCGTCGGCGCCAGCTCGATGCAGGCCGCCCAGGAAGCCTGGATTGCGAAGTATCGCGAGCAGCAGGCCGGTGTCACCGTCAACTACGCTCCCGAGGGCTCCGGCGCCGGGCGCACCGCCTTCATCAACGGCGGCGCCGGCTTCGCCGGGTCCGACCGCGCGCTGAAGGACGACGAGATGGGCGCGGGCAACTTCGAGAAGTGCACCCCCGAGTCCGACGCGATGAACCTTCCCGTCTATGTCTCCCCGATCGCCGTTATCTTCAACGTCGATGGTGTCGACGAACTGAAGCTGGATGCCGCCACTATGGCCGCCATCTTCAAGGGCGACATCACGAACTGGAACGATCCGCAGATCGCCGAGCTCAACGAGGGAGTCACCTTCCCCGACCAGGCCATCACGCCGGTCCATCGCTCCGACAACTCGGGCACCACCGAAAACTTCACCGACACCCTGAACAAGGCTGCCGGTGAGGTGTGGACCGAGGAAGCCTCGGGCGACTGGCCGGCCGGCTATGGCGGCGAGGCCGCCAAGGGCACCTCCGGCGTCGTGGCGGCCGTTCGCGACGGCCAGGGCACGATCGGCTATGCCGACGAGTCCCAGACCAAGGGCATGAACACGGTGCAGTATGCCCTCGAGGCCGATGGCGAGTTCGTTGGCCCGACGGCCGAGGCCGCGGCCGAGGTCGTCAACGCCTCACCGAAGGTCGATGGCCGCGCCGAGAACGACCACGCGCTGAACCTGGACCGCACCGCGGCCGGTTATCCGTTCGTCCTGGTGGCCTATGCCATCGTCTGCGAGGACTACGCCGACGACAACGAGGCCGCTCTGGTGAAGGACTACATCGGTTACATCACCTCCGAGCAGGGCCAGAAGGACGCCGAAGAGGCAGCTGGCAGCTCCCCGCTCGCCAGCGAGCTGGCCGACAAGGTCAAGGCCGCGGTCGACTCCATCCAGTGATCGCGTAAGCTCCCGGATGCCTCGGCTGACGGGGCCCGTCGGCACGCTCACCCGCTCGTTTTGCGGGGGA
>DUOB01000159.1 GCA_012839035.1 Propionibacterium sp.
CTAGGACACCGCCCTTTCAAGGCGGCAGCGCGGGTTCGAATCCCGTTGGGGATACGGCGGCCGGATTCTCTGCGAACACAGGGAATCCGGCCTTTTTGTTGTGTTGGCGAGTCGCGTACGACAGGTCCGTGAGGACCCGGATCGGCCACACAACGGCACCAGATCCGGGGCCATTCTCTCTCCGGCCCGCGATTCCGGGCCTCCGGACGGTGATCGAGGACACACCCCCCGCCAGCTCGACCCAGCGCTCGGAGACCCGGGCTGTGTGCCATGGGTTAGGGTGCGAGAAGAGCTCGCAAGCATGCGGGAAAGCCCACGGAGAGGGAGCATGCATGACCGACGACCTGGTCATCCTGGTCGATCAAGACGGTCGCGATGCCGGGAGCGCCCCGCGGCTCGAGATCCACGGGCCTGACACCCCGCTGCATCGGGCCTTCTCCCTGTTCCTGTTCGACGATCATGGCCGCTTGCTTCTGACCCGCCGGGCCTTGGAAAAGATCACCTGGCCCGGGGTCTGGACCAACAGTTGCTGCGGCCATCCCCGGCCTGGCGAGAGCTATCCGGACGCCATTCGACGCCGTGCCCGCGAGGAGCTGGGGGTCGGTGTCCGGGGCCTGCGGATCGCGCTCCCCTCGTTCGCCTATCGCGCGACGGACTTCAGTGGTGTGGTCGAGAACGAGGTGTGCCCGGTCTATGTCGGTCGCATCGTCGGCGAGCCGGACCCCGATCCCACGGAAGTCATGGACCACCAGTGGGTCGAGTGGGAGGACTATCGCTCCACGGCCGAGCGGACACCGGGGCTGATCTCGCCCTGGAACGCACTCCAAGTCCCCCAACTCGCCCCGATTCTGCCGCAACTCATGGGGCCTTCCGGTGCTGTTCCCGGCCAGCAGCCCGAGGTCGGCCGCACCCCGACCGCCGAGGCCACGCTGGCCCGCGTCGACACCCTGTTGCGCGAGGAGGCCGCCTGCCTGGAGACCCTGTGGCGGGACGCAGTCCCCGGTCCGCCCGTCGACATTCTCGGCCCGGACGATCTGCCGGGCTGGTTGCACGGGATGGTCCTCCAGGGCGGCAAACGTCTCCGGCCGTCCATGTGCCATTGGGGCTTCGTCGCCTCGGGCGGTCGGGAACACGATCCCGGCTATCAGGATCTGGTACGCGTCGCGGCTGCCCTGGAGACCCTGCACGTCTTCGGCCTGATCCACGACGACATCATGGACCGGGCCGAAACCCGCCGTGGCGAGCCGACCGCCCACGTCCGCGCCACCCGTCGACACCGCGAGGCAGGCGGCGACGGGTCACCCGAACTGTTCGGGGCCTCGATCGCCATCCTCCTGGGCGACCTGGCCCATGCAGAAGCCGACCGGCTGGCCGACGGGCTGCCCGAGACCCTGCGGCGGATGTGGTACGAACTGACGATCGAACTCATCGCCGGCCAACGAGCTGATCTCACCGGGGCCGCCGCCCACCGGCGCGACCTCGACCATGCGATCACCATCGCCCGGTTGAAGTCCGGGTCCTACACGGTCGAACGGCCGTTGCAGCTCGGGGCGGAAGCGGCCGTGGCCACTCCCGAGGCACGGGAGAGCCTGGCCCGCTATGGCCACCGCATCGGTGCCGTGTTCGCGCTGCGAGACGACTATCTGGGGATCTGGGGCGACCCGGCGACCACCGGCAAACCCGCCGGCGATGACCTGCGCAACGGCAAAGCCACCACCGTCCTGGGGTTGGCGGAATCCGCGCTCAGCGGGACCGCCGCCGAGGCCCTGGGCCGGGTCGGCACCGCCGCCCTGACGGACGCGGACATCTCGCTGCTGCAGGAGGCGCTGACCGAGTCCGGAGTCAGGGATCGGGTCGAGGGGATGATCCGCGAGGGTGTCGACACCGCGGTCGCCGCGCTCAACCCGGCCCACCTTGAGCGGGACGGCATCCAAGGGCTCGCAGCCATGGCCGAGCGCATCGCCTGGCGGGACCGCTGACCGCACAACGTTCCCTCCCAGGCTTCACCCCCAAGCCTCAAGCCCAGCCGGTAATCCGATAATCACTGTCGCCGCCGCCGCTGCTGTGCGAAGGTGAATCCATGACCAGCACCGGAGACGACAAGGACACCCCGGCCACCGCGGAGCCCGTGGATGCCAAGGAGGCCATGCGTCAGGCCTTGGAGCGCAAACGCGGCGCCAGCCAACACCCCCACGGGCGCAGCGACCATCATCGGGACGGAAGTGGCGGCAAGGCCCACGGCCCGGCCGGAGGGCGCCGGGAGTTCCGGCGCAAGGCGGGCGGCTGAGTCAGCGCACGACCGCGTCCCACTGTGCCTCGAAGTCGTCGCGCATCGACAGCGCATAGGTCCGGGAAATGTGGTTGTCGTCCATGTAGACATAGACGTTGCCCAGCACCCCCGGACACAGCGCCTCGGGACCGCCCGGGCACAGGAGCTCGGTGAAGTCCAGATAGGCCATGTTCGACATCCCCTCGAGGGATTCGCGCGGCCATTCATCGGCGAGCTTCTCATGCCGGGGCGCCGTGCAGCGCTCGCTCGTCGTGCCCCATCGCTGGACGCAGTCGGGCATGTTGAAGGTCCACCGCGGATTGTCCCGGATGTTCACGACTTGAATCCCGGCATCCACGACCGGGCGGATGGCGTCGGCGTACGTCTCCACTTCCAGCTCGGGACCCGCCGCCTGCGCGCGAGAGCCGACCGTGACAACCTGGTCGACGTCATTCGTCAGGATCCATTCGACGACGAGACGGCTGTATTCCAGACACGTCTCGTTGCTCCACGGGTTCTCCAGCGTGACGCGGCAGCGCGGGTGGTTGGGCATGATCAGATGCCAGCCCCGTTCGATGGCCATCGGCACGAGAACCGTCGACCACTGCCAGGCGTGGGAGTCGCCGACGAGCACGACCCTCCGGGTCGGCTCCCCCTCGGGCCGGATCTCATAGCAGTTGCCGCCCTCGAACACCGGCGGCATCGGGTCGAGCTGGCAGTGGCCCGTGGGGAGCGGCCAGTCGTTCGCGACGACGGAATCTCCCGGCGCAGCGCCGCGGACAGGTTCCTGGGTCCGCACGGTGGTGGGCGTCGGCGAGACTCCGGGGGTCACCGCTCGCGCGCCCGGGTTCTCGGCCGCGACGGTGCGCGCCACGTCCCTTTCAAGGACGCGCGTCATTCCGGCAACAAGTCCGACCACGATGATGACGAAGACGGCGATCGCGGACAGCGCACCGCGCTTGGAGGTCAGCACCTCCAGCTTGTGGAAGCGTCGCTCCACGAGCCTCGTGGACAGGTCCGCGAGCAACAGGGACAGCGTCAGCACGAACACACTGCCCTTCCACCCGAGCCTGGTCGTTTCGGTGGCGGTGAGAGCCATGAAGTACGCATAGACCGGCCAGTGCCACAGATACAGGCCATAGGCCCGGTTGGCGATGAACGTGACCGGTCGGCGGGAGAGCCAGTACGCCGCGTCCCGTTTGTCGGTGGAGTCCAGGTCCGCGATCATCACTGCTGCGGCACCCAGCGCCGGCAGCAGAGCGACGGGCCCGGGGAACGGCTCGCGCCCGACGAGGAAGCCGGTGGCCACGACCGCACCCAGCCCCAACCAGCCCATCGGAATCGCCAGCGCCCGCGGCATCGTCACGCGCGGCACGAGCGCGAGCAGCGCGGCCAACGAGAATTCCCAGACCCGGGCGAAGGTGTCGAAGTACGCCGACGAGCGGTCCTGGGTGATCGCATACTGCGCGTACACGAAGGAACCCACCGTGATGGCGCCGAAGGCGAGGCCGAGGACGATCTTGAGCCGCGCCTTGAACAGTGAGGCGAGGAACAGACAGGCCACGAAGAGCAGGGGCCAGACGACGAACACCTGCCCCTGGATGGACAGGGACCAATAGTGCTGGAACGGACTCACACCACCGGGATCGACGGCCGTGTAGTTCACCGACTGCTCGATCAGCGTCCAGTTCTCCAGATAGAACAGGGAGCTCTGGGCGTGCAACATGAGGGTCGGCTGGCGAGTGGGCGGGAGGAAGAACCAGCCCACGGCCAACGAGGCGGCAATGACGATCGCCGCCTGCGGCACGAGCCTGCGGAAACGCTGGATGAGGAAGGTCACGACACGGAACGACCGGCCCCTGCGGACCATCGAGCCCGTCATCAGATAGGCCGAGATGATCAGGAAGACATCGACACCGCCGGAGACCCTGCCGTTGGTCCACAAGTGGTAGGCGACAACAAGAACGATCCCGAGGCCACGCAGGCCATGGATGTCCTTGCGATGGGGCGTGCGCTTCTTCTTGCCGGCCGGCCCTGTCGTGGCCTGCACATCGCGCGCCTGAGATTCCGCCTGACTCAGTGTGTGCTCCTTCCCGATCCCGTCAGGATAGGCAAGGACCCCGCCGGAGGGCGTCTGCTGTTTCATTCGCCACTGTCACGATTGAGGACGAGTGGCGCGCATTCAGCCCCGTTGGATCACTTCGAGCGAATCGACCATCGGCAGCCGCATCACCTTGCGCACGTCGGCCTTGCAGGTCAGGAACTCCGCCGGCGTCGTCTCCGTGTGCCCCGTCACCTCCACCGTCCCGACCCCACGAACCTCGAGGCGGACCTGCCACGCCTCCGCGGAGCCGGTGCTGGCAACAGGCTGGACGGCGTCGAAGGCAAGGGGAGCGAAGTGGCCGTACGCGGCCACCATCGCCGCCTGCACCTGATTGCTGAACCCCGTCGGCCCGCGCAGTTGGGTCGGATCGACGCGGCCGGCGACATGTGCGCGCACGATCGCCTCGACGTCCTCCGGATCGAGTCCGCCATAACATGCGCCGTCCGGGAGGACGACGAGGTTGCCGGCGAAGCGGTCGCCGCCGGTGTGCGTACATTCCCAGGTCGCCTCCGGCCACAGTTCCGCGGCGCGCGCGGCGAGCGGTCGGCCGCGTACGGCGCAGCAAACGTCCTTGCGGCCGTGTGTGCAGACGAGGAGGATGTCCGGTTCGTCTCCTTCGGGTACGCCGGCTTCCCGCGCCCCGCCGGTCGGCGTGTGGTCACGGCCGGGCACGTCCGCCCCGGGGTCGGAGAACAACCGGGCCGCGGCGAGCAGCCCATCGGCGTCTGCGGCGCTGCCCCACACGACGCGGCGTTCCGCGCCCTCCAGCGATTGGATGACGCACCAGCGCCGGCCGGTGCCGTCTCCGGCCGGAGTGCTCGTCCGGCCCTCGGACGCGGGCCGACGGATCAACATCAACCGTGCCCCGGCGTCCTCCAGCGTCCCCTCGAGCTCACCCTTGTCCCGGTCCGCGAGGTCGAGCCCCGCCCAGGCGTTGGGTCCCCAGCCTCCGGCCTGCTCCACGAGGAACCAGTGCTTGGCCGGGGGGGCGGTGCCGACGAACCGGTCCCCGCGGGCGCGGGCATCGTCAGAACAACGGAACTCTGGTCTGGCCTCGCTCATTGCTCGTCTCCTGGCTCTGTGAAGACCGGCACGGGCCCGGGTCGCATGCTTCCTGCGGCCAGTGCGGCCATGGCCGCGGCGATGTCGGCGTCCGGGATCCGCTGGAGGGCATCAGCGAGCTCCGCGCGCACTCGAGCGATGTCATCGGCCAACTCCGCGGTGTCCCCCACCGTAACCCCCATCTCCAGCGACGACCGGACCCAGGGGTCGCGGGCGACGGTGGCGAGCGCCTGGGTGGTGAAGGCCTGGGCGAGGTGCTGACGGGTCCAGCTGTGCACCCCGAGGGTCAGGTGGACGGTGATCCCGCCGAGCGCGCGGGCGGAGTGGATGAAGCCGCGCGGCAGATAGAGCACATCACCAGGGCGCAGGGTGAGGGTGAGGTCGGCGGGTTGGGCGGCCGCTTCGCGTACGTCCGCTGCCCTCGAACCCCACGGCTCGTCCCGCAGCGGGTGGTCGTGGACCGGCGCGTGGATCCGCCATTCCTTCTCCCCGTGCACCTGGACGACGAAGACGTCATGGACGTCGTAGTGCGCGGCGAAGCCCTGGTTGGCGGGCGGGGTGACATAGGCGTTCGCCTGGACCGAGTGCCCCAGCTCTCCCGCGAGAGCACGCACGAAGTCACCGACCGGGGACCACGTCCGGTGGACTCCTTGCAGCACCGCGGTGACTCCGTCGGCGAACAGCTCACGCACCTTGGCGTCATCGACCTGGTCGTCGATGGTCGCACCCACTCCACCGGCCGAGGTGAATCTCGACCTGGGCAGTGCGGTGCCGTCGTGGACCATGCGGAGGAAGGGGGTACGCAGGCCGCGGCGCGTGATCAGTTCATCCGCCGCGGCCAGTGAGAAGAGGTCCTGCACCCCGGACAGCGGCGATTCGCCGACGAAGGCGACGCCCTCCCTGTCCAGCGCCTGGGCATAACAGGGCTCCCGACCCCACCACCGCTCGGCGAACTCCTGCGGGGTCCGGCCAACAAGCCAGTACAGCGCCGAACGGGGGTGGGCGGGAACAGCTTCGAGGTGAGTGGCTGCGTTCAGGACGCAGCCCCGTCCGCGCCGGCGTCGCCGTCGGCACCCTGATCGGCGCCGGCGTCACCATCAGCACCCTGATCGGCGCCGGCATCACCATCAGCGCCCTGATCGGCACCGGCATCACCGTCGGCGCCCTGATCGGCACCAGCGTCACCGTCGGCGCCTTGATCGGCGCCGGCATCACCGTCGCCCGGGGCCGCCCCACCGTCGGCGCCGCCATCGGCACCGGCGTCGCCCTTGCCGAACACGGGGTCGGCAGAGGGATCGGTGAAATCGCCGGCGACGTCGCCGTCCTTCTCGTGATCGGGGTCGAGGAACTCAGTCATGGAAACTCCTTTGGTTCGCGGTTCACACGTGCGGCCAAGTCTTGTGGGTCACCGGCCATCGTTCAAGGGGGCATAAATCGACCTGAGCCGCAACAGGCTCAGGTCAGCCAACCGCGTGCGCCGACGGCACGGCAGGAAGCGGACGCCTGCACACTCGCGAACCGGCAGGCGTC
>DUOB01000160.1 GCA_012839035.1 Propionibacterium sp.
CCCATCACCCCGATCCTCGCTGCCCTCGTCGCCATCACGCTCGTGGGCGGGATCGCCGCCGTCGCCGGGCCGATGCTCCCCGGCGGCACCCGCCATGTCCTGCGCGAACGCGCCGAGCCGCCGCTGGACCTTCACGACTATGCGAGCCCGGTGACGAACTTCCGACACTGGAAGGTCGACCGCACCGAGGACACCCTGTTCACGATCACCGGGCTGCCGGAGGGCGAACGCCTGCGCCTCGCCACCCTGGACACGTTCGATGGGATCGTGTTCAACGTCGAGCGCGACTCCGCCGCGTTCGTCCGGGCCGGTGACCGCATCGACGGCGCAGACGCGGGACGGCTGGTGGCGTTGGATGTGAGTGTCGGTGAGTACGCAGGAGTGTGGCTCCCCGGCGTCGGCGACTGGCGCGAGATCGAGTTCACCGGTCCCGGCGCATCGGGCCAGGCGGACACGCTCTATCACAGCCACAGCACCTCGACGGCCCTCACGAAAGCTGGCGTGGCCAGCGGCGACACCTTCCGCATGACCGGTGATCTCGTCACCTCGACCGACCGGGCCGAGCTGAAGGACGCCCGCACCGCGCCCGACCGGCTGCCCGCGCCGAGCCTCGTGCCCGAGATCGTGGGCGAGACAGCAGAGGACCTGGCCGGCGACGGCACCACCATCGAACGGCTCACCCGGATGGAGACCCAGCTCAAGGATGGCTTCTATTCCGACGGCCGCGACGGCAAGTCCCGCGCCGGGCACACCGCCGAGCGGATCTCGACGATGCTCAGCTCGCCGACGTTGATCGGGGACGATGAGCAATACGCCGTCACGATGGCCCTCATGGCCCGCAGCCTCGGTTATCCGGCGCGCGTGGTGCTGGGCTTCTATCCCGAGGACCCTGCCGTGACCTCGGGGGCGTGGGAGGTCCGCGGCGGCGACGCCCACGTCTGGGTTGAGGTCGACTTCGGCCAGCACGGCTGGGTCACGTTCGACCCCACCCCCGACTCCGACCGGGTGCCCACCACCGAGGTCCCCCGGCCGTTGCCCAAGCCGGACCCGCAAGTGCCGCCGCCACCGCTGCCGCCGCCTCACGATGGCGAGGAGGATCCGATGGTGAACTCCACCGATCGTGCGATCGGTGACCGCAAGGATCTCGCCACCCTGTTCGCGGTGCTCCGGATCATCGGGACCGTGGTCGGCATCGCTGCCGCCGCGGCGGCACCATTCCTGTTGATCGCGTACGCCAAACGCCACCGCCGCACCCGACGTCGCCGCGCCCCCCGCACCGCTGACAGCGCCAGCGGATCCTGGGATGAGCTGATCGACACCGCGATCGACCACGGCAATCGGCCCCCGGCCAACGGGACCCGGGTGGAGGAGGCGAAGGCGCTCGCGGCCGCGTACCCCACCCTCTCTCTCCTCGACACCGCCCGTCGCATTGACGACCAGGTCTATGGACCGCTGTCCCCGCCCGCCGAAGCCGTGGACCAGACCTGGCAACGCACTGCCGATCTCACCGCCCAACTGAAACGGGCGCATCCACCGTTGCAGCGGTTCGTCGGGTTCTGTTCCCTCCGGTCGTTCTGGGCCGGGCGTGGCGTGCAGCGCAGCAAGCCCGAACTCCCCCGCCCCGCACAGACCCAGGCGGCGACATGACGACGATCACCCCGCCGGGCGGCTACGGCGCACCAGTGCGCCCTGACGCTCCTCCCCTGACGCCGGGGCTCTCGCCCGTCACCACCGGAGCGCGCATCGGCGTGCGGCTGCTCGACATTGCCCTAGGGCTCCCCGCTGCGGCCGGGCTCCTGTGGGCGGTGTGGGAGCTCCGCAACGGGGTCTTTTCGATCCTCG
>DUOB01000170.1 GCA_012839035.1 Propionibacterium sp.
AATCGCATCATACACAAAAAAAGCTCACTAGGGACCATCTCGCTAGATCAAGCGTCACATCCGTGTCAGTGCACTATCCAACGGCGATTCTCCATGGTAGTATAAGTATATTAACTTAGTTAACTACTAGCTTGCTGAGCGGATTGGGTTTCTCACGATAGCTGGAAATGACTTTTTCAATGATCTAATCTGGTTTTGGATGTTGTCAGAGAATCAGGAAGTCAGAGTAGGGAAGATACATCAACTTGTTCATTTGTAGATAGCCACTTGTAAGACGTTCTCACGATCCCAACTCGCAAAAGGAGATTCCATGCCAAACAAAATACATTTACCCGTCGATGAAAGATTCTTCGAGCCTATTTTAAATGGCCTAGATGGGGTGGCTATTACGGATGCGCAGGGGAGATACATCTACGTCAGTGAGTCGTGGAGTCGTCTCATGGGAGGTCTTACCATAGAGCAAGTCAAGGGAAAATACGTAAAAGACTGTATTCCCGATACGCTACTCCATAAGGCTCTCGATGAGCGCAAAGCCATTGTCGGTCACCCGGTAAAAATCCTTCAACAAGACAGTGGCCAGGCCTTTTCTTCTTACTATCCATTATTTGATAACGGAGAATTAATTGGCGCTTTTGTCCATGTCATTTTTATTGGGATAAAACATGCGATGGCTTTTTCTTATCAAGTCAATGAATTGGCAACGCAGTTAGAGTTTTATAAGGACGAACTTCGAAAAATTCAGGGGTCTAAATACACAATCGATAATATCATCGGCAACAGCCCGCCTATTGCCCGTCTGAAAGAGTCTATCGAACGAGCTGCCATGACAAATTCGACTGTCATGATTGAAGGAGAGACCGGAACCGGTAAAGAGCTGGTTGCCCATTCTATCCACAGCTTGAGTACTCGAAAGCATGCGCCGATGATCAAAGTCAATTGTGCAGCGATCCCTTCGGAACTTCTTGAAAGTGAATTTTTTGGATATGAAGAAGGATCTTTTACCGGAGCCAAGAAGGGCGGGAAAAAAGGAAAGTTTGAGATGGCGCAGGGAGGAACGCTTTTTCTTGATGAGATAAATCATCTTCCCAGTCAACTTCAGCCGAAACTCTTACGTGTACTTCAGGAGTGGGAAGTAGAGCCCATTGGCTCGAAGGTTCCTGTCCCTATAAACTTGAGACTCATCGTCGCCATCAATACAAATATGGAAAAACTCGTCAAAGAGAAAAAGTTCCGCAGCGACTTGTATTATCGCCTAAACGTGGTGCGCATTATCCTTCCTCCTCTTCGAGAGCGGATGGAGGACATTCCCTTGATCAGCTATGATATTTTAGAAAAACTAAATCATCAGCTGGGGATGCTTGTCGAAGATATCCGTCCGGAAGTCTTCGATCTGTTTCGCGCATACGCGTGGCCAGGGAATGTACGAGAACTCCAAAATGTGATCGAGCGCGGGATGAACATGAGTAGATCTCGATCATTGGAAGCTGCCCATGTTGAAGAATACTTCAAGCAGAGGCAAGGTTTCTCGACAAACCTTAATAGAAGCAAAAGACATATGG
>DUOB01000161.1 GCA_012839035.1 Propionibacterium sp.
CGGGTTCGGTCACCGGGTTCTCGGTGAGCGCCGGGGCCGGGACCGCAGGCTGGGTGGGGGTGATGGTGGGGTTCGTGGGCCGCGCCGAGGTCGCGGACGGCACGATGGTCGGGCGGGAGCCGGGTTCCACCTCGTGATGCGTCGGTCGGGTCACGCCCCAGCCGACTCCCGCGATGACGGCCACTGCCGCAGCAGCCACGAGGCCCTGCAGCCACCGGTTGGGGCGCCGCCCGGTGTAGTCCAGGTTGTCCAGTTCCTCGACCGAGGACCCCACCGCCGCATCACTCAGGATGCTCCGCAGCATGGCCTCAGCGTTCGGGAGGTCGCGCTGCCGCAACGGGTCGCGATTCACGATGCCTCACCTCCCAACAGATGGGCCACCTCGGAGGTGGCGAGCTTCTGTTTGGCCCGGCTCAACCGGGACTTGACCGTCCCGACCGGCACTTTCAGGATGTGGGCGCACTCGGCGAGTTCCAGGCCGCTCCACACGACCAGTTCGATGACCGCGCGCTGGTTCTCGGGGAGGCGGTTCAGCACCATGCGTACCTGCGCCATGCTCGCCTCCTGTTCAATCCAGTCCGAAACGTTCGTGTGATAGCCGGGCCCCTGATCCTCGATCTTGTGGACCAGGCGCAACCGGCGCTGATTGCCCCGCGTGGTGTTCATGACTTCGTGCCGCGCCATCGACAGCAGGATGGGCACGGCGGAATCCCTGTGCAGTGGGTCGACTGTGCCCTCCCTGGCGCGGCGCCAGAGGGTGGTGAAGGTGGCCTGGGTGATGTCCTCCGCCAGACTCCACGAAGCCGTCGAGCGAAAGGCAAAGTTGTAGACGACCTTGTTGTGGCGCCGGAAAAGGGTCGAAAAGTCCGCCTCGACCCCCGCACAGATTCCATCCCACAGCTCCCCGTCCCCCCTCTCGGTGGCAGGCCTGCTGTCGCCCTCAAGCCGCAATGTCCCTCCTTGGCCGACTCAGGGCCTGATTCTGGCCGTCCTGCCACCCTGGAGGAGTCCGGGTCCACGCGGGAAGTTCCCTCTTTGTTTGTGTTTTCGACGCCCGCACCCTCGATCGTTCGGCTCCCGCGCGCGCAGGGTCAGGCGTCCCTGTCGAGCCCCCGCAACCAGGAGCGCAGCTCGTGGGTGGCGCGGACATCGTCCTCGTTGTACGCCAGCACGCGCTCCCGGGCGGCTGCACGCATGGCCGGGTCGGGCGCGTGGCAGGCTTCGTCGAACCACGACTGCGAGTTCAGCCCACCGGCGTCCGCATCCCGCCATCCGAATCCGGCACCGACGGACGCGACGACCTTGAGGCCCAGCCCGCGTACCCCGAAGAAATGGTCCCGCACGATCTCGAACAGGTCGCAGAACTCGCGCTCCGCATAGTCGATCGCCCACGCGAGCATCGGGTCCTCCGACGCCCCGGCCAGATTGCCCAGCCGGACGACCTCATAGTTGGAGTAGTGATAGATCCGGACATCGGCCGGGCCCTCGACCAGCGCGCGCAGCCACGTCATCGCCCGCTTGGCCAGCTCGATCTCCTCCTCCGCGGTGAGATCGGTCCAGGCGGAGAATTCCACATAGGCGGGCGGCGCGTCCGAGCGGCGATCGTGCACGAGAAAGCCCCAGAGATACACGCGCTCATCGGCAGCGGTCTCGATGTCGAAGTCGATCTCCAGGTCCGCGTCCGGAAGCTCGATCGGGCCGGTCGTCAACCGTTCAAGCTCGACCTCGGCGGCCATCAACCGTGACCGCCGGGCCGCGAGCTCCAAGCGCTGCTCCGCGCCGTACCGGTGGCGTACCTCCGGCAGATAACGCTCCTTGAGCTGCTCCAGGTCGACCTCGGCGAGGTCGGTCACTGTCCAGACCCCCAACGCCCGCAACGCGGAGATCTCCCGGACATCGAGCGGTGCCTTGTCGATCCGGACCGACAGATCGTCGGCACCCAACTGGGGCGCACACGCTTCCCACCAGTGGCAGGCATCGCACTCGCGATTGCGGATGGGCGTCACGATCGGCGGTTCGCCCGCCCGAGCGGCGCGGGCGATCCGGACCCGGAACCCGTGCTCGTGGTCATAGCGCTCCAGGACCGACCGCAACCGCCAGCCCTCCTCCGCACTCCGCGAGAAGGTTCGCACGAGGGGCTCGGTCAGCTCGACCCAGGTGATGGCCGCGGTCTCGAAGCCCGGATAGACGTCGGTGCCGAGGACGCCTGCGAGGGCGGGGCCGGCCGCGGAGTGGCCCGCCGC
>DUOB01000162.1 GCA_012839035.1 Propionibacterium sp.
CCTTGACGGCCGACGAGTACGAGGGGTGGGTGGACTGGATCAACCCCGAGACCGCCGAGCAGATGGGCACACCACGTAAGCCGGGTGAGAGGTCGAAAGGGTCGCCGTTGTTCGCGGAGATGACGATCAACGCACCCAAGTCGCTGTCGGTCGCCGCCGCCCTCCTCCCCGAGGTCTCCGAAGCCCTCGACGCCGCCCAGCAAGACGCCCTCGCGGAGATACGGCGGTGGCTCGGTCAGCACAGTGTGACGAGGGTCGGGCCGCGTGACGCGCGGGAGGTCGTACCGATCCAGAGCATGCAGGTTGTTGGTATCCGTCACAAGTCTTCGCGGGCTGGTGATCCGCACCGGCATATCCATATGCAGATCGGAACGAGGGTGTGGGCGGCTGGGAAGTGGCGGGCGCTCGATACGGCGGCGTTGTTCAAGCAGCAGGGCGCGATCCGCGCGATGGGCACCGCCGTGATCGCCGCACATCCCGAGTTGGCCAAGACCCTCGCCGACCATGGCCTGACGCTCGACCCGGTGAGCGGCGAGGTGGTGGAGTTGCAGCCGTTCAATGCGGTCATGTCGAAGCGGTCGGCGCAGATCAGGCGCAACCTGGACCGGCTCGAAGCTGAATGGGAAGCCGCGCATCCCGGCGAGGTGCTTGGCCCGGTGATGACGGCGAGGTTGCAGGGCATCGCCTGGACGCGCCAGCGGCCCGGGAAGAAGCCCGCAGACCTCAAGAACGAGGAATGGTGGCAGCAAGAACTCACCGACGCCGGATACGACCCCACTCAGAATCGACAGCGGCCGGTGCGACCGGTGGTGTCGGTGGATGACCTCGCAGTGCAGGAAGTCGCATCCCGGGCACTGGATCGCAGCGCCGCAGGTGCGTCGGCATGGACACGGCACACGGTGCAGGAACACGTCACCCGCATCACCACCGAGGCAGGTGTGCAAGCAGCACCTGCGGAGTTGCGCGAGTTCATCGCCCTGGCGACCGAGCTTGCCATCTCGGATTGCTTCTCCGTGCTCCCGCCAGGAACGGCGACACCGGAGCACGTCGCACATCTGACCAGCCTCACCGTGGTCGCCGCTGAGACCGCGCTACGCGACCAACTCACCGCCGCGATCCCGGAGCGGGAGCCGAAACCCGCCGATGTGAGCGAGGCCGCACACACGGCAGGACTGGACGCCGGGCAGACGGCTGCTGCCGCTGCGGTGGCCTCCCGCGACCCGTTGGTGATCGTGGAGGGCGCAGCCGGGGCCGGGAAGACCACGATGCTCGGCGTCGCCATCCAGGTCGCAGCCGACCAGGGCAGGGTGTCGCGGGTGGTCGCGCCGACGTTGCGGGCCGCGCAGGTCGCGCACGACGAACTCAGCGTGCCCGCGACCTCGGTTGCGGCACTGGTCTACGCGCATGGGTGGCGGTGGAACGAGGACGGCGTATGGACACGCCTGAGCCGAGGAGATACCGACCCTGATCGTGGGCGCAGGTTCACCGGCCCGCCGCGAGAAGCAGTGCTGCGTCGGGGTGAGCGGATGATCGTGGACGAGGCCGGGATGCTCGACCAGGACACCGCCCGAGCTCTCCTGGCCATCACCGCTGAGGCGGGGGCGACGGTCGCGCTCGTCGGCGACCGCGCCCAACTCCCGGCCGTGGGTCGTGGCGGGGTGCTCGACATGGCCGCCCAGATTCGCGGGCTCACCTACGACATGAGCGAGCTGCACCGCTTCACCGACCCCAAGTACGCCGCCCTCACCCTGGCGATGCGCGACCGGGAGAACCCCGGCGACGCGTTCGACCGTCTCGCTGCCATGAATCTCGTGGCTCTGCATGCCGACGACGAGCAGGCCCGCGACCACATCACCGCCAACGCCCACGACGGCGAAGCGATCACCGTCGCCACCAACGACGAGGCCACTGCCCTGAACGAGCGCATCCGCACCGGACGGGTCGAGTCCGGCGAAGTTGACGACACTATGACGGCGACCGGCAGTGACGGCCTCCCCATCGGGGCCGGTGATCTCATCCAGACTCGCAAGAACGACACCGCCCTCGGCGTGGCGAACCGGCAACAGTGGATTGTCCAGCACGTCACTAACGACGGCACCGTGTACGCCCGCGAAGCCGCGAGCGGACGCAAGAACCCCCGCACCGTCACCCTGCCCGCCGAGTATGTGGGTGAGCATGCGCACCTGTCCTATGCCGCGACTGCCTACGGCGTCCAAGGCGCAACCGTGGGCAGCTCTCACACGGTGCTGTCGGAGGCCACCAGCGCGGCAGGCGTCTACGTCGGCATGACCCGCGGCCGAGAGGCGAACTGGCTCCATGTCGCGGCCGCAGACATGGCCGACGCGCGGGCGCAGTTCATCGAGGCGATGGAACGCGACCCCGCAGACCGGGGCCTCGACCACGCCACACGACAGGCCGCCGAAGCGGTACGCGGCCTCATCGCAGACGGCCCGGCGCGATTGGTCACCGAAGAACTCGCCCGCCTTGACCACGAGACCGAGCGTGCAGAGCGGGCGGCGGAGCGGTGGGAGCAGATCGCCGCGAAGTTCGATACCCAACGCGCCGCCCACCATGCTGAGGACGAAGAGACCGCTGATGTGCTCCGCAAGGTCGAGGAAGCCGCCGAGCAGGTGCGTGCCAAGGTTGCCGCACCCCTCATGGAGCAAGCCGAGCGCGACGGTGCAGCCTACCTCGCTGCGGTCAAGGACGAGGCCGCTGCCCGTGGTCGGCTTGCCGCAGTCGGACGGTTCGGCAGACGCAAGGCCAGGAACGAGCATCAGGCCGTGACCGAGCAGACCCAGACACGACGAGCGCAGGTACACGACGCTTGGGGTGGCGAGCCGCCCCGCACCGACGAGACGCTGCCCGGGTGGGCGACACAGGCAGCGGCACGACGAGCCGAGAGCGACCCCCGCGTGACCGACGCCGACCGCGCTGTCGAAACAGTACGCGCTGAACGAAAGGCGACGCAGCAGCGGCACCAGCGGGAACGCCTGGCATTGCTGGTCAATGAGTACGGAGCCGAGCCAGCCCGCCGCGCCTATCATGGGATACGTGCACCCAACCCGCACAGCCTCGCAAGAGACGCCACGACCCGAGTCGCCATCCTCCGGGCGGAAGCCGACGAACTCCGCAGGCTCCCCATCGATGAAGCCACCGAGCGCATCAAGACGAAGCGAGCCGATCAAGAGCACCAGCGACGACGGACGGCCAGGCGAGAGCGGCAACTATCAGAGCCGGTAGAGCGTGACCCCCACAGCGACCCACGACACCAGGGGCCAGCCCGAGGATTGTAGGATGGACGATCAGCGGAGCACGGCGCTTCGGTATCGTTCGTCAGCGTGCCGCAGTAGACGGTTCCATACTCTACTGTCGCGGTTGCGATTGGGTATGGTGTGGCGAAGACCATTCATCTCTTCATTCTTCGCCTTCGGCAGCATCGTGAGCGGAAAAGGGGGACGAGTAGATGACCAAGATGCTCCTTGCTGCGGTTAGTGGCGTTGTCCTCTTGTATGTGCTTGTCCAGGCCCTACGATGCAGAATCGCCCTGAAGAACGCGCGGTCTCGTTTGTCGGCCTATCGCTGCAAAACCGTCACGCTGTCCTATGGAGAGATGACCTATGTCGATGAGGGCGTAGGAGAGGTGGTTCTGTGCAGCCACGGAATATTCGGTGGGTATGACCAGGCGTTCGAGACGTGTCGGAATCGTACGGCCAGCAACCGAGTCATCGCGCCGTCCCGCTTCGGATATCCAGGAAGCGATGTGTCGGGTGATGGCAGCCCTCGGGAACAAGCTGCGGCTTTCGTAGAACTGCTTGATGCTCTAGAGATCGACCGAGCGTACGTGTTGGGGACCTCGGCAGGTGGAACGGCGGCGATTCGCTTCGCGCTCGATTATCCGAATCGTACACGAGGTCTTATCTTGTATTGCTCCGCGCCGCCGCTCACGAGCAAACCCGAGAAGTACCGGGCGTACCAGGGGCCGCCGAAACTTCTCGTCAGCAACTGGGGGATGTTTCTCATCAGTCCGTTGTTCAAGCTCACCATGGGCATGGAGCCGCGGACGATCGAGGGCATGTTGCCCGTTGATCAGCGTCGAAGCGGGGTATTGCTCGACGCGACTGTCAGCAACCCGGATATGGCCAGGAACTTCGACGATTACCCGATCGAAGACCTGACGGTCCCGACGCTCATTCTTCACGCTAAAGACGACAAGCTGGTGAACTTCTCGGACATGGAACGCGCCGCGAAGAGATTCCCTGAGGCCACGTTCATCGCATTCGAGAACGGCGGGCACCTTATGACAGGACATGAGGCCCAGATAGACCAAGCTCTGGATAATTTCCAAGAATCGACCTAGATAACTCGGCAAGGATATGGGTGCCCACGGTCACGGTGGTCGGCTTGGCACTGCCAAGAGAGGATAGCCCCGCCTGGCCGATAGTTCTACCTTCCAGACTGGCGCAAGAGTCACGTCACCATGTGTTAGCCGCCGCACCGTCGTCATCAGCCGTTCGCCGCACGATCACGAATCCGTACGGCGACGACATCATCAGGGAACCTCCCGCATCCTCCTGAGTGACCGATACACTGGAACTGCGCACACGCGCATGATCACAGGTGAGTGTGTTTAGGGCACCTCGGCTAGGCGAGCTGCACATGCTCGGCCACGTAGTCGGCGTCGAGGGTGCGGTGATGCCCAGTCGTCGGGTCAGCGACGGTGATGCGGCCGTCAGCGTTCACGCTGCGCACCGTCCACGTTTGTCGGTTGGCGACGCCGAGCTCGGGGTCGTTCTCGCGGGTCGCTACCTGCGCGCCTGCGGCGATGGGGTCACCGTCCATCCCATGCGTGACAGTGGCGGGGTCGATCGCACCGGCGTCGACCAGACGCTCGTACACGGCATGGTTGATCTGCTGCGCGGCCGCGTTCGTCGACGTGACCGAGATGGTGGAGCGGCCGGCCTGCTGCTCGACTCCTGGGGCAAACGATGGGGCACCGAGTATGTTCTGGCGCGTATTGCGATGCACGAGGGTGCGGATATTGCCTCGAGGATTGATTTCATGCGGTTTTCTGTGCGATGACGTGGGTGCCTGTTCAGATGGGGCAAGAGTCCAACTCACAAGCCGTTTGCAGTTCAGGAGTGGCGTCAAACTCGACATGTGGTATTCACCGCGCCCCAGGGTGCGCTGGCCATCCTGCTGGTCGTGATCGCCGCCGTGGCGGTCTATGTCGTCGCGTTTCCCGTGGTGCTGGTCATCATCGCCCTGAACACCGTCGTGTTGGTCGGCGCGTGGATCCGATCGGGGAACACGGTCGACCAAGCCGTGGTCGGCGCCGGGCTCTATGTGCTGCTCCAGGTGGCCTCGGGCCTGTCGTGTCTCAGCGTCCTGCGGGAACAGCGCCTGCGCCGCGAGCTCACCCGGGCGCATATCGAATTGCAGGCCGCGACCGCGCTGCTCGGCGAGGGCGCCCGCACCGCCGAACGGCTGCGCATCGCGCGGGACCTGCACGACACCGTCGGCCATGCGCTGACGGTGCTGAGCCTGGAGCTGGAGGCGGCGCGCCACCGGCCGGACGGCCGGGAGCACGTCGAGCGGGCCGGCGCGGTGGCCCGCGACCTGCTCACCGATGTCCGTGCCACGGTCAGTGAACTCCGTGACCGGCCGACCGATCTGCGCGGGGCCCTTGGTCAGGTGGTCGATGGAATCCCCGGGCTGGTCATCGATCTGGACGTGGCGGGCGATGTCGAGGTCGGTGAGGCCGAGTCGGCGACACTCGTGCGCGCGGTGCAGGAGATCACCACGAACACCCTGCGGCACGCGGGTGCCACCAGGCTGACCCTGAAGGTGCGGCGGGATCCGGACGGCACCACCGTGCTGGAGGCCCGTGATGACGGCCGCGGTGCGCGTGAGCTGCGGCTCGGCCACGGACTGCACGGGATGGTCGAGCGGTTCGAGGCATTGGGCGGCGACGTGCGTCTCGAGGGGCGTGATGGGTTTGCGGTCACGGCACGGGTGCCGGTGACATGAGTGCTCGCGAGAGCCCGACCGGGTCGGTGCGGGTCGTGGTCGTCGATGACCAGACGCTGGTGCGCCAGGGCATCCGGACCCTGCTCGACCTGGCGAGGATCAGTGTCGTGGGCGAGGCCGGCGATGGCGCCGAGGCCGTGGCGGTGATCGAGGCCGAAGCACCGGACGTGGTGCTGCTCGATCTCCGGATGCCCCGGTTCGACGGGCTGTGGACGCTGCGGGAACTGCGCGCGCGGGACATCGAGGTGCCCGTGCTCGTGCTCACCACGTTCAACGAGGACTCGTTGGTGCTGGATGCCCTGCAGGCCGGCGCACGGGGCTATCTGCTCAAGGATGTGACCCTGGCACAGCTCACCGCTGCGGTCCACACCCTGGCCGGCGGCGGCACCCTCATCGCCCCCTCGATCACGGATCGGCTGCTCCGCGCGCTGCGCTCCGGGCAGGCTCCCGACGCTCCCCACGGGACGTTCGGGGAGCCCGTCGAGGAGCTGACCACGCGCGAGGTCGAGGTGCTTCGCCTGGTCGCGGAGGGATACAGCAACCGGGAGATCGCCGGCGCCCTGCACCTCGCCGAGGGAACCGTGAAGAACCACCTCTCGATGATCCTGCTCAAGCTCCACGCCCGCGACCGCACCAACGCGGTGCTGCGTGCGTTGCACGAGGGCATCCTCGGCTGACCCGGTGCGTACCCGGCGATTCCGGGCCTCGCCCAACCGCCCGTCGGGGTCAGACGCTCAGTCCTTGCGCCCCGGACGCATCCGCATGACGGCCTCCGACACCTTCCAGCCCGCCGCGATCGCGGAGGTCACCAGCGGGCGGGAGGGGACGAACCACTCGTGGAGCGGTCCGGCGAGGACGCGGTTGCCCCAGATGAAGGGCCGAAGCCGCCGCTCCCAGGCCGCTAGCGCATCATCCAGGTTCTCCGGATGCCGTTCGAACGATTCCCCGAGGACGACGCCACCGTGCAGAGCCGCCGACGTCCCCATGCCCGAATAGAGCGTGAGACACCATGCGGAATCGCCGAGCAGGATCACCCGGCCCTTGCGCCAGGAATCCATATGGACCTGATGCACGGAGTCGAACAGATAGTCATCGGTCCACTCGAGCGCATCGAGCGCTTGGGCGACCACCGGTTTGTGGATGTCGCGAGCGAAGATTTCCCGGAGGATCTGGATGGGCGGCCGACCGACCTGGGCATTGACGTTCTTGGTCCGGTACGCGAACCGCACGGCCGGGCTCCGGTCGCTGAACGGGAAAATCCCCAACGCGCGGTCGGTCTCCGACATGACGATCGTGGCCTCTGGATCGATGCCCTCCAGCGGTTCGTCGAGGTCGAACTGGCAGACCATCGAATCGAACGGCACCAGATAGCGCTCATCCGGCCCGAACACCCTGCGGCGCACGGTCGACCGCATGCCGTCCGCACCGATCAACAGATCGAACCGCTCCTCGGTCCGCTCCCCGGTCGCGGAGTTCTCGAGAAGCACCAGCAGCCCGCGCTGTCCGTCCTCGATCGAGATCGCGCGCGTCGAGAAGCGCACCTCGATCTCGCCCTCGACCGCCGACCACAGACCGTTCTCGATGTCGCTGCGGACCACGACCGCGGGATCACCCGCCTTCACCGTCGAGCGGGAAACGGGCACCAGCTGTCCGTCGGAGTCGACCTGCAGGAACGTGCGACGCTCGGGTGTCCGCTGGTGAATCGCGTCGAGCACACCGAGCTTCTCCGCCGCCTTGCGGCCGGTCCGGTCGAAGCTGGTGTAGTAATCGGCCGGCTTGCGTTGGCGCACGCGTTCCACGATGACCGGGTTCCAGCCGGCCCGCTTCAGCGCGATGGCAGAGGACATCCCGGCGATGCCGAGTCCGACAATGAGGACTCGTTTCTCCGTCGAGGGGTTGTTCGCCATGGGTTCCTCCGCCACGTCCTGCGTCAATCTGCTCCTCATCTTCCCCTATTGTCGCGTGCCCGTCGCTCCCATGGGGCCGTTCGTGAACAGCTACCCGCCGGTCACGTCGATTCGGCGAACCTCGCCAGGGCTTCCAATCCGCCGGCGCGGTAGGCCTCGGCCTCGCGCTCATTCCCGGGAATCCGGCGCGTGGCCCACACGTCCTGCAGCCGTGCGGCTTCGGCGCCGAGATGGTTCGTCGTCGTACGCAGCAGCTCCCCGAGCGCTGCGGTCTGCCCTTCCCAGAACTTCGCGGCCGGATAGGACTGGCCGGACTTGGCCAGCGCGCACGCGCTGTCGTTGCCGAGCAGTTGCGCGTGGGCCTCGACCGCCGCCCGTCGGGCGGCGCGAACGGTGTCAGGGGTGAGAGTCATGGGCGTACCTCGGAATCCATCACCGCACGAGCCTATGCCAGGGTGAAGAGACCTCCCCTGCGAGGCGTGCGCGCGTACGAAAGGAAAGAGCACATGTGGTTCTGGCTGGTGCTGGTGGTTTCGGGCCTGTTCGAGGCCGTGTGGGCGACCGCACTCGGTCACATCGTCACCTGGCGGGAACCCGGTCCCGTGGCCGCGTTCTTCGGCGGCGCGATCGTCAGCATGGGTGGCTTGTGGTGGGCGCTCAAGGGCATCCCGGTGGGCACCGGCTATGCCGTCTGGGTGGGGATCGGCATGACGGCGACGGTGGGCTACAACGTCATCTGGGGCGGGGAGAACTTCAACCTGCTCAAGGGCCTGCTCGTGTTCGGCATCATGGCGTGCGCGATCGGTCTGATGCTCATGCCGGAGAAGGCACCGATCTGAGCCCGCAGTCAGTCGATGGTGACCTCGCCCCGCTGCAAGCGCCCACGGCCCTTCGCCGACAGCCTGTCCTCCAGCCCCGCCTTCACCATGGCTCGCACCCATGACCGGCACCGATTCTGGATCACGACTGCGGCGGAGTCGCCCGGCCCTCGGGCGTCCTCATAGCCCTGCACCGTCAACACGCCCCGGACGCGGGCCGCGACTCTCTGCAGCGAAGCGATGCACTCCTCCTCGCTGGAGACCCTGCGGGGCTCTTCTCCGGGGACGATGTCCAGCACGTCGTCGGCCCAGGGCCACGAGCCATCCCTGTGGGCCGAATACCTCAACAGTTCCCTGACCCGCTGCTTCATCTCGTTCCAGGTGCCCAGTCGGTTGCGCAGTGTGGCGAGGGAGGCCAGGTCGTGCTCGCGGGCATAGTCGTCATAGGCCTGAGCGGTGTAGGAATCGAGTTCCTCGCGGAAGAACCCATAGATCGAGGCCCACAGCGTGGCATCCGGGACATGCGGGCGGGGACCACCCCGATCCTGAACGTGTTCATGGAGACCGGCGAGAGACAGGGCCGTGTTCCAACCGCCCAGTCGATTCTGGACGGTCTGTCGTCCAGGAAGTCCGTGTTCGCGTGCCCAGGCGTCATAGGCGGTTCCGGTGACCTTCTCCGCCTGCGCGGCCCATTCGACCAATGCCGCCAGCAGCTCCTCCTCTGAGATGCCGCGCGGGTCCGATTTCGCGTGCAGGTCATGCACAGCAAGGCGGTGCTCCAGCGCACGCCGAACGGTTTCCTCGTCGGTCTCCCACATTTCGGCGATCTCCCAGATCTCCAGCTCAGGGAACGTGAGGGATGTGCCGAAAACTCTGCGCGCAATCCGCCGATAATGCCGCTCGGCCTGCTCCCGTTGGATCTTCCGGAGCTCCTTGATCTGTATGCCGTGGGCGTTGGCGATCTGTCGGATTCGTTCCCGCGACAACTGGTAGTGGTCACCCATCTCCTGGAGCGTGTGTCCGGCTTTGAGACCGCTGATGATGATGTCGTCACGGTGCTCCTGCACATGGAACGGCACGAGGGACGTGAACCAATCCGTCCATTCGTCGCGGCTCATGTCGGCCGGGATCTCGAACTCGCCCACCAGGTCGCGGATCCATGCGTCGTCGTAGGGGTCAGCCGGGTCCCCAGCCACGACAGAGTCGGTTTCCGCGGCCAGCTCACGTACCCACGTGTCGTCATAGGGATCTGTGCGCGGATCAGGTGCGCCGTTCATGGCGCCAGTCAATCAGCGGAGCCGTCTCCGCCAGACGCAGCCAGAACAAGGTCAGGGTTCCAGCAGGCCTCTGATATCCTCCGCGCTCAACGGCGCGGCCAGGTCGGAGGCCGCACCCACGACGGAGTCGAACAGGTGCCGCTTGCGTTCCTGGAGCGCGACGACCTTCTCCTCGATCGTGTCCGTCGCCACGAGTCGATACACATTCACGGGCTTGTCCTGGCCGATGCGGTGGGTCCGGTCGATGGCCTGGGATTCCGTCGCCGGGTTCCACCAGGGATCGAGGATGAAGACGTAATCGGCCTCGGTCAGCGTGAGTCCGAACCCACCGGCCTTGAGTGAGATCAGGAACGCGGGCGCGTCACCCTCGCGGAACGCGGTGATCCGGTCGGCCCGGTCGCGGGTGCTTCCGTCGAGATATTCGTACGCGATCCCCTCCTCATCGAACCGATCCCGGACCAGGGACAGGAACCCGGTGAACTGGCTGAACACCAGCGCCCGGTGACCCTCGGCGATGACCTCCCGCAGCCGCTCCACCAGGACATCGATCTTGGCGGACTCCGGGATGTCCTCCCCCTTCACCAGCGCCGGCGACAACGCCAGCCGGCGCAGGAGCGTGAGCGAACGCAGGATCGTGATCCGGTTGTGGCGCATGTCCCCGACCAGACCGAGGATCTTCTGCCGCTCCCGGGTGAGGTGCTTGTCATAGATCGCCCGGTGACCGGGGCCGAGCTCGATCGGCACGATCTGTTCCTGTTTCTCGGGCAGTTCGGTGGCGACCGCTGCCTTGGTGCGCCGGAGGATCAGTGGCCGGATCCGCCGGTGCAGCCGCTCCAGGGTCTCGTTGTCCCCCGCCTCGATCGGCTTGCGATAGACGTCCCCGAACTTCTTCGGATCGGTGAACAGTCCGGGCGCCGTGATCGACAGGAGCGACCACAGGTCCATCAGGTTGTTCTCCAGCGGGGTGCCCGTCAACGCGATCTTGGTCCGGGCACGGAGCTTGCGTACCGCCTGATAGGCCTTCGACGAACGGTTCTTCACGAACTGGGCCTCGTCGAGGAAGATCGCGGACCACTGGATCGCCTGATAGTCGCGGGCCTCGAGGCGCAGTAGCGTATACGACGTCAGCACCACCTGCGCCCCCGCCACTGCCCCGGCCAACTTGGCGCCCCTGCGGCTCTCGGTCTGGGTGACGGCCACGACCGCCAGGTCGGGGGTGAACTTCTCCGCCTCCGCGGCCCACGTGGCCACGACCGACGTCGGCGCCACGACGAGCAGGGGCGCGGTGAGTTCCCCCGCCTCCTCGGCGGCCTGGGCCAGCGCGAGCGCCTGGACCGTCTTCCCGAGGCCCATTTCGTCGGCCAGGATCCCGCCCAGCCGGGACTTCCAGAGAAAGGCCAGCCATCTCAGACCGGTGGTCTGATAGGGCCGCAGATCGGCGTTCAGGCCGCTCGGCTCGGGGATCGCCGGGAGCCGCTCGGCGTCCAGCAGCGCGGAGGCAGCTTCGCGCCAGGCGTCCGACTGCTCGGCCACGACGCCCAGCGAGACCAGCTCATCCCACAGCCCTGCATGCTCGGGACGCAGCCGGAAGATGTCCCCCTCGTGGTCGACGATCCCCTGCGCCTCCTCGATCACGCGCCGCAGCTGGTCGAGCTCGGGACGGTCGAGCGAGAACCACGTCCCGGAGTCGAGCATCAGGTGATCGTCGCCCAGCGACAGCGCCCGGAACAGTGGCTCGAACGGCACCTGCTCCCCGTCGACGGTGATCTCGACACCGAGGTTGAACCAGTCGCCGTCCTGCGGTTCGGAGATCCGGAGGCTGACCTCGGGCGCGGCCTCCGCCTCACGGAAGGTCGGGGGGTCGCCCTGCTGTTCGATCGTCACGTCGTCCCGCCCCGCCAGGGCCGGGAGCACGTCGGTCACGAACGCGATGAGCGCCCGCCCGGTCACGGTGGTGTCGAGAAGCTGAGCCGGTTCCTCCGCGGTGCGCCACGGCCCGGGCGGCAGCGCACCGGCGATCCGGGCCTCGGCCCCGGGGTCGCGGACCGGCGGATCATCGGGCCGCGGGGTCGGCGGCAGCACGTGCACCTGTTCGCCGATGCGGTAGCGGAAGGCCCAGTCCACGTCGGCCCAGCGCCCCGGCGCGCGCTCAGCGTCCATCTCCGAGTCGGCCCCGGCCCCAGCATCGGCCCCGGTCCCGGCCCCGGCGAAGCGTACGCGGCAGATCGCGGTGGGCGGGGTGGCCCTGGGGATCTCGACGGCGTCGTGCAGGCGAACGTCCAAACGCTCCCGCAACTCCGGGAGGAATCCACTGGCGAACAGGCCGACGTCACTGCTCGGGATGTCGAGGTGACCAGTGCGCGCGAACAGCGCGTGCTCGTCGGAGGTCAGCTCCCGGCTCAGGGGCCCGAGCAGGAGGCGGCCATCGTGCCGCAACACGACCCCGTGGGCCGGACGACCCACGAACGACGACGCGTCGATCGCGAACTCCTCCCCGTTCAGCACCACCATCGTCGTGACCCGGAGGCCCGAGGGCGCCTGGTCGATGACGACCGTCGGAACGAAGGACTCGTCCAACAGCTCGATCGGCGGCAGGGCGTGCCCCTCGGCATCCGCACCGGGCAACAGCGTCACGCCACTGCGCAGGGCATGGCGCAGCTCGGTCCAGGCGTCGGGCCGGAGGTCGGCGAGCGCGAGTTCGGTGATCCGTTGCTGGTGGGCGCCATAGGCATCGACTCTGCGGGCGGCCAGCAAGCGGGCGAGTGGCTCCCGCTGGCCCGGCAGCAGTCGGCCACCGAACCCGAAGCGCATGTCCTCCCATTCGGCCCCCGACCGCACCCATTCGTCCGTCCCGCGGCGCAACGGCCGCAACCAGAACCCCTCGCTGGACTGATTGAGCTGCAGCGCCAGGGGGGAGCCGCCGCGACCGCGCGTGGCCCGACTGCTGACCAGCGGGGTGAGGGCATGCTGCCAGCGCGATCCGGGCGCGAGGCCCTTTCCCGTGACGGCCTGCCGCTCCGCAGGCTCCTTCCGACGTGCTTCCGACGCGGACCGGAGGTGCAGGATCAGCGCGGCCGCGTGGGCGCAGTTGCGGCGCGCCGGACAGGAACACGAGGTCACCAGGGACTGCGGCCCCGTGGGTGCCGCAACGGTCGTCTGAAAGGTCCGGTGGCTCTCCTTGACCTGGGCCGCGACGATGTTCGTGGCCGGGCGGACGGCGGTCACCCGGCCCTGGTCGGCGTACGCCCGCCCACGCTTCAGGGACTCGCTGCCGAACGAGCGCTCCAGGCGATCGTCATCGAGCTCGAGCACCCAGTCGGGACAGGCCGGACCAATCATCCTTGTGATGTTAGTTGAAGAGCCCTGTCCACAACTGCCATCGCCCGGTTCCCCTCCACCGACAGGCCCCCATATGTTGGGTATCGGACTTGACCGAGGAGGATCAATGGCGAACCTGACCGACAGCACGGCAGGGCCCGCGACGGCGCGCACCCCGAATCGATGGCTGATCCTGGCGGGGGGCCTGCTCGTCCAGTTGGCGCTGGGCGGTGTCTATGCCTGGAGCACGTTCGCGAAAGCCCTCCAGGCCGAGGAGTCTTTCGGCCTGTCCCCGATGCTGGCCGCCATCCCCTTCGAGGTCGCGATCGGCATGATCTTCGTCGGGTCCTTCGTGGGCGGACGGATGCAGGACAAGCGTGGCCCCCGCATGGTCGGGCTCATCGGCGCGGTGATCTACGCGGCGGGCATCATGATCGCCAGCCTCGCCCGGAGCGCGGATGATCTATGGCTCCTGATCCTGGGCTATGGCGTCATCGGCGGGATCGGGCTGGGGGTGGCGTACATCGTCCCGATCGCCCTCCTCCAGCAATGGTTCCCGGACAAGCGCGGCCTCATCACCGGCATCGCGGTCGGCGGGTTCGGCTTCGGCGCGGTCATCACCTCGCCGGCGGCACAGGCCCTCATCTCGGGCAGCACCGACTTCCAGCAATACCCGACCAAAGTCTTCCTCTATCTCGGCATCGCCTATCTCATCGCCGGCCTGCTCGGCGCGGCGACGTTCGTGCCCCCTCCGGCGGGGTACGCGGTTCCCGGCACACCTACGTCGGATTCCGGTGACGTCGCCGGACCGACCCCCGAAGTGGTCACCGCCGGCGACCCCACGCGCGACTACACCCAGGCACAGGCGTTGCGTACGCCGCAGTGGTATCTGCTGACCGCCATCCTCGCCATCGCGGTCATCGGCGGCATCTCCCTGGTGTCACAGGCCGCTTCCACGGCCTCCGGCGTGGCCGGATTCTCCCCCGCGGCCGCGGCGACGCTAGTCGGCATTATGGGTCTGTTCAACGGCGGTGGCCGGATGGGGTGGGCGGCGCTGTCGGACAAGATCGGTCGCATGCCGTCGTTCGTCGCGATCCTGGTGATCCTCGGGGTCAGCCTGATCCTGATCCCAAGAGCCACCAGCCCGGCGCTGTTCTATGTCCTCGCCGCCCTGATCTATCTCTGTTATGGCGGTGCGTTCGGGACGATGCCGTCCACGGCCGGTGACTTCTTCGGACTCAAGAACGCGGGCAGCATCTATGGCCTCATGCTCATCGCCTGGTCCATCGGTGGCGTGGTCGGGCCGCTGCTCATCTCCGCGCTGATCGGGACGGAAGGGAACTATGTACGCGCCTATACGGTCGTGGGTGTCCTCACCCTGGTCGGCGCCATCCTGCCGTTCATCACGAAGCGCCCAAGGACTGCCGATCGCACCTGACCAGGACTGCTCCACAGCCACCAGCGGCGTGCGCTGACGGCGGAGCGTACTGTCAACCCATGGCAACTTTGTCGACAAATGACCTGAGGCTTCTCGATGCCTGGTGGCGGGCGGCGAACTATCTGTCCGTGGGCCAGATCTATCTGCTCGACAATCCCCTGCTGAGCGAGCCGCTGGCGCCGGAGCACGTCAAGCCGCGCCTGCTCGGCCACTGGGGCACCACTCCGGGGCTGAACCTGCTCTATGCCCACATGAACCGCGTGATCAAGGCCCGCGACCTCAATGCAATCTACATCGCCGGTCCCGGCCATGGCGGACCCGGGCTGGTGGCGAACGCCTATCTCGACGGGACCTATTCCGAGCTCTATTCGGCCATCAGCCGCGACACCGACGGGCTGCGGCGACTGTTCCGGCAGTTCTCGTTCCCGGGCGGGGTGCCCAGTCACGTCGCGCCGGAGACCCCCGGCTCGATGCACGAGGGCGGGGAATTGGGGTACGCGCTGGTGCACGCGTACGGTGCCGCATTCGACAACCCGGACCTCACGGTGCTGGCCGTCGTCGGTGACGGCGAGGCCGAGACCGGACCGCTCGCCGCGTCCTGGCATTCCAACAAGTTCCTCGACCCCGCCCGCGATGGTGCCGTGCTGCCGGTGCTCCACCTCAACGGCTGGAAGATCGCGAACCCCACGCTCCTCGCCCGGATCCCGGAGGCGGAGCTCGCGGATCTGATGCGGGGCTACGGCTATGACCCGCACTTCGTGACCGGCGACGACCCGGACGTCGTGCACGAGCATCTCGCCACCACCATGGACCGGTGCCTCGACCGGATCGCCGAGATCCAGCACGCCGCGCGTACCGCCGGCGACACCGCACCCGACCGGCAGGCCTGGCCGATGATCGTCCTGCGCACCCCCAAGGGCTGGACCGGTCCCGAGAGCGTCGACGGTCAGCAGGTCGAGGGGACCTTCCGCGCCCACCAGGTGCCGTTGTCGGAGACGAAGACCAACCCGGAACACCTCGCCCAGCTCGAGGGATGGCTCAAGAGCTACCGCCCGGAGGAACTGTTCACCGACGACGGCGCGCTGGTACCGGAGGTGGCGGAGCTCGCGCCGCAGGGCCGTCAGCGGATGTCCGCCAATCCGATCGTCCATGGTGGTGAGGTGAGCCGGGACCTGCGGATGCCGGACTTCACCGACTATGCGGTCGAGGTGCCCGAGCACGGGGCCAGCACGTCGGAAGCGACGAAGGCCCTCGGCGCGCTGCTGCGCGACGTCATTAGGGCCAATCCGGACAACTTCCGGCTGTTCGGCCCCGACGAAGTCGCCTCGAACCGTCTCTCACCGGTCTTCGAGGCCACCGACAAGGCGTGGGATGCGGGGCTGATCGAGGGCGACGAGGGGCTCGCGCCGGACGGGCGGGTCATGGAGGTGCTGTCGGAGCACCTGTGCCAGGGCTGGCTGGAGGGCTACCTGCTGACCGGCCGGCACGGGCTGTTCACGTGCTATGAGGCGTTCATCCACATCATCGACTCGATGTTCAACCAGCACGCCAAATGGCTCAAGGCCGCCCGCGAGATCCCCTGGCGGCGGCCGATCCCGTCGCTGAACTATCTGCTGACCAGCCATGTCTGGCGCCAGGACCACAACGGGTTCAGCCACCAGGACCCGGGGTTCATCGATCACGTGGTGAACAAGAAGGCCGAGATCGTGCGGGTCTATCTGCCGCCGGACGCGAACACGCTGCTGTCGGTGGCCGACCACTGCCTGCGCAGCCACGACTATGTCAACGTCATCGTCGCCGGCAAGCAGCCCGCGCTGAACTATCTGCCGATGGACCAGGCGATCGATCACTGCACCCGCGGGATCGGGATCTGGGAGTGGGCCGGCAACACCGACGGCGAGCCGGACGTGGTGCTGGCGTGTGCCGGTGACATCCCGACGCTGGAGACCCTCGCAGCCGTCGAGTTGCTGCGCGAGCACCTCCCGGAGTTGAAGGTGCGCGTGGTGAACGTGGTGGATCTGATGCGTCTGCAGGACGACCGGGAACACCCGCACGGGCTCAGCCGCCGCGACTTCGATTCCCTCTTCACGACCGACAAACCGGTGATCTTCGCCTATCACGGCTATCCCTGGCTCATCCACCGCCTGACCTATCGGCACACCAACCACGCCAACATCCACGTGCGGGGATACAAGGAGGAAGGGACGACCACGACGCCGTTCGACATGGTCATGCTCAACGACCTCGACCGGTTCCACCTGGTCATGGATGTCATCGACCGCGTGCCCGGCCTGGGCTCGCACGCGGCGAACCTGCGGCAGCGGATGGGCGATGCACGGCTGGCGGCCCGGCGCTATACCCGCGAGCACGGGGAGGACGACCCGGCCATCGCGGACTGGACCTGGGGCGGCCTCGGCTGAGTTCCCGTCCCCAGGGGTGTGGCACCCGGGCGATCCTGACCCGCCACAATGGAGCCATGCGACCACTGCAGCAGACGATCATCGACGAGTTCGGGGTGCTTCCCGAGATCGACCCCGCGGCCGAAGTGGAGCGGAGGGTCCAGTTCCTGGTCGACTACCAGGCCGCGGCCCACGCCAAGGGGTATGTGCTCGGGATCTCGGGCGGCCTCGATTCCACGCTCGCCGGGCGGTTGGCCCAGTTGGCGGCGGAGAGGGTACGCGCGGCCGGCGGGACGTCGGTGTTCGTCGGGATGCGGCTGCCCTACAACATCCAGCACGACGAGGCGGATGCCGTCGCTGCCGTGGAGTGGGTGGCTGCGGACGAGACCGTGGAGTTCAATGTTGCCCCCGGCGTCGATGGGTTCGAGAGCGAATACCTCCGGACCGTCGGCATTCCCCTGACCGACTTCACCAAGGGCAACACCAAGGCACGCCTGCGCATGGTGGCCCAATATGCGCTCGCCGGTGACCGCGGCCTGCTGGTGATCGGCACCGACCACGGGGCCGAGAGCGTCACGGGATTCTTCACCAAGTTCGGCGACGGGGCCGCGGACATCCTGCCGCTGTCCGGGCTGAACAAGCGCCAGAACCGGCAGCTCCTGCGGCACCTCGGAGCCCCCGAACAACTGTGGGCCAAGGTGCCGACCGCCGACCTGCTCGACGACAACGTCGGCCGGACCGACGAGGATGAGCTCGGCCTGCGCTATGACGACATCGACGACTACCTCGAGGGACGCGAGGTGCCCGAGGCGGTCGCGGAGAGGATCGAGACGATCTGGTGGCGTACGCGGCACAAGCGAACCGTGCCCGTCGCCGTCGCCGACACGTGGTGGCGCTCATGAGCCAGACCGACCGGGGCACCGTCCCCACCGGTCCGGCCACGTCGCGGATGGAGCAGCCGATCGGGGAGACCGCCCTGCTCGTCATCGACCTCCAGAACTCCTATTTCGAGCTGCCGGGGCTGGCACACACGAAGGACGCGGTGCTCGCCCGGGTCAACGAGCTGATCGCGGCCGCACATGACGCGGGTCGCCCCGTCGTGCTGGTCCGCACCGAACACCAGCGCGACGGCTCGACCTGGACGCTGAACATGCGCGAGGACCGGCAGGGGTTCGCCTTCCCCGGCACGCAACAAGCGGCGTTCCTGGATGATCTGGACACCCGCGATCATGTCGAGATCGTGAAGACCCGCGACAGCGCCTTCCACGGGACGAACCTGCGCGCCGAGCTCGATCGGCTGGGGGTGGCGCATGTGCTCGTGTGCGGGGTCTCCACGCACAGCTGTGTCGCGCAGACCGCGATCACGGGATTCGCGGAGGACCTGCATGTCGCGGTGGCCGTCGATTCCACCGCCTCCGACCACGCGGAGCTGTCCCGGGCGTTGCTGCAATTCCTCCACAAGGAGATGCGTCAGCCACTGCTGGACCAGGCCGCGAGCCTGGAGCTCCTGCGCACCGGATGGAGCTGACACAGCTCGTGTGCCCCTGGGGTGTTGTCAGCACCGCACCTGCGGGGCACGCGAGCGCTGTCGGTGCGACACTGGCCGCGGGGAGGGACCATGCAGGCTGACGTGCTGATCGTGGAGGACGAGCAGGAGCTCGCGAGCGCGACGAAGGAATACTTCTCGGCGTTCGGGCTGACCGTCGAGCACCGCGCGACCGCGGAGGACGCGCTGGCGTACCTCATCGACGCCACCGCAGGGGTCATCCTCCTCGATGTGAACCTTCCCGGCATGAACGGGTTCGCCTTCTGCCGCGCGGTCCGCGCGAACGCGGCGACCCCGATCATCTTCATCTCCGCCCGAGGGGCCGACGACGACCAGATCCTCGCGCTGTCCGTGGGCGGTGACGACTACGTCACCAAACCGTTCTCCCTGGGGGTCCTGCTGGCGAAAGTACGCCGCGCACTCGACCGCGGCCCCGGGGCGGCGGCCGCGCCACCACCGGACTCCCAGGACTTCGACGACGGCCGTCTCCGCGTCGAGGACGAGTCCGGCCGCACCTGGCTCGACGGCCAAGAACTCCATCTGACCTCCATGGAGGACCGTCTCCTGCGCCACCTGGTCCGCAACCGCGGGCGGGTCACCACCAAGCAGGACATCATCGACGCCGTCTGGGGCGAACCGTTCACCGCCGACGCCACGCTGACCGTCCACATCAGCCGGTTGCGCGGGCGTATCGAGCCGGACCCCGAGCACCCCCGCTACATCAAGACGGTGTGGGGTCGCGGCTATCTCTTCGAGGACAACCCGTGACCCGGCTCCTCCGCCAACTGCTCGCTCTGCTCCTCCTCGCGGTCGCGGGCATCGGCGTCGTCTGGTCCGTCAGCGCACGGCCCGCACCAGCCCCCGACACCAACGCCCTCAACGACGCGGTCCAGATCGTCCGCACCGGCTGGCCGGACCTCGACCGGGGCGCTCTCGACCGGGTCGGTCGTCCGCTGGCGGTGGTGTCCCCCGCCGGCGAGGTCCTGTACGCCACCGCTCCCGCGCCACCCACCGACGCACTGGCGGCGGTCCGGGAGCGCACCCTGGTGGCACCGGTCGTCGTGGACGAGACCGCCGTGGCCCTCGTGCATCTCACCG
>DUOB01000163.1 GCA_012839035.1 Propionibacterium sp.
GACCTCACTGGTCCGGCCCGGGGTGCTGCTGGCGCTGCCACTTCGCAGGACGCCACCGTGGCCAGCAGTGCCGGGCCCGACCTGCGAGGCCAGTTCCTGCTCATCGGCGTGCGCCCGGAGGCTGTCCCGCAGCTGCCACATTGCCTCGATCACCAGGGCCAGGGACTGGGCCAGGTCTTGGTCCACGTGTTGCTGGAATCGCAAGGCGTCGGGGCCGATCCAGCACTGTCTGTTCGGTGCCTGCAGCCAGGCGCAGATGGATTCCAGTTGTTGGGCGCCCTGATGGAAGGCGAGGGCTGTGTCGCGCAGCCCGCCGACATCCGCCCCGAACAACGATGTGCTCATGTCCTTTTCACTTCTCTCCGTTCAGTCCAGCCAGGGGACTTGTACTCGGTGGGGGGCCTTACCCCCGGATCTTGGACACGGGGTGTGATTACGCGGCGGTTGGCAGCGTAGCGGCCCGGCGGGCCTCGTAGGTGGACGGGGAGAGGTAGCCGCACCAGCTGTGACGGCGGCGGGTGTTGTAGCGGACGAGCCATCTGAAGACCTGCCGGCGGCAGGTCAGCTCGTCGGGCCAGCAGGCGGTGTCTTGGAGGACCTCGCGCTTCATCGTGGCGTTGAACGACTCCGCGAGTGCGTTGTCGGCCGACGAGCCGACGGCGCCCATCGACTGGGTGACGCCGAACTTCTTGCAGAGCTGGGCGTAGGCCTTGGAGCAGTAGACCGACCCGTGGTCGCTGTGGAAGATCGCGCCCTTGAGGCTGTCTCGGGTCGCGGCCGCGACGTTCAACGCTTCCTCGACGAGTTCGGTGCGCATGTGGTCGGCGATCGCCCAGCCGGCGAGCCGTCGGGAGTAGCAGTCGATCACGGTCGCCAGGTACAGGTTCGTCCCGTCCGCGAGCGGGAGGTAGGTGATGTCGCCGACGTAGCGCCGGTTGGGGCGCTCGGCGGTGAAGTCGCGCTGGAGCAGGTCGGGGTACTTCTGCCCCGACGGCTCGGGGATCGTGGTCCGCACCCGCCGCCTCTTCACATAGCCACGGATGCCCTCGGCCCGCATCACCCGCGCGACGCGCTTGTGGTTGACCCGCTCACCGGCAGGGGTGTTGTCGTTGAGCTCGGCGGTGATCCGCGGCGCACCGCAAGTGTTGTCCTCGGCGTGGACGGCCCTGATCCGCTCCACGAGCTCGGCATCGGCCCGAGCTCGCTCTTCGCGTGCCGGGGCTGCCTTGAGCCAGGCGTAGTAGGAGGAGCGCTCGATCTCGACGAGCTCGCACAGTCGCTTCACCTCGAAGGTGGCGGAGTTGTCGGCGACGAACTGGAAGCGACTCACCAGCGCGTCTCCCCGGCGAAATACTTGGCCGCCCGCTGCAGGATCTCCCGCTCGGTGGTGAGCTTGGTGGTCTCGGCCCGCAGCGCCGCGTTCTCGGCCTCCAGTCGGTCGATCTTCTGCTCCGGCGTCTCACCTTCGGGCGCCGAGGAGTTCTTCTTCGACGGCCTGGACTGCAGTGGGCTGGAGGTCAACGTCCCGTCAGCAGCGGTCTTCTTGCCGGTCCCGTAGACCTCGAGCCAACCCCGCAGCGTGCCACGCACGATGCCGAGGTCCTCGGCGATGCCGCGGACCGTGGCACCCGGGGTGGACTCGTACAAGTCGACGGCCTGACGACGGAACTCCTCGGAATAGTTCTTCCTAGCCATGATTCTCGGATCATCTCGCTTCCCCAGCACCACGTGCTGGATTCAGCGTGTCCAAGAACCGGGGTCAGGCCCCCGGCGCCGCGCCGGGCATGATCTGGCCGGCCTGGTTCATCACAGCGACCGCGGCGTGCAATATCGAGCAATTCGCTACACCGAACGACTTGCCGAGGCCGACGCGGTCGCCTCGGTCGGGTCCAAGGGTGATTCGTTCGACAATGCCATGGCCGAAGCGCTGAACTCACTATTCAAAGCCGAATGCATCCGTAATCCCGCCATGCGCCCGATCGGCGGCTGGAAGGGCATCGGTGACGTCGAGATCGCCGTTGCCGAATACGTGGACTGGTACAAC
>DUOB01000164.1 GCA_012839035.1 Propionibacterium sp.
CTCCCGCGCCAGTGGGTTCTGGTTCTGTCCCAGATATTCGGGACGCCAGACCCCGAAACAGACGCCCCCGAAACGAGAATCACCTGCCATCGTTGAAAAGTGACCTCAGGTCACCCTTGAAGCCGGTGCGGGAGTCTCGATCGGGGGGACCCCCGCGCCGGTGGATCGGACGAGCGCCCGCCTCGCCATACTGGTCCCATGACAACGCACGTCGAACGCGGTTTCGGCGAATCCTTGGTGTTCATTCCGCCGCTGGGCGGGACGGCAGCCCTGTTCGCCGACCAATTGCAGGAATTCTCCCGGGACTTTCGCACGATCACGGTGACCCTGCTCGGCAACGGGGACACCGGCCCGTTGGACGTGGACACTCCCGACATCATCGGCCTCCATGCCGGGGACATTGTGAACCTTCTCGGTGACCTCGAGGTGCGCAGGGCCCACATCGTCGGAGTCGGCTATGGCGGGGCCGTCGCCCAGCGTTTCGCGATCGACCACCCCGCGTCCGTACGCCGCCTCGTCCTGTGTGACACCTGGGGCGACACGACGGCGCGTACGCCGGTCGAGAAGGCGCTCGCGCTCACGATCCGCAGCAGTTCTCTCGCCTATCGGGCGTTTCCGCGCTCGATCCTGGCCGCCGCGACCCTCAACAGTTATCTGCGGTGGCCGGCCGCCGGCCGGGTCCTGGCCGAACAGATGCGGTCGGCCCGGATCGGGGAGCTGCGGGCGCAGTTCCGGGCGTACACGCATCTCAACCACGCCACCGAGCTGCGCGCGCTCACCTGCCCGACCCTCTGCCTTGCCGGTGATACGGCCCCCTGGCTGGTCACCCTCGCCCGCCGCCTCGCGATGACGATCCCGGACGCCCGGCTCGAGGTCATCAAGAACGCTTTCGAGCCGTCACATCTGACGCAGCCGGCGCTCTTCAATGAGGCCGTACGCCGGTTCCTCACCCGGCCGACCGACTGACGACACACCAGTGCCCCGCCGGTTTCCACGACGGGGCACTGGGTTCAGGTTATTCCTTGCCCATCACCGGGCCAGGTCCGGGAACTTCTGCCGATACGCCGCCACGATCTGATCCACCGCCTCATCGAGAGAGTCCGCGGTGTTGACGACGAGGTCGTAGTAGGCGTGGTCGGTCGCGTCGTATTTCATCAGACGCATCGACATCTCGTTGCGCATCCGATCCTCACGCGACTGCCGTTGGGCCGCGGTCTCCCGACTGATCTTCGCGGTCTCCGCCGCCCGGTCGATCCGCACGCGGACCGGGGCTTCGAGCCGGATGTGGAACGCGCCGCGCATGAGCGCCAGCACCCGGGTCGCGTCCCGGCCGAGGATGACACCACCGTCGTCCTTGACGAACCCGACGACCTCGGCAGTGTTCTCCTTGACCACGCGCGTGTTGGACTCGGCATCCGCCCGCACGGCCGCATCGATGTCGGCATTGCTGGTGTGGGCGAAGTCCCACAGCCAGCGGTTCATCGTCGGCTCAGCCTCGGCCGCCCGGTCGATCTCCTCGATCTCCGCGGAACTGAACTTCGACCCGACGAACGGAACGCCCAGCCGTTCGGCCACGCGCTGGCCGATATAGGTGCCGCCAGCGCCGTACTGCTCATTGATCGTCACCACCGGGCGCCGCGCGACGAGCGTGCCCTCGGTGTTGATGTCGAGACCGTCGGCGTCCTCGTCGACCTGCGCCGCCGAGGCCGTGGTCCGGCGAGCGAGCAGGTCCGCGACGATGTTCTTGTGCTGCTCCGCGGACAGCGGATAGAAGAACATGACCACGACCGCGAGCACCGCGAAGATCGCGGGAACATAGCCGGCCGCCACGCGGATGCCCTGGTCGATGCGGTTCATCAGGTCGACATCGGTCGCAGCGGCCTCGAGATTGGCCTTGTTGTAGCCATACAGCCCGATCACGATGCCGCCGATCCAGCCGCCGATGCCCTGACCGCACTTGCGGACGAAGGAGAGGATCGAATAGGAGGCACCCTCGGCGCGGGTCCCGGACTTCCACTCGCCATAGTCGACGGTGTCGGCCTGCATGGAGAACATCAGGGCGTTGGTGCCACCGACCCCGAGGCCATAGACGAAGAAGGCGATGACCGCGACGGCCAGAGCCGCCATCTCGCCCCCGCCGGGCACGTTGGCCATGATCAGATAGGCGACGATCGCAACAACGGCGCACACCACATAGCCCATGCGCTTGCCGAGCCTGACGGTGATGGCCGGCACGAACGAGGCGATGATCACGGTGCCGACGGTGTTGCCGAGCTGCAGCCAGATGAAGTGGCTGGCGCTGCCGAGGACGACGCGCGCGTAATACATCTGCACGGCCATCAGGGTGAACATCGCACCCAACAGGAACAGCGCGCCCAGGCAGAGGACCAACAGCGGCTTGTTCTTGCCGATCATCTTGAAGGTGTCGGCCATCCTCACCCGTCCGGGCGGTCGCTGGACGGTCTCACGCGTGTTGAGGAAGCAGATGAAATAGAGCACGACGGCAACCGCGGCGACGATGGCGATCGTGATCGTGAACTTCAGCCGGATGCCGTCAACCGTCGTGTCACTGAACTGCGGCGCCAGGAAGACGGCGAGCAGAACACCGGTGATCGACGAGGCGATCGACCGCGCACCGGCGAGGCGGGACCGGTCCACCGCGCTCTGGGTCATGGCCGCGGACAGCGAGCCATAGGGGATGTTGACGAAGGAATAGCAGAGCTGGAAGGCGCAGTCGAAGAGCAGGATCCAGGCCACGGCGGCCGCTCCGCCACCCAGGGCTTCGGGGGTGCTGAACAATGCGATCAGCACCGCTGCCAACGGAAGCGGCCCCCAGAGCAGCCAGGGGCGCAGCCTGCCCCAGCGGGTGTTGACGCGGTCCACGGTCTGACCGGCCACGAGGTCGGCGATGCCGGCCCAGATCTTGGTGACGCCATAGATCGTGCCCGCCGCGGCTGCGGAGATGCCGGCGATGTCGGTCATGTACGCCATCAGGAACAGCGACGTCATCATGAACGAGAGGTTGTTGGCGACGTCACCGAGCGCGTACGAAATCACCCGGCCCTGGGACAGCTTCTGAACGGAGGCCGGCGGTGCGCCAGCGGTGGTTGACATGGGGCGGGCTCCTTCCACAAAGGCCGGCACCGTCGCCGGCTGCTCCACGGGGGGCCACGGAGTTCCGGGCTTCGTGTTAGTTCCTCATCCTGCCCACCCGGTCGGTTTTGTGCCTTTGGTTGCCAGATGTTTTCCACGGTTAGGCTTGACTCCGAACACACCCGAAGGGCCCTCCAGTCGTGACCAGACCGCCACGCGTGCCGGGGCACCGGCCCGGGGAGCCGGCGTACCGTCGCATCACGCTCTGCCTCTTCCTCGCAGGGCTCGCCACCTTCGCGCTGCTCTATGTGCCGCAGCCGCTGCTGCCCGAACTCTCCGCCCAGTTCCAGGTGCCCGCCGCTTCGGTGACCCTCGCGGTGTCCTTCGGCACCCTCGGGCTGGGCGTCGCATTGTTGTTGGCGGGGCCCTCGACGGAGGTGTGGGGGCGTACGCCGCTCATGCTCATCTCCCTGTTCGCCTCGGGTGCGGTCGGCGTCGCCTGCGCACTTGCCCCGACGTGGGAGGTCCTGCTCGGTCTCCGGCTGCTGCAGGGATTCACGCTCGCGGGGCTCCCGGCAGTCGCGACGGCGTACCTCCGCGAGGAAGTCCACGCCTCCGCCTCCTCGCGCGCGACCGGGCTCTACATCGGTGGCACCGCGATCGGCGGCATGAGCGGTCGGCTGATCGTCGGGGCGGTGACCGACCTGTTCGGCTGGCGCTGGGCGACGGCAACCATCGGGCTCGTGGGGCTGGCGTGCGCGGTCGTCGTGCTCGTGTTCCTGCCGCGATCCCGGAACTTCCACCCAGTCGCCGCCCAACCGATCGAGATCCTGCGGCTGTTCTGGCGGGCGGTCACCGACCCGGCGCTCCTCGCGCTCTATGGCATCTCGGGCACGCTGATGGGCGGCTTCGTCGCGGTGTACAACGCGATGGGGTTCCGGTTGGCCGAGCCGCCCTATGGGCTGCCCCTGTCCCTCGCCTCGCTGGTCTTCGTGAGCTATGCGATCGGGTCGTTCTCGAGTTCGTACGCCGGCTCGCTCGCCGATCGCCTCGGGCACCGCAGGGTCGTCCCCTGGGCCGTCGTGGTCTGCCTCGCCGGGTTGGCGATCATGGCCGCGCGACCTCTGGGGGTCATGATCGCCGGCATGGTGGTGATGACGGCCGGCTTCTTCGCCGCCCACGGCGTCGCGAGCGGCTGGGTGGCCGCCCGGTCGACCGCCCGGGGCGGCGGCGCGGGGCAGGCGGCGTC
>DUOB01000165.1 GCA_012839035.1 Propionibacterium sp.
AGATGTTATTGACGAAGTAGTTGATTCGTTGCAATCGGGCTGGATTACAGACCATCAGCGATGCGGACGACAGTGGCGGAGACGGCGAGGGGGTTGAGCTCGTCGGCTGATGATCGCGGGTGGCGAGGATGGCGCGGTTGATCGACGGTCGTTGCCAACTAGGCTGCCAGGGTGACCGCCCTGCCACCCCAACGCCTCCGCATCGCCCAACTGGCCAACTTCGTCGGACCGGTGTCCGGGGGAATGCGGCAGGCGATCGAACGGCTCGGAGAGGGATACGTCGCCGCCGGACATGAACGCATCCTCGTCGTGCCGGGCGAGCACGACACCATGACCGAGACGGACGCCGGGATCGTCGTCACGGTGGCGAGTCCCCATCTGCCCAACTCGGCGTACCGAATGATCGCCCAGCCCTGGCGCGCGCTCGTGGCCCTCGACCGTTTTCGCCCGACGACCGTCGAGGTGTCGGACAAGTGGACGCTGTCTCCGGTCGCCGGCTGGGCGAGACGGCGCAACATCGGCTCGATCCTCTTCAGCCACGAACGACTCGACGACATGCTCGGGCTGTGGCTGCGGCGGGCGTTCGGCGTGGAGACCGCGGTCGGCGCGCTCAACCGGCGGCTGGCCCAGGCGTTCGATCGGGTGGTGGTGACGTCGAAGTACGCGTCCGACGAGTTTCTCTATACCCGTGCCAGGCTCGCGATGGTGCCCCTCGGGGTCGATCTGGGGACGTTCCGGCCCGACGTCGGCACGCCCGTGGACGACGGTCTGCTCAAGCTCTGCTACGTCGGCCGGCTGTCGCGGGAGAAGAGCCCGCACCTGGCCGTCGCGGCGGCTGTCGAGGCGCACCGACGTGGCGTACCCCTGCGGATGGACGTCTATGGGGACGGGCCGCACCGCGACGAGCTCGCCGAGATCGCGGGGGATGTTCCCGTCGTCTTCCACGGCTATCTGCCCGGTCGGGAGGAGGTTGCGCGGGCGTACGCGGCCGCGGACATCTCCCTCAGCGTCTGCCCGGCCGAAACCTTCGGCCTCGCGGTGCTGGAGGCACTGGCATGCGGAACGCCGGTGGTCACGGCGAATCGGGGCGGCGCGCGCGAGCTGGTCGACGAGACGTGTGGAGAATGGGACCGGCCTGACGCGATGCACCTCGCCGATGCGATCCAGCGCATGGCCGCACGGCCGAGGACGGAGACCAGAAGGGCCGCGCGGGCACGGGCGGAACAGTTCGCCTGGTCCCGGAGCGTGGAGTTGATGCTCGATCTGCACGGGCAGTTGGCCCGGCGCGAGCCCTATGAATCAAAATGGCGAGACCATGTGCGCGGCAGGCTGCGTCCGCGCACACCCAAGGAGGACCGACAGCGATGAAGCACGATCAGCTCGGAGGGCAGGTCCCCGTGACCCGACGTCGACGCCGTCTCCTGCGGTGGTGGCCACTCGGCGTCGCAGTGGTGGCGGTGGCACCGGTCGTGGCGAGGACTCCGCGGCCCCAGGTGGTGGAGCCGGAGGGCGTCCGCACCCTGGCGGACGCGGTCCGGGTGAGCCGGGAGACCGGCCTGACGGGCTGGGACCTGGTCGCGTACGCGCAGCAGCTCGTCCACCGAAAATTCTCTCGCTATTCGATCCTCAGCCTGTGGGAACCGCCCGCTCTGGCGTTCCGGAACTCGCGGGGTTATGGGGCTCAGTACAACGGGGCGCTGTGGCACATCCTGCGCGAACTCGGGTTCGACGCCGAGCGCGTGTTCGCGACCAGGGTCCGGCGGGACAGCAACCCGTGGTGGCGCATGGGCCATTCGTGGGTGCAGGTGACGATCGATGGTCGCACCCTCGACGTCTGCGCCGGGATGCCGGAGAACGAGCCGGGCAAGGTGCCCTTCCTCCCTGTCACCGAGGTGCTGCCCTTCGGGTCCTTCACCTATTGGAACACCAACAACGGCATGATCCTCTTCACGATCGGGACCGTCTGGCGCTGTCTGCTGACCGGCAAGGAGCTCCCGCGGTGGGTCGAGCGGGAGTTCGGCACGCGCGCGCATCAGGAGCCCTGACGGCGACCCGCACAACTGTCTGAGCCACCATGGATGCTGGAAGTGCGTGGGGCGGACATCGCCCGTCCCGGCACGAGCCCCGCGCAACGGTGCGCAGGAGGGAGCGATCGTGGCTTACTACCGATCCGTCGGCCGGGTGCCGCCCAAACGGCACACCCAGCATCGCGATGCCCGGGGAGCGCTCTATTTCGAGGAGCTGATGGGGGAGGAGGGCTTCTCGTCCGATTCCGCCCTGCTCTATCACCGCAATGTCCCCTCGGCCCTCCATGAGGTGCGGGTCTGGATGCCGGGGGATCTCCGGCTCACCCCGAACGAGCCGCTCGCCCCACGCCATCTCAAGCTGCACGAGCTGTTTCCGCCGGGCTCGGAGCAGGGTGTGGACCCGGTGCGCGGGCGTCGGCTGGTGCTCGGCAATGGTGACGTCCGACTGACCTATGTCGCGGCGGACACCACGAGTCCCTGGTATCGCAATGCGCTCGGTGACGAATGCGTCTATGTCGAGCGGGGCAGTGCCCGGCTGGAGACCGTGTTCGGTGCCTTCGCGGTCCGGGAGGGGCACTATGCGCTGATTCCGCGGGGCACGACCCACCGGTGGCTGCCGACCGCACCCGGGATGGCCGGCTGGCGGGAGCCGTTCCGGGCGTACGCGATCGAGGCGAACAGCCACATCACCCCGCCGCGCCGCTATCTGAGCCGCTATGGACAACTGCTCGAGCACAGCCCCTATTGCGAACGGGATCTCGTGGTGCCCACCCGGCCGCTGCTCGCCGAGGACATCGACGAGGATCCCGACGCGGTGACCGAGGTGTTCGTCAAACACCGCGGCGCCGGGCCCGCGGGAATCGGCGGCAGCGTGCACGTGCTGCCCTTCCACCCGCTCGACGTGGTGGGCTGGGACGGCTGCCTCTACCCCCACCTGTTCCACATCTCCGACTTCGAGCCGCTCACCGGGCGCGTGCACCAACCGCCGCCCGCCCATCAGGTGTTCGAGGGGCACAACTTCGTGGTCTGCAACTTCGTCCCGCGCAAAGTGGATTATCACCCGTTGGCGATTCCGGTGCCCTACTACCACTCCAACGTCGACTCCGACGAGGTCATGTTCTATGTCGACGGCGACTACGAGGCCCGCAAGGGGTCGGGCATCGGGCGGGGCTCGATCTCGCTCCATCCCGGTGGCCACGTGCACGGCCCGCAACCCGGGGCGATGGATGCGGCGATCGGCAAGGAGGCCTTCGACGAGACCGCGGTGATGGTCGACACCTTCCGGCCACTCGACCTGGGGGAGGGCGCACTGGCCTGCGACGACGGCGTCTATCGCTGGTCCTGGAGCGGTGGCCGCGAGGGTGGGCTCACCGATCGTCAGGGGGACCGGTGAGCGCGGACGCCCCGGGGACGACGGTGGTCGATGTGCCGGGCTCGGGATTCGGGCGCGCGAATCTGCCCTATGGGGTCTATTCGGTCGACGGTGGTCCGCGTCGGGTGGCGTCCCGGCTGGGGGACACCGTGCTAGATCTCGCGACGGTCCTCGCCGGCCGGATCGGCGACGCCGAGCGGCTGTTCGCCACGTCCTCGCTCAATCGCTTCATGGCCGAGGGGCATGACCGCTGGGTCGAGGTCCGGGCCGCACTGACCGAGGCGGTCGGGGGACCGGTGCCGGACGCGGCGCTGCATCCGGTCGATGCGGTCACGCTGCACCTGCCGGTCGAGTTCACGGACTATGTGGACTTCTATGCCAGCGAGCATCACGCGGCCAACCTCGGCAGGCTCTTCCGCCCGGACAATCCCGAGCCACTGCTGCCCAACTGGAGGCACCTGCCCGTGAGCTATCACGGTCGCACGGCCACGATCGTCGAGTCGGGGGTCGATGTCGTGCGGCCCTGCGGACAGCGCAGGGGGCCGGACGATCCTGCGCCGGTCTTCGGGCCCAGCACCCGGCTCGACATCGAGGCCGAGATGGGGTTCATCGTCGGGACCGGCAATGCGATGGGCACCTCCATCACGCCCGACTCCGCCGACGACCATCTGTTCGGAGCCGTGATCTTCAATGACTGGTCGGCGCGGGACGTGCAGGCCTGGGAATATGTGCCGCTCGGCCCCCACCTGGGCAAGAGCTTCGCGTCCTCGGTGTCGCCGTGGGTGGTGCCGATGCTCGCGCTCACGGACGCGCGGTGTCCGGTGCCGGGCCAGGACCCGACCCCACTGCCGCACCTGCGGATGGACCAGCCGTGGGGCCTCGACATCAACCTCGAGATCGAATGGAACGGTGAGGTGGTGAGCCACCCTCCCTATCGCGCCATGTATTGGTCGCCGGCCCAGATGCTCGCCCACCTGACCAGCAACGGCGCCGCCACCCGCTCGGGGGACATCTTCGCCTCCGGGACTGTCTCCGGGCCGGAGAGGGAACAGCGGGGGGCGTTCATCGAGCTGACGTGGGGCGGGGCGGAACCGGTGGTGGTGGGCGGGGTGGAGCGTACCTTTCTCCTCGACGGAGACATCGTGACCATCCGGGCCACCGCACCGGGGCCGGAGGGGGACCTGATTGACTTCGGTGAGGTCACCACGAGGATCCTGCCCGCAGCCTGCTGAGTTCTCACCGACGAGCACCACGAAAGGGACGACCATGACGTCGACGACCGAACCGATCTGGAGCCCGACGGACGATGCTGTCCGGTCCTCGCGCGTGGAGGACTTCCGGCGCTGGGTGGCGGCGGCCTATGACGTGGACGTGCCGGACTATCCGGCGCTGCTGGCGTGGTCCACCGACCGGATCGAGGACTTCTGGGACGCCGTCTGGCGCTACTTCGACGTGCTCGGCGAGCGTGGCGACCGGGTGCTGGGCGATGCGAGCATGCCCGGGGCGGAGTGGTTCCCGGGCACGACCCTGAATTTCGTCGACCAGGTCTTCCGCGCCCACGACAGCGACGCGGAGGGGGTCATCGCGATCCACGAGCGGGCAGAACCCGGTGGGCCCGCGCCTCGCGACCTCACCTATGCCGAGCTCCAAACGCACGTGGCGGGTTTGGCGCAGTGGCTGCGGGAGCAGGGCGTACGCGAGGGGGACCGCGTGGTCGGCTATCTCCCCAACATCGCGGAGGCGGTGATCGGGTTCCTGGCCACGGCGAGCATCGGGGCCATCTGGTCCGGCTGCGGTCAGGACTATTCCGCGCAGGCTGCGGTGGACCGGCTGGGACAGCTCGAACCGAAGGTGCTGATCGCCGCTGACGGCTATCGCTACGCGAGCAGGGACCACGACCGGCGCCCCGCGATCGCGGAGATCCGGACCGGGCTCGGCGAGCCCGCGACGCTCGTGGTCCCCCGGCTCGGATGGGAGCTCGACGAGCTCCTGGCGTTGGACGGGGTGGCTCTCTTTGCGGATGCGGCCAGCACGGTGGTCGAGGGACGCGAGGCGCGTCCCGAATCCTCCTCGGAGGGCGCGGCGGACGAGTCGTTCGCACCCGTCCAGTTGCCGTTCGACCATCCGCTCTGGGTGCTGTTCTCCTCCGGCACGACCGGCAAGCCCAAGGGGATCGTCCACGGCCACGGTGGAGTGCTGCTGGAGCACCTGAAGCAGATCGCCCTGCACTCGGATCTGGGGCCGGGGGATGTGTTCTTCTGGTACACCTCACCGTCCTGGATGATGTGGAACTACCAGGTCGCGGGGCTCCTCGTCGGGGCGACGGTCGTCTGCTACGACGGGAGCCCCGGCCACCCGGGCCGCGACCAGCTGTGGCGGCTCGCGGCGGAGCTGGCGGTGAAGGTGCTGGGCACCAGCCCGGCGTACCTCCAGGCCTCCGAACGCAACAACCTCGACCCGGGCGCCGATCATGACCTCAGCGCACTGCAGGTGGTCGGGGTGACGGGGTCGGTGTTGCCGCCGGGGTCGTTCGTGTGGGTGCGCGACCACGTCGGCGAGGACATCGCCGTCGCACCGATCAGTGGCGGGACGGACGTGGTGTCGGCCTTCGTCGGCTGGGCACCGACGGCGTCGGTGTGGCCCGGCGAACTCTCGGTCGTGTGCCTCGGGACAGCGGTGGCCGCGTTCGACCACCGGGGCGAGCCCGTGCAGGGTGAGGTCGGCGAGCTCGTGATCACCAAACCGATGCCGTCGATGCCGCTGCATTTCTGGCGGGACGAGGACGGCAGTCGTTATGCGGACGCCTATTTCGACCTCTTTCCCGGCATCTGGCGTCATGGGGACTGGATCACGCTCACCGATCACGGGTCGGTCGTCATCCACGGCCGTTCCGATTCCACGCTCAATCGCCAGGGCGTGCGCATGGGCAGTGCGGACATCTATGCCGCGGTGGAACCACTGGCCGAGATCGCGGAAGCACTGGTCGTGGGGGTGGAGCTCGCGGACGGCGACTATTGGATGCCGCTCTTCGTGGTGCTTGCCGAGGGGGTGGAGCTCGACGACGCCCTCGCCGACCGGATCCGGTCCGCCATCCGCGCGAGCGCCTCGCCGCGGCACGTCCCGGACGACATCATCGCCGTGCCGGCAATCCCGCACACGCGGACCGGCAAGAAGCTCGAGGTGCCCATCAAGCGGATCCTGCAGGGTCGGCCGGTGAACGAGGTCGTCGACCCCAAGTCGGTTGACGACGCGGCACTGTTGGAGGTGTTCGCCGCCCACGCTCGGTGAGGGCGGGCCCGCTCCGGGCCGCCCCCGACCCCCGGGGACGACAAAGGGGCCGGCCCCGAAGGACCGGCCCCTGCGGAAGCGTGGGAACGCGACAGATCAGAAGACCTGCGCGGCCTTGGCCTTGGCCAGACGCTCGTTGGCGTCGTCCCAGTTGATGACGTTCCACCAGGCGTTGACGAAGTCGGGCTTCACGTTCTTGTACTGCAGATAGAACGCGTGCTCCCACATGTCGAGCAGCAGGATCGGCACCTGGCCCGCGGGGGAGTTGCCCTGGTGATCGAAGATCTGCAGCAGGTTCAGCCGGGAGCCGAAGGTGTCATAGGCGAGCACACCCCAGCCGGAGCCCTGGACGCCGAGCGCGTTGGCGTTGAAGGCCTTCTTGAACTGCTCGAAACCGCCGAAGGTCTCACCGAGAGCGTCAGCGAGATCGCCGGTCGCCTCGCCGCCACCGTCCGGGGACATGTTCTTCCAGAACACCGAGTGGTTGATGTGGCCGCCGAGGTTGAACGCGAGGTCCTTCTCGATCTTGTTGATCGTGGCCAGATCGCCGGCCTTGCTGATCTCAGAAAGCTTCTCGGCGGCCGTGTTGGCGCCGGCGACATAGGTCGCGTGGTGCTTGCTGTGATGCAGCTCCATGATCTCGGGCGCGATGTGGGGGGCCAGCGCGTTGTAGTCATAGTCGAGATCGGGCAGTGAATAGGTCATGCCTTGTTCCTCCAGGTCCGCGAAGTGGTCGGGTGAGCACACCGAGTGGGCGTCGCCTTCGAGCGGGTTGCTCCGTCACGTCGTGGTGACGGCAGGTCGCTCCGGTGGCGAGGTGACCAAAGGTGTCTCCATGAATGAGCCTAACAACAGGGTCGCAACGGGTGGGATGGGGCCCTCGCGCGGGAAGTGCCCCACGACAGAGCTGAGGGGGTACGCAGAGCCTGCGTACCCCCCTTGCAACACTCCTCACCCGCTCAGCGGGTGATGTCCCTGACGCCGTCCTTGACGTTCTCGCCGGCCTTCTTGGCCTTGGCGCCGGCCTGATCGGCCTTGCCCTCGGCCTCGAGGCGCTCGTTGTCGGTTACCTTGCCGGCTGCTTCCTTGGCCTTGCCGCCGATGTCCTGGCCAGCATTGTCCATCTTGTCACCGATACCCATGGGGGCCTCCTTGCTCCGGGGCGGCGGGACGCCGCGTGCCCCAGAACACTACGCCTACAAGTCGACAAATCAAGCACTGGGGGTGATGTCGAACACCCGGAAACCCTTCGCCGATCCCCGGCGGACGCACGCGTACCCCTGTCCGATCAACCACTTCTGCAACGAATCCGCTCCCAGGTTGCGGCCCACGACGACGCGGGCGACGCCGCCCGGCGCGAGCCGCGGCAGCCACGTCAACAGCAGTTCGTGGAGAGCGTCCTTGCCGATGCGGATCGGCGGGTTGGACCAGATTTCGTCATAGCGGGCGGCGGGATCGGCGTCGTCGGGGAGGAGCGTACGCACCCGGTCCGCGACGCCCGCCTTCTGCGCGTTGGCGGCGGTGAGCGCCAGGGCGAGTTCGTTGGTGTCGACCGCGTCGACGATCGCCTCGGGGCACTCGGCGGCGAGCGCCACGGCGATCGGACCCCAGCCGCACCCCAGGTCGAGCAGCCGGCGGGCCTCGTCGGGTGGCCCGTTCTCCCGCAGGAGTACGCCGGTCCCGAGGTCCAGGCCATCAGCAGAAAAGACGCCGGGTGCGGTCTCGAACTCATAGTCGACATCCCAGATGCGGGCGTGCACGGTGCGGCGCCTGCCCCCGTCGTCGGGGGTGTGGAAATAGTGACTCACAGTTCATGGACCTCCCGCTTGGACCGGGCCTGGATGACCCGGGCCGCCAGATCGCCATCCGGCGGATAGCCGACCTCCTCCAGACACAGCCCCCGCGCGGGCATGACCTCGATCTCGGGATGCCGGACGGGCGACGTGAGCACCTGCGCCAGCCAGTCCCGGTCACGGTTGCCGGAGCCGATCGCCGTCATCGCACCCATCAGGGAGCGGACCATCGAGTGACAGAAGGCGTCGGCCCGGACGGTGAAAAGGATGTCCCCGCGCCCGTCCCGCTCCGCGTGCAGGTCGAGCAGGGTGCGGATCGTGGTCGCGCCCTCGTGGCGGCGACAGAACGGGGCGAAATCCTTGAGTCCGATCAGCAGTCGTGCGGCCGCGTTCATCGCATCGACGTCCAGCGGGCGGCGGGCACGGACGACGTGGTTGCGCAGAAGCGGATCCATCGGTGCCCTGCCGTCGTTGAGCCGGTAGACATAGCGCCGCCAGATCGCGGCGAACCTTGCGTCGAACCCCTCGGGTGCCGGACGGACGGAGTGCGCGACGACATCCTGTGGAAGGACCCGGCGCAGCCGTCGTTCGAGGGTGTCCACAGGGGCGTCATCGGGCAGATCGACGTGAATGACCTGGCCGCGCGCGTGGACACCCGCGTCCGTGCGGCCGGCACACACCACCTGCACCGGGGTCGGGAGGCGGAGGACCTGGCGGATCCACTCCTCGAGGGTGCCCTGGACGGTACGCAGCCCCGGCTGCGTCGCCCACCCGGAGAAGTCGGTGCCGTCATAGGCGACATCCAGGCGCCACCGGGTGGTCATGCCGGCTCGATCGGTGACGATTGGCTCCGCGAGGGCGGGTCAGGTGGGACTTCGCGTCCCGTCGGGGACGTCGCACCCGAAACGGACGTGTGCGAAGCGGGTGACGGGGTGCACAGCGGGGCGGACTGGCGTCGATAGGCCAGGTCGAAGACCTTGCGCCCCGCGTTCAGCCCCCGGCGCTCATATTTGGTGACCGGCCGGGTCGCAAGCCTGGGGGCGAAACCGTCGGCGTACAGGTTCACCAGATCCGGATGATCGTCCAGCACCTCGCGGCAGTGCTCGGCATAGTCCGCCCAGTCGGTCGCGATGCGCCACACCCCGTCGTCGGTCAGCCGGGAGGCCACGAGCGCGCCGAATTCCTCGTCGATCAAGCGGCGCTTGTGGTGCCGGGCCTTGTGCCAGGGGTCGGGAAAGAACGTCCAGACCTCACTGATGCTGCCCGGTGCGAACAGCTCGCGGAGGCCCTCCACTCCGTTGGCATCGACCAGTCGGACGTTCGTGGCGCCGACCGCTCCGAGCTTGATCATCGTGGAAGCGAGGGCGGGACGGAACACCTCGAAGGCGACATGGTTGCGTTCCGGCGCCGCGGCAGCCATGGCCGCCAGGGAGTCGCCCGTGCCCGAGCCGATCTCGACCACCATCGGCGCGACCCGGCCGAACACCTCCGCCCAGTCGATCATCGTCCCCACCGCGATCGAGGTGGAGGTCTCCCGGCGCGGGACCTCGACGAGGAAGCGGTCGCGGGCCGCCCAGGCCCGCTCCTGACCGGGATTCATCCTGGTGCTGCGCCGAACGAACGACACCACCTCGCGCTGGGTTCGTCGGTCGGTCATGGGGCATGATGATAAGGCCTTTCGTCGGCTCGTCCCGCACTGTGCAGCCCCTGACCGTTCGACCCGCGGCGAGCCGCTTGGACCCATCTGGTGAAGTGGACTCATCGCACTGCGACGTCGACGGACGGCGCACGCACCATCGCCGAAAGGATTTTGATGTTTCGGTTCCTGCTCAACGTGCTGTGGCTCGTCACCGGAGGCATTTGGTTGGCCCTCAGTTATCTCCTGTTCGGCCTCCTGGCGTGCATCTTCATCGTCACGATCCCGATCGGGGTCGCGTCGTTCCGCATGGCGTCCTATGCGCTGTGGCCGTTCGGGCGCACGGTCGTGGAAACACCTCGCAGCGGTGCCATGTCCGCGGTGGCGAACGTGATCTGGTTCGTTGTCGCCGGGCTGGGGATTGCGGTCACCCACGTCACCACGGCGGCGGCCCAGGCGGTGACGATCATCGGCATCCCGCTCGCGATCGCGAACATCAAGATGCTGCCGATCACCATGTTCCCGTTCGGCAAGCGGATCGTGAAAAAGGGCTCCCTGCCACCCGGAAGCCAGCCGTTGCTGTCCATTTGAGGGGTTCTCGAACCACCGGATCGGACGGAATCTCCGGACATCGTCGGTCCTTGTCACGGCCGGTTTCCCCGGATTCCCGCACGCTGGCGGACTGTTCGACCTGCCCCTGAATTGGGACGGGCGGCCCGTACGCCATTAAGCTTGGCCTGCGAGTAAGCGAGCCAGCCGCCTTCTCCTGCGTTCCCCCACAACGACGTGATACACATCTCCCTGCCCTATTTCTGGGAAGGATCCATAGGGGTGCGCGCGACGGGTTAGGTTGTTGGGCCGCCTACAAGGTGAATGGATCAGCCCGTGAACCCACCAAGGAGAGATATGTCCAACGACGCCGCAGTCCTGACCGCCGGGGACAATACCCTCGAGCTTCCGCTCACCCAGGCAACCGAGGGAAACAGTGGTTATGGCATCGGCAAACTGATGGCGACCACTGGCAACACCACACTGGATCCGGGCTACACGAACACCGCGAGCTGCGTCTCCGCGATCACCTTCATCGACGGTGACAAGGGAATCCTGCGCTACCGCGGCTATCCGATCGAGCAGCTCGCGGCACATTCGACGTTCGGTGAGACCGCCTATCTGCTCATCTATGGCGAGCTGCCGAACAAGCAGGAAATGGCCGACTTCGAGTCCCGGGTGCTCAAGAGCGCGATGCTCGACGAGCGGATGCGGGATCTGTTCCGCTGCTTCCCGCGCAGGTCGCACCCGATGAGCGTGCTGGCTTCCGGCGTGAACGCCCTTGCCGCCTTCAACTCCAGCCACCTCTCGGTCACCGATCAGGACCAGATCGAGGCAGCCACCATCCGTCTGCTCGGACAGTTCCCGACGCTTGCGGCGTACGCCTTCAAGAGCAGCCTCGGTGAGCCGTTCCTCTATCCCAAGACCGGGATGGGTTACGTCCCGAACTTCCTGCGGATGTCCTTCGGCAGCCCGCTGGAGGAATACGAGGTCGACCCGGCGGTGGCTCGCGCGTTCGACACCCTGTTCATCCTGCATGCCGATCACGAGCAGAATTGCTCGACCTCGACCGTACGCCTCGTGGGCTCGGCCGAAGCCAACATCTATGCCTCGGTCGCCGCTGGTGTGAACGCGCTGTCCGGCCCCCTGCACGGTGGCGCCAACCAGGCCGTCCTCGAGATGCTCGGCCAGATCCGCGACCAGGGCATGGACGCCAAGACCTTCGTGTCCAAGGTCAAGGACAAGGAATCCGGCGTGAAGCTCATGGGCTTCGGCCACCGGGTCTACAAGAACTTCGATCCGCGTGCGGTCATCATCAAGAAGCACGCCGACGAGATCCTGACCTCGACCGGTCGCGACAACGCGCTGCTCCAGATCGCCAAGGACCTCGAGGAGATCGCGCTGGAGGATGAATACTTCAAGGAGCGCAAGCTCTATCCCAACGTGGACTTCTATACCGGCCTGATCTACGAGGCGATGGGCTTCCCGTCCTCCTATTTCACCGCGCTGTTCGCTCTCGGCCGTCTGCCGGGCTGGATCGCCCAGTGGCGCGAGCAGATGGCGGAGCCCGGTCGCAAGATCGGCCGTCCGCGTCAGGTCTATGTCGGTGAGACCTTGCGCGACTATCCGGTCAAGGGCTGACGAACCTCATGGAAAACGCGGGGCCGCCTTCGGGCGGGCCCCGCGTTTTGCTGTGGCGTGACGGGTGGGGTCAGCGCCTGTCAACACGCGTCGTCAGAGGGAACGTCCCCGCTTGCCGGTGTAGATCTGCTTGGGTCGCGCGATCTTCTGCTCGCTGTCGACGACCTGTTCGAGCCACTGGGACAACCAGCCCGAGGTGCGGGGGATGGCAAACATCACGGTGAACATCTCCGGCGGGAGCCCGAGGGCCTCATAAATGAGTCCGGAATAGAAGTCCACGTTGGGATAGAGCTTGCGCTCCTTGAAGTATTCATCCTCCAGCGCGATGGCTTCCAGTTCCTGGGCGATCTCGAGTTTCGGGTTGACCCCGGTGACCTCGAACACGTCGTGGCAGGCGTCCTTGATGATCCGGGCTCGCGGGTCATAGTTCTTGTAGACCCGGTGGCCGAAGCCCATCAGCTTCTCGTTGCCGGCCTTCACTCCGTCGATGAACGAGCCGATGTTCGACTGATCGCCGATGCGGTCCAGCATCCGCAGGACGGCCTCGTTCGCGCCGCCGTGCAGGGGACCGAACAGGGCGCCGATGCCGGCGGAGATCGACGTGTAGGGATCGTTGCCGGCGGAAGCGACCGTGCGTACGGCTGTCGTGGAGCAGTTCTGTTCGTGGTCGGCGTGCAGGATGAACAGCACTTCGAGGGCCCGCACGAGCCGGGGATCCGCCTTGTAGCGCGGTTCGCCCATCTTGAAAAGCATCGCCAGGAAATTCTCCGTGTAGGAGAGGGTGTCCAGCGGGTAGACATAGGGCAGGCCGAGGGAGTGCCGGTAGGAGTAGGCCGCGATCGTCGGCATCTTGGCGATCAGCCTGCGGACCTGGAGATCCCGGGAGGCCGGGTCGTCATAGCGGCGGCCTGCTGGATAGAAGGTGTGCAGGCCGGCGACGGAGGCCATCATCGTGGCCATCGGGTGGGCGTCGTGCCGGGTCTTCTCCGTCAGGGCCTTGACGTTCTCATGGACGAAACGGCGCTGGGTGATCGAGGCTTCCCACGCGGCCAGCTGCTCCGGATTGGGCAAGTCTCCATGGATCAACAGATAGGCCACTTCGAGATAGGTGCACTGCTCGGCGAGCTGCTCGATCGGATAACCACGGTATTCAAGAATTCCGGCGTCCCCGTCGATGTAGGTCACGGCGGACCGGCAAGCGGACGTGTTCACCAGACCCGGATCATAGGTCGAGAGGCCCGGTTGGTCCGGAACCGATATCTGGCGCAGATCTACCGCATTGATGGTGTTGTCGGTGATGGGCACCTCATAGGACTGGCCAGTCCGGTTGTCGGTGATCGTGAGGGTTTCGCTCATGCCGGAACGCTAAAGGGTCCACAAGCCCTCGCTGCGGACGTTTGCGACATGGACGATTTGGTGTTCCCGGGGGCCGGGGAGTAAAGTCTGCCGCTGTTGCGCTCGGTCGCAAACGGGGGTGGATTCACCGCGAATCGCCCCGTCTGTCCGAAACCACGGGTTTCGAGAAGCGGTGCCGGACTCCGGCGTGGTTCTCACCCGCTGTTGAGCAGGCACCGAACGCCAGCCTCTGTCGGAATTCGAGAGAAGAAGGTTAGCGTGTCCACGTATAGCCCCAAGCCCGGCGAGATCGACCGCAAGTGGGTCGTCATCGACGCCGAGGATGTCGTGTTGGGACGGCTCGCCGTCGCCGCTGCCACGCTGCTGCGCGGCAAGCACAAGCCCACTTTTGCCCCGCATGTCGATGGCGGCGACTTCGTCGTCATCGTGAATGCGTCCAAGATCGCCCTGTCCGGCAACAAGCGGACCGCCAAGCAGGCGTACCGCCACACCGGTCGCTCCGGCGGCCTCCGGTCCACCACGTATGGGGTGCTGCTGGAGAATGACCCGCGCAAGGCCGTGGAGCTCGCGGTCTGGGGCATGCTGCCCAAGAACCGCCTGTCGCGCCAGCTCATGAAGAAGCTGAAGGTCTATTCGGGTCCGGAGCATCCGCATGCTGCCCAGCAGCCGGAGCCCTATCAGATCACCCAGATCGCCCAGTGAAGCCGGGAGAGAACACCATGACTGACAACGTTGAAGGATTGACCCAGACCGAAGAGGCCGAGAACCTGGGCGAAGAGGTGGCCGCGTTCACCGAGGGCGACCGCGAGATCGCCTATCGCTCCGAGTCCGGCGCGAGCGCCGGCCAGGCCGAGCCGGGCGCACGCCCCGCGGTCGTGGCCCCGGGAGCGGCCACCGGCCGCCGCAAGCAGGCAGTGGCCCGCGTGCGGATCATCCCGGGCAGCGGCAATTGGAGCATCAATGGCCGCACGCTCGAGGACTATTTCCCCAACAAGGTGCACCAGCAGCTCGTGTCCGAGCCGTTCGCGACCGCTGCGGTCGAGGGCTCCTATGACGTCATCGCGCTCATCCACGGTGGAGGCATCAGCGGCCAGGCCGGAGCCATGCGTCTGGGCGTGGCCCGTGCGCTGAACGCCGTCGACGCGGAAGCGTCCCGCCCCGCGCTCAAGAAGGCGGGCATGCTGAGCCGCGATGCGCGGATCAAGGAACGCAAGAAGGCGGGCCTCAAGAAGGCGCGCAAGGCTCCCCAGTACAGCAAGCGTTGATCCAATGGGTCGCTATTTCGGGACCGATGGCGTCCGTGGTCGGGCCAACCAGGACCTGACCGCGACGCTGGCCCTCGACCTGTCGGTCGCGGCGGCCCATGTGCTCGGCGAGGCGGGAGCCTTCGCCGGGCACCGGCCGACCGCAGTGGTGGGCCGGGATCCGCGCGCCTCCGGGGAATTTCTCGAGGCGGCCGTGGTGGCCGGCCTTGCGTCCGCCGGTGTGGACGTCCTCAATCTCGGAGTCGTGCCGACTCCGGGGGTGGCCTATCTGGTGAGCAACACCGGCGCAGACCTCGGCGTCATGCTCTCCGCGAGCCACAACCCCGCACCGGACAACGGGATCAAGTTCTTCGCACGCGGCGGCAGCAAGCTGGACGACGCGGTCGAGGACGCGATCGAGGAGCATCTCGGGGAGGAATGGAAGCTGCCCCAGGGGCCCGACGTCGGTCGGGTCCGGCAGGACCATGATCTCGTCGATGCCTATGTCGATCACTTGGTCAACAGCCTCGGCAGCATCCGGCTCAAGGGGATCAAGGTCGTCGTGGACTGTGCCAACGGTGCGGCCTATCAGACCGCGGTCCAGGCCTTCTCCCAGGCCGGAGCGGACGTCATCGCGATCCATGCCGATCCCGACGGGCACAACATCAACGCCGACTGCGGGTCCACTCATATGGACAGCCTGCAGGCCGCGGTGGTCGAGCACGGGGCCGACTTGGGCATTGCGCTCGACGGAGACGCGGACCGCTGCCTCGCGGTCGACTCCCAGGGCGAGATCGTCGACGGTGACCAGGTGCTCGCCGTCCTGGCCCTTGCCATGCGGGAAAACGGCAAGCTCGTCAACGAGACGGTCGTGGCGACGGTGATGAGCAACCTCGGCTTCGTCAACGCGATGGCCGAGGCAGGCATCCGTGTGGACCAGACCAAGGTCGGCGACCGCTATGTGCTGGAGTCGATGAAGGCCAACGGGTTCACCCTTGGTGGGGAACAGTCCGGTCACGTCGTGATGAGCGAATTCGCCACCACGGGTGACGGCGTGCTCACGGGTCTGCACCTCATGGGCCGCATGGCCTCGACGGGCCGGTCCCTGCGGGATCTCGCGGGTGTCATGAAGCGACTGCCCCAGGTGCTGATCAACGTCCCTGACGTCGACAAGCACCGGGCCGGCATCGAGCCCAACCTCGTGAAGGCCGTGCAGGCGGAGTCCCGCGGGCTCGGTATGAACGGTCGTGTGCTGCTGCGTCCCTCGGGCACCGAGCAGCTCGTTCGTGTGATGGTGGAGGCCGAGACCGACCAGCGGGCGCGCGAGGTTGCAGAGCGTCTCGCCGACGCCGTGCGGCTGCATCTGGCGCTCTGATCGGAGCACCTCGCACGGAGAGCATCAGCCCAAAGGAGCAGGGGCCCGGACACCAGTCCGGGCCCCTGCTCCTTGCGTCGGGTGGGTGACAGCCGTCAGATGAAGAGCGTCTGCGCGCCCGCACTGATCTCGATGAAGTCATTGGCGCTGATCACGCCCTCGACGGCCGGGTGCAGATCGGCCTCGATCAACTTCATCATGTCGAAGGTGAGTCGGCAGGCATACATGTGTACGCCGGCCGCAGCCATCAGGTCCAGGAACTCCGGCACCTCCGGGATCTCCAGGTCGGCCATCTGCTTCTTCATCATGCGGGTCGCGAACGCGGTCATGCCGGGGAGCTGACCCAGCATCTGGGGCATCGAGACATGTTCCAGGCCCGGCCGCAGACGACCCAACTCGGGCATGTGCATGGCGGTGTTGCCCAGCATCGTGAACTTGAGGTTCTCGTTGGTTTTCCGATTGACGATGTCGAGGCCCCAGAACGTGAAGAAGATGTGGGTCTCCACACCCTCGCCGGCCGCGGCGTTGCCGAGGATCAGCCCCGGATAGGCCATGTCCAGGTTGCCCTTCGAGCAGATCAACGCCATTTTCCGCGATCCGGTCGGGACCGGTTCGCCACTGGTCGCTGTCGTGGCCGACACCGGTGCCGCAGGGGCCGGGCCGAAATCGGGGAGGATGAAACCTTCGGGAGGAATGCGCACGATGTCTCCTTGGGTGGGTGCGGGGCTCAGACGCAGCCGACAGGCTTGCGCAGACCGGCGAGATAGGACATCTTCTTGGCCGGCTTCACGGGAAACAGGGCGAAGAGATCCTTGACGTCGAAGCCCCCAACAGCCTGCATCCGGCGCAGGGTGGGGGTGACGCCGGTCTCGGCGGAGTCCGCCCGCATGAAGCGCAGGGGAGCCCAGTGGGCTTCGGTCAGTTCCTCGATGCCCAGCAGGGGAGCGAGGATGGCGGCGAGTTCTTCGTCCCATTCGTCGCGGTTGACGAAGAAGCCCTCCGCGTCAACCTCGAAGCTGCGCCCGTCGATGGTGTTGGTGGGCACGATGTTCTCCTAATGATCGGGAGAGCGCCGGAGCGCTCGGTGTGGGTCGGGAGAGCGCCGGAGCGCTCGGTGCGGATCGGACTCGGACGGGTCGGGGTGCGCTGGTCAGGAAGTCTCGGCCGGCAGTCGCTTGCCGCGTATCGACATCAGGGTCGGCACGGGGAGGTGCCTCCCTGGCAGCAGCATGCGCCAATAGATCTGTTCGAACGCGAGCTTGCCCAGGTGGTTGAGCCGGGACTCGCCGAGAAGCTTCATTGGGCCCACCCCCGGATAGGGGAAGACACCGGTGAGCGGCTCGGTCTCATAGTTGAAATCGAGCAGCAGGCCCTTGCCCCGTCCTGTTTCCACGAAGCAGTTCGCATGGCCGTCGAACAGGCTCCGCAACGGCTCCCCACGGACGGCGGACTGGAAGTTCTCCGCGAAGTGATCCACCTGGAAGTGGGCGACGGACCCGGCTTTGGAGGTCGGCACATTGCTGGCATCACCGATCACGAGGATCCGGTCGTCAGCCTCGGCCCGCAGCGTCTGCTTGTCGACAGGGATGAAGCCCATGTCATCCCCCAGTCCGGAATCGATCACGAATTGCTGGCCCATGTTGATCGGCACGGTGACGAGCAGATCGAAGGGGAGCGCCCGGCCGTCATAGGCCACCAAGTGCTTCCGTTCCGGGTCGACGCGCTCGACCGCGAAGTCGGCAGCGAGGCGTACGCTCCGGTCGTCCAGCAGGCCACCGAGCGCCTTGGACGCCACGGGCTTGGTGAAGGCCCCGTCGAGAGGGGTGACATAGGTGATGTCGACCTTGTGACGAATCCTCCGTTTGCGGAAGAAATCCTCGGCGAGGAAGGCGAATTCCAGCGGCGCGACCGGACATTTGATCGGCATCTCGCTGACGTGCACGAGGAGCCGCCCGCCCTCGAACCGGTCCATCGCGTCCCGCAGCGCGACCGCGCCGTCGAGGGTGTAGAAGTCGAACGCCGACGCCTGGTCGGGGGCCGGGGAGCCGGCGTACCAGATGCGTGGATCAGTGAGCCCGGGCGTCTGCTCGGGAACGGGTCGGGTGCCTGAGGCGATGATGAGCCAGTCGTACCCGAGCGAACGTCCGTCGATCAGCTCCACGCTGCGTTCGGCCGGGTTGACCCGGCCGATCTCTGCCTCGATGAAACGCACCCCGTCGGCCAGGTGGGCGCGGCGGGACTTCTCCACCCGCTCCGGTGCATAACGGCCGAAGGGGATGAAGAGGTAGCCAGGCTGATAGTGGTGGCGGTCGTTCGCATCCACCACGGTCACTTGCTTCGGCCGTCAGATCTTGCGGATCCGCACCCACTTCACCTCGTGGTTCTCGCCCTTGCGCAGGATGGCCGTGGCCCGGCCGCGGGTGGGCCGGATGTTCATGGCCAGATTCGGCCCGTTGATCGTGTCCCAGATCTCCTCGGCCCGCCGCCGCGCCTCGCCGTCGGTCATCTCGGCATAGCGACGGAAGAACGACCGCGGATCACGGAAGGCGGTCTTGCGCAGCGACAGGAAGCGATTCAGATACCACCGCCGGATGTCCACATCCGCGGCATCCACATAGACCGAGAAGTCGAAGAAATCGCTCAGCGCCAGGCCCGTGGTGCCGTCGGAGCGGATGCGGGCGGGCTGGAGAACGTTGAGGCCCTCCACGATGAGAATGTCCGGTCGGCGCACCACGATCTTCTCGCCCGGGACGATGTCATAGACCATGTGCGAATAGACGGGGGCCTCCACCTCGGCCAGACCCGATTTCACGTCCATCACGAACCGTTGCAGTGAGCGGCGGTCATAGGACTCCGGGAAACCCTTGCGGTGGAGGATGTTGCGGCGCTGCAGTTCCGCGTTGGGCCACAGGAAACCGTCGGTGGTGATGAGCTCGACGCGGGGGTGTTCGGGCCAGCGGGACAACAGCGCCTGGAGGACACGGGCCGTCGTGGACTTGCCGACCGCCACCGATCCGGCGACGCCGATCACGAACGGGGTGCGGTGGGAGTTGATCCGCAGGAAGTGGTTGGTGGAGCGATAGAGCTCGCCGGTGTGATGGACATACATCGACAGCAGTCGCGTCAGCGGCAGATAGACCGCCTCGACCTCGCTCAGGTCGGTCGGGTCCCCGGTGCCACGAAGCTGCCGGAGGAGTGGTTCGTCCAGCGTCATGGGTACGCGCGGTGCCATGGCCGCCCAGTCCGCACGACTGCGCTGGACATAGGGGCCCGTGGGCTCGCTGCTCTGCATCGGAGCGGTGGGGACGAGGCCCGGGGAGACGGGTGCCGGCGCGGTCAGAGGATCGCCGGGCGCGCCGGACAGGTCCGTGGATGCGTCAGTGTCTGCGTCGGACATGGTTGCATTCTGCCTCACCGGCTGTCGGGCGCTAGCCTTTCCGACATGTGTGGAATCGTGGGGTACGTCGGCACCCAGTCGGCTCAGAACGTGGTCGTCGACGGCCTGCGACGGCTGGAATATCGGGGTTATGACTCGGCAGGAGTGGCCCTGGTCGCGCAGGGGCAGGTCGCGTCCGCCAAGAAAGAAGGCAAGCTCGCCAACCTTGAGGCGGAGCTCGCCGCCCACCCCTTGCCCGAGTCCGGGACGGGCATCGGGCACACCCGCTGGGCGACCCACGGCGCCCCCAACGATGTCAACGCCCACCCGCACGTGTCCCGCAGCGGCCGGGTGGCGCTGGTCCACAACGGCATCATCGAGAACTTCGCCGCGCTCCGCACCGAGCTGGAGGCCGAGGGCATCACGGCGCTGTCCGAGACGGACACCGAGGTCGCCGCGCAACTCCTCGGTCGCGAGGTCGACAACGGTGCCGACATCGCCGAGGCGATGCGTACTGTCTGCCGGCGGCTTGAAGGTGCTTTCACCCTGGTGGCCGTCGATGCGCAGGCCCCCGGGCGCGTGGTTGCCGCCCGTCGCAATTCCCCCCTCGTCGTCGGCGTCGGCGAGGGCGAGAACTTCCTCGGCTCGGACGTTGCCGCGTTCATCGAACACACCCGAGAGGCCGTCGAACTCGGCCAGGACCAGATGGTGGAGATCACCGCCGACTCCTGGACCGTCACCGACTTCGACGGCAACCCCGCCGACGCCACGCCCTATCACGTCGACTGGGATCTCTCGGCCGCCCAGAAGGACGGGTTCGACTGGTTCATGCGCAAGGAGATCCACGAGCAGCCCCGGGCACTCGCGGACACTCTGCTGGGCCGCCATGCCGAGGACGGCTCCCTCACCCTCGACGAGATCCGCATGCCCGTAAGCGAACTCCGCAGCATCCAGCGCATCGTGATCATCGGTTGCGGCACCGCGCACTATGCGGGCATGGTCGCCAAGTACGCCATCGAGCACTGGACCCGGATCCCCTGTGAGGTCGAGCTCGCGAGCGAATTCCGCTATCGCGACCCGATCGTCGGCCCGCAGACCCTCGTGGTCGCCATTTCCCAGTCGGGAGAGACGGCGGACACGCTGATGGCGATTCGGTACGCCCAGGAGCAGGGCTCGAAGGTGCTTGCGATCTGCAACACCAACGGCTCGACGATCCCGCGCGAGTCGGATGCGGTGATCTATACGCACGCGGGTCCTGAGATCGGCGTCGCCTCCACCAAGGGCTTCCTCACCCAGGTGCTCGCGTGTTATCTGCTCGGCCTCTATCTGGCCCAGATCAAGAACACCAAGTTCGGTGACGAGATCGCCGCGGTGGTGGCCGAGCTGGAGACCATGCCGGCGAAGGTCCAGGAGGTCCTCGACGCGCAGCAGCGGGTGCTCGACCTCGCCGCGGCGTTCGCGGACAACCCCTCGGTGTTGTTCCTGGGGCGTCACGCCGGCTATCCCGTCGCGCTGGAGGGCGCGCTGAAGCTCAAGGAGCTGGCATACATCCACGCCGAGGGCTTCGCCGCCGGTGAGCTCAAGCACGGCCCGATCGCGGTGATCGACAAGGATCTGCCCGTCTTCGTCGTCGTCCCACCCCGCGGGCGCGACATGTTGCACGACAAGACGGTCTCCAACATCCAGGAGATCCGGGCCCGGGGCGCGCAGACGATCGTGCTCGCCGAGGCGGACGACGACACCGTGGCGCCCTATGCCGATGTGCTCATCGGCCTGCCGAAGGTCTCGACCCTGCTGCAACCGCTCGTCGCCACCGTCCCGCTGCAGCTCTTCGCGTGTGAGCTTGCGACCGTGAAGGGCCACGACGTGGACCAGCCGCGCAACCTGGCGAAGTCCGTGACGGTCGAGTGAGCGCTGCGCGACGCCCCCAAGTCCCTTTCGGAGGTGGACGGGGCAGGATTCACCGGCAGCCGTACACCGGTCTGCCGTGGTCGCGGGGTTTCACGGTCTATGTGCCCCACGGGCTGCGCCGCACGACCCGGGCGCCGCTGCTCATGGCGCTGCACGGCTGCAACCAGACCGCACAGGACTTCGCGTCGATCACGCGGTTCAACCAGCTCGCCGACCGGCACCAATTCATCGTGGTCTATCCGGAACAGACGCTGGTCAACAACGGCCAGCGGTGTTGGAACTGGGCACAGGCCCAGAACCAGACCCGGTATGGCGGTGAGCCCGGCAGCCTCGCCGGCATCGTCCAGCGGATGATCGCCGACCGGACCCGCTGGCGGGTCGATCCCACGCGGATCTATGCGGTCGGCCTGTCCGCGGGCGGCACGATGGCGATGACGCTCGGGGCGACCTATCCGGACCTCTTCGCGGCCGTCGGGGTGCACTCGGCGCCACCGTTCAAGTCGGCCTCCAACTCGGCGCACGCGTTGAGCGCGATGCAGGGGCTGCGGATGCCGCCCCAGCCGCAGGCGCCACAGGCCCATGCGATGCCGCCCACTGTGGTGTTCCACGGGACGCTGGACGGCACGGTGTGGCCCAAGAACGCGCAGCGGATCGCCGATCAGTGGTTGGCGCACTATCAGGTGTCCGCCAACGGGCGGGTGCGGGTCGGGAATCCCCGGGCGGTGCGGCAGCCGATGGTGAGTCCTCGCACGCGGACCAGCCGACGGGGCTATTCGGTGCGGCGCTGGCAGGCCGGCCGGGAGCGGGTTCTCGAGCTGTGGCTCATCGAGGGGCTCGGCCACGCCTGGTCGGGTGGGGTGGGCGACTTCGCGTTCAGCGACCGCCGCGGGCCGCGGGCCAGCACCGAGATGTGGCGCTTCCTCAGCAAGCACGCGCTGCCCTGACCCGTCCCTTCCGGTCGTCGGTGCACTTCGTCGCGGCGGGGGTCGGCGATGTTCGCGTACTAGGTTGGATCCCGTGATCATCGGGATTGGCGTTGACGTCTGCGAGGTGGCCCGCTTCGCTCGCGCCTGTGAGCGACGGCCCGGGTTCGCCCGCCGGCTGTTGACGGAGGCCGAGGCGGCGCTGCCGCTGCAGTCGCAGGCCGGCCGCTTCGCCGCCAAGGAGGCACTCGCCAAGGCGCTGCGGATCGAGCACGGCCTGGGCTGGCACGATGCCGAGGTCATCCTCGACGAGTTCGGTCGCCCCTCGTTCGTGGTCACCGGCTCGGTCCGGGCACGTGCGGACGCACTGGGCGTACGCCGCATTCACCTTTCCCTGTCCCACGACGCAGGCGTCGCCACTGCTTTCGTAGTGTGTGAATCATGAAATTCGCGTTCTCCACCGACACCATCCGGGCCGCCGAGCACGAGGTCATGGCGGTGGTCGGCGACGACGCGCTGATGCAGATCGCCGCCCGCGGGTTGGCCGTCGCGTGCGCCCGGCGGCTGCGTCGGCGACACGGCCGAGTCACCGGCTCCCGCATCCTCATCGTCGTCGGTCCCGGCAACAATGGCGGTGACGGGTTGTTCGCGGGCGCTCACCTCGCGAGGCAGGGAGCCGGCGTACTCCTCTGGAAAATCGCCCCCCACGCCCACCCCGCCGGGTGGCGGGCGGCGATCGCCGCGGGGGCGCGCGAGGTCGATCTGACGGGTGCGCTCGCTGCGGTGGGTTCGGTGGACCAGGTGATCGACGCGGGCTTCGGGATCGGCGGCCGGGACGGTGTGGAGGGCGCGCTGGCCGAGGTCGCGGCCGCGTGTCGCGGGGTCGCGGATGTCGTCGCGGTGGACGTGCCGTCGGGGCTGGGGGTGGAGACGGTACGCCCGGCTGCCGCGGTGTTCGAGGCGGACGAGACCGTCACCTTCGGCGCCTGGAAGCCGAGCCTGCTCGTGACGCCCGCCCGCGAAGTGGCGGGAGAGGTGACGTTCGTCGACATCGGGCTCGAACCTCGCGATCCGCTCCTGGCACTCTGGCAGGCGACCGACGTGGCGGCGGTGTGGCCGTTCCCGACGAGCACCTCGGACAAGTACAACCGCGGTGTGGTGGGCGTCGATGCCGGCTCGGCGGACTATCCGGGTGCCGGGCTCCTCGCCCTCGGGGGAGCGGTGTACGCCGGGGTCGGCATGGTGCGGTACCTCGGGTCCGAGGCGCTTCGGGACACCGTCATCGCCCGGTTCCCGAACGTGGTGCACGGCCCCGGACAGTGTCAGGCCTATCTCTGTGGTCCCGGATGGGGGCCGCTCGCGGATGGGCGGGCGCGGCTCGCCGCCACGCTCGAGCTC
>DUOB01000166.1 GCA_012839035.1 Propionibacterium sp.
CGGGGCCCCGCTCAGCGGGGCCCCGTCGTGTACGCTTCAGCGGATCACCCGCTGGTCCGTCTTCGCCGGACTCCGAACCAGGCACAAGGAGCCCTCGATGCCCACTGCCAAGAATTCCACGCCCGCCGAGCCTGCAGGCGATCATGTCATCGTGGGCATCACGGCGGCTGATCTTCCCTTCCGGGAGGGCGAGGAGCCGTGGACGGCGGAGGAGGTCAACGAGGTCGTCGAAGAGCTGACGGAAGAAATCTCCAAGCACCGCCGGGCCATCGAACAGTCCGAGGCGGAGCTTCAGAACCTGCTGCGGGACAGCACCGAGGGCGCGGGACGGGATCCCGCGGATGTCGGTTCGGCGAACTTCGAGCGTGACCAGGAGATGTCTCTCGCCGCCAACGCCCGCGACATGCTGCAGCAGAGTGAGCTCGCGCTCCGCATGCTGGAGCGAGGGACCTATGGTCGCTGCGAAAGCTGTGGGGAGCCCATCGGCAAGGGCCGCCTCCAGGTTTATCCGCGTGCCACGATGTGCCTGTCCTGCAAACAGCGCCAAGAACGGCGGTGACCGACTCCGTGGTTTCCCGACGGACCGCGTGGAAAGTGTTCGCGCCGGTCGCCGTCATCGTTCTCACCCTGGACGTCCTCACCAAGATCGCAGCGGTGGCCTGGCTGCGTCCGGGTGAGGCGGTGCCCGTCCTCGGCGATGTGCTGAGGCTCTATCTCATCCGAAATCCGGGGGCGGCCTTCTCGATCGGGGAGAGCGCGACCTGGGTCTTCACCTTGCTGGCCGTGGCGGTCCTGGCCTTCCTGATGGTCGCGGTGGTGCCCCGGCTGCGCCATCGCGGATGGGCGGTCGGCCTCGGTCTCATGGCAGCCGGGATCAGCGGGAACTTGATCGACCGACTGTTCCGGCCGCCCGGCTTCGCCCGCGGGCACGTGGTGGATTTCCTGCAGCTGCCCTATTGGCCCATCTTCAATGTCGCCGACATGGCCGTGGTTTTCGGCACTGTCTGCATCATCTTCTTCTGGCTGGTCAAGGGTGTCGGTCATGACGGGGTGCTGGAAGCGGACCGGGAAGCGGCCAGAAAAGCCGACCAGGAGTCGGCGAGGGAGGCCGCACGAAAGATCCGCCAGGAGCCTGCCGGTGAGTGATCAGAGCAGGATCCTGTTGGTGCCCGATGGCTTGGATGGGGAACGTGCGGATGCTGCCGGGGCACGCATGCTCGGGCTGTCCCGAAGCCAGATGGCTGAGCTCGCTGCGCAGGGCCACGTCCGTCAGGACGGTGTCGTGCTGGGCAAGGCCGATCGCCTGCGTGCCGGCGCAATGCTGGAGGTCGAGCTCCCGACCGTGGAGAGAGCTGTCCAGGTCACTCCATCCGTGGTCGAGGGGGTCGGCATCATTCACGACGATGCGGACATCGTCGTGGTGGACAAACCGGTCGGGGTCGCCGCGCATCCCAGTCTCGGCTGGGAAGGACCCTCGGTCGTGGAACACTTGGCCGGCGCGGGGTTCCGCATTTCCACCTCGGGTGCTCCCGAGCGACAGGGCATCGTGCAGCGCCTCGATGTCGGCACCTCCGGGCTGATGGTGGTCGCCAAGAGCGAGCGGGCGTACACGCTGTTGAAACGCGCCTTCCGCGAACGCATGGTCGAAAAGATCTATCACGCGGTCGTCCAGGGCCACCCCGATCCCTTTTCCGGCACCATCGACGCGCCGATCGCCCGGCATCCCGGCTCGGAGTGGAAGATGGCCATCGTGGACGGTGGACGGCATTCGATCACCCACTACGAAACGCTTGATGCCATGGTCGGGACCACGTTGTTGGAGATCCACCTGGAGACGGGTCGGACGCACCAGATCCGCGTCCACATGGCTGCGATGAAACATCCGTGCGTCGGGGACCCCACCTATGGCGGGGATCCCGTCCTGGCGGCGCGGCTGGGGCTTGAGCGGCAGTGGCTGCACGCGGTTCGGCTGGGTTTCATCCATCCGGGCACGGGTGAGCCGGTGACGTACACCTCCGACTATCCCGACGATCTGCGGCGGGCTCTGGAGATTCTGCGGGCCCAGTGATCCGCAGGGCCACGCCGGTTGCCTGGTTGTCACCGCTGTGTCATGTGTCACACGTAGGGTCGAGCCGTGCGAAAAGCCAAGATTGTGTGCACCCTCGGGCCCTCGACCCAGGGCGTCCAACGCCTCACCGACCTGATCGAGGCCGGCATGAACGTGGCTCGTTTCAACATGAGCCACGGCGACCACGCCGAACACGAACGCATGCTGGCGGATCTGCGTCGTGCCGCGGAACACACCGGATATCCGGTCGGCGTGCTGGCGGACCTGCAGGGGCCGAAGATCCGGCTCGGTTCGTTCGAGAACGGGCCGGTGCGCCTGCGCTTCGGTGACCGGTTCGTGATCACGACGGACCAGGTCCCCGGTGACGTGACCAGATGCTCCACGACCCATCCCGGCCTGCCGGAGGACGTCCGCCCCGGGGACCCGATCCTCCTTGACGACGGCCGGGTGCAACTGGTCGCCGAAAAGGTGACGGACACCGACGTGATCACCCGCGTCACGGTGGGCGGGGCGCTGAACAACAACAAGGGCATCAACCTCCCGGGCGTCGCGGTCAACGTCCCGGCCCTCACCGACAAGGACGTCAGGGATCTGCGCTGGGCGTTGCGCAACGACTTCGACATGATCGCGCTGTCCTTCGTGCGCTCGGCCGAGGACGTGGAGCTCGTGCACGAGGTGATGGCGGAGGAACGCTGCCGGGTGCCCGTGATCGCGAAGATCGAGAAGCCCCAAGCAGTGGACAACATCGACGGGATCATCGACGCTTTCGACGCCATCATGGTGGCGCGGGGGGACCTCGGGGTGGAGTTGCCGCTTGAGGATGTGCCGATGGCGCAGAAGCGCATCATTTCGGCGGCGCGGCTCTGGGCCAAGCCGGTGATCGTGGCGACGCAGATGTTGGAGTCGATGATCACCGCACCGCGTCCCACCCGAGCGGAAGCCTCCGACGTGGCGAATGCCGTGCTGGACGGAGCGGATGCCGTCATGCTCTCCGGGGAGACGTCGATCGGCCAATATCCGGTGCAGGCGGCGAACACGATGGCCCGCATCGTCGCCACCACGGAAGCCCATGGGCTGGAGCACATCGCCCGGATCGACTGGGATCCGCGCACCACCGGCGGTGTGATCGCGAAAGCCGCAGCGGACGTGGCGGTGCGCCTCGACGCGAAATTCCTGGTCGCCTTCACCAAATCGGGGGACACAGCCCGTCGACTGGCCCGGCTGCGCTGTTCCATCCCGGTCCTCGTCTTCACCCCGCACGACCGCACCCGACAGATCCTGACGCTCGTCTGGGGCATCACCTCGTTCAGGATCCCCGAGGTCGACACCACCGACGAGATGGTCCAGTTGGTCGATCAAGCGCTCACCAGCGCCGGTCATGTCACCGTTGGGGAGCGGGTGGTCATCGTCGCCGGGTCACCGGTCGGCGTACCGGGCAAGACCAACGCGCTGCGGGTGCACAAGATCCAGCCCCGCTTCGACACTGCAGAGATCGCCGACTGGCCCGCCGGGCGCCTGCAGTAAGAACGACCACGGCCCCGGATCGTTGATCCGGGGCCGCGCCCTGCGTACCGGGAAGGGGACTTGAACCCCTACAGCCTGTTACGGCCAGACGGGTTTGAGCCGTCCGCGTCTACCATTCCGCCACCCCGGCGTGACCGGTTCATGATACCCGTTCGGGGGTGGTGATGCACTTCGACAAAGAATGGTCCCGTCTGGCGGCAGAGAGTTTGGCATTCCTGAGGGACACCTCCACAATTGCGAGTGTGACTGACCAAAATGATCCCGCTGCCCCCAATGGCGTCGAGCAGCCCGCCGACTCCACCCCCCGACTCCGGGTAATGGTGGCGGAGGATGAGGCTTTGATCCGACTCGACCTCGTCGAGTTGCTCACCGAGCAGGGCTACGACGTGGTTGGCGAGGCGGCTGATGGCGAAGCCGCCGTGACGCTGGCCCGCGACCTCGAGCCCGACCTTGTCGTCATGGACGTCAAGATGCCGAAGCAGGACGGGATCACCGCAGCCCAGATCATTGCCGAGGAACGCATCGCTCCCGTCGTGATGTTGACCGCGTTCAGCCAGCGCGAACTCGTCGAAAGGGCCCGCGAAGCCGGTGCAATGGCCTATGTCGTCAAGCCGTTTGACGCCTCCGACGTCGTGCCCGCGATCGAGATCGCCATGGCTCGCTACCAGGAGATCCGCGCCGTTGAGGCCGAGGTGTCCGACCTGGAGGAGCGGCTCGCCTCCCGCAAAGCCGTCGATCAGGCCAAGGGACTTCTGCAGCAGCAGTTCGGAATGTCCGAGCCGGAGGCCTTCCGCTGGATCCAGAAGTCCGCGATGGACATGCGCAAATCGATGCGCGAGGTCGCCGACGGCGTCATCGATCTGGCCAAGAAGAACAAGAAGAAGTAATAGCCCCGTCTCCCGGCTGGACCGGACAAGGGGCCCGCGGCAAGCGTGTGTCCGACCGATCCGGGCCACGTCGGCGTAAGGTGGCTCACCGTTGCGTGCGGGCGTGGTCGCGGGTTGAAGGGAGACTGGCAGTGGATCGTCGCAGGTTCATCATGGCGGGGGCGTCCCTCGTCGCGGCGGCACTCACGGTCAGCGCCTGTGGAGCCCTGCCGGGCACGGATTCCGGTGACACCGACAGCGCGGATCCTGCAGACGGGAAAGTCATCAAGATCGGCGTCATTGCTCCCATCACAGGGGATCTCTCCGCCATGGGGGTCGGCATCCGCAACTCGGTGGAGCTCGCCATTCGGCAGGCCAATGAGAAGAACGACCTGCACGGCTGGACCCTGGAGATGGCCGCGGAGGACGATCAGGCCGACCCCGTCACGGGCCGCAACGGCGCCACCAAGTTTGCCGGCGACAGGGACGTCGTCGCTGTGGTCGGTCCGCTCAACTCCTCGGTCGCCCAGGCCCTGCAGCCGGTGCTCAGCCAGGCCGGCATCGCCCTGGTCTCTCCGGCCAACACCACCCCGAGCCTCACCAGAGGGCCGGATCCCGCCAACCCCCAGCGGGCCTATGACAACTACTTCCGCACCTGCACGACCGATGACGTCCAGGGCCCGTTCGCAGCGAAATATCTGTTGGACAACGGCAGCACGGAGATCGCGACCATTCACGACAAGAAGGCCGGCGGCCAAGGACTGGTCAGCGCCTTCACCGAGTTCTTCCTCGAGCACGGCGGGACCGTGGTCGCCGCCGAGACCGTCAACCCGGGGGACAAGGACTTCTCCGCAGTCATCGCCAAGATCAAGGCAGCCGAGCCGAAAGCCGTCTACTACGGCGGCGAATATCCCGTGGCGGGCCCCCTGTCGCAGCAGATGAAGGGTGCTGGGCTCAACGTCCCGCTGATCGGTGGCGACGGAATCTATGACCCGAAGTTCATCGAGCTCGCCGGCCCCAACGCCAACGGCGACTTCGCCACCTCCGTGGGGGCACCGGTCGCCACCCTGGACTCGGGCCGAGCATTCATCGAGGCCTACGACAAGGCCAACTTCCGGGGTGGCTACGGTGCCTATGGGGCGTACGCGTACGACGCCACCAACGCGATCATCGCCGCCCTCAGGGCCTCACTCGCCGACGTGCAGGACGCGGCATCGGCGCGCATGGGCACCATCGAATCCCTCAGCAACGTGAATTTCGAGGGCGCGACAGGTCGTGTGGCCTTCGACGAATACGGCGATTCGACGGAGCGTGTGGTGACCGTCTACAAGGTGGAAGACGGCACGTGGGTTCCGGCCGCGACCGATGACTTCGAGGACGCAGAGGACTGAGCATCACCCGCGGCGCAGGTCCGCGAGTGTCCGGAACAACCACGTCTCGGGGCGTACCTCCCCCGTCGTCACATAGTGCACCGTGTGGTCGTGGGTCAGGGTCTCGTCCAGGTCGTCGAGGGCTTCGGGCCGGGCCGCAATCACGAGCAGGTCATCAGCCCGCAACTCCGTGTCCTCGTCGGGCAGGAACGTCGTTTCCTCGCCGCGGATCAGGGAGACGACGAGCATCGGCAGGGGAGTGAACCGGTCCTCCGGGTCGGCGATCAGCTGCCCGATCGTCAGCCGCTTCCCGTCCCGCAGCCAGCGGGCCACCGCGGGTGCGGCGGCACCATCGAGGGCGAATTCGGTGCTGGTCGGCGTACCCCCACCCACCCGCTCCAGGAAGCGTGCCAGCACATCCTCCGACCACTCGTCGTCCGCGTTCAGCACGTGGTCGATGAACGCCCAGTAGTCCGGCGAGATGATGTGCGCAAGCACCTCGCGGGCCACCAGCTCGCTGGGGACGAACAGGGAGTCGGCCGCGAACGCCTGCATGGTCGCGGCCTGCAGATTGGACCGCTGACGCACCGCGAGAAAGATGTCGGGATTCTCAAGCCGCGCATGGGCGGCCAGCGCGAGGTTCTCGACATCGCTCTCCGCGCCGGCCACCATGCCGACGACGTTGGTGACGTCGGGATTGCCGTACGCAGGGTCGGCGACCGTCACATCCAGTCCGATCGCCGTCAGATCCCGTGCAACCTCGTCACCGAACCTGCCGTCCCCGACCACGATCCAGCGGCCATCGGTCAGGCTCTCCAGCCGCTGCAGCAGCGGACTGTCCGCCGGGTCCATGAGCCAGGTCGCCAACTGGAAGGTCGCGGGCCGCTTCAGTGCCAACCCGAGATAGTGGCCATAGCGGTCATACGGGTTGATGACCGCGGCCGGATCGAAATCGGCCATGCGCGCCGCGGTCCGACGGTTGTCGCAGCGCGCGATCACCGGCACTTCGGGACGCAGGAGATGGACGTTCATCACCACGGCGAGGTTGTCGGCGTCGTTGGTCAGCGCGAGCACCCCCTCGCACAACGGATGCCCGAGGCCCGCGAGGCCGAGCACCGCCGGATTGTCGACCGCGCCTTCGATGCCGGGCACATCCTCCCGGTGCTGGTCGATGGCGAGGGCATCGACCTTGGCATGGCTGTGGTCGATCACCACGAAGCGGCGGCCATGCTCGTCGAGGACGCGTGCGACCGCCCGGCCGGCCTGGCCATAGCCGGCGATGATCAGGAATGGCTCCGGCATCGACCGCACGCGGCGCCGCAGACGTTGGATGCGGATCGCCTCACGGAAACCGCTCTCCTGAACCAGCGCGAAGAGCGCTGAAATGGCATAGGCCCACCCGATCACGGACAGATAGATCGAGGCGGTCACCCACATGCGCTGGGGATAGCTGAACGAATGGGGGATCTCTCCGAAGCCGATCGTGGTGGCCGTATAGCTCATGAAATAGAACGCATCGAACATCGTCATTCGGTGCGGGTTGCCGTCGCCGTCCTGGCCGGGCATGAGGCTGAGACCGACGACGGCGATGGTGAAGATGACGATCAGGACGATCAGGGGGGTCCGCATGCGCCGCAGGACCAGGAAGATCGCGTCCGTCCCGGGCACTTCCGTCGGGACCGCGACGGCCCGGCGGCGCAGCACTTGACGCCGGACCCGATCACGGGTCGTCAGGATCAACAGTGGGTTTCCCATGGTGTCACTCAGCGGCGGCGGTGGCTCAACGTCTCGGCGACCAGCAGCACGATCGACACCATGTTGGCGAGGCAGGCGCCGATCGCCAGCGACACCACCGACGACAGGTGGTGCGTGTCCATGTTGTGGAGGACCTGGTCCGCGTACACCCACATCACGGCAGCCAGGATCAACTGGATGCTGGCGACGAGACTGGTCGCGAGATGGATCGCGCCGATCTGGGTGCGATCGCCGAACTTGAGGATCGTGGCGATGACATTGACGATCACCGCCGCATAGAGCTCATAGACGTTGTGCTGGGCCGGGTCGGTGAGATCGCCGATCACGTACCCGAAGTTCAACGTCGCAGCCAGCAGCACGAAGAATCCGAAGACCACCTTCTCGAGGTTCACGATCCTGACGATAGTCCCGGGCGTCGGCGCGGGGGAGCATTCCCCGCACAGGAGGGTCGCGGGGCGCAGTGCGCGGCGTACTCACTCGGGGAAGAAGATCTCCTCGATCCGGAGATCGAAGACCCGGGCGATCGTGAAGGCGAGGGGCAGGGACGGGTCATAGCGACCGGACTCCAGAGCGTTCACCGTCTGACGGGAGACGTCGAGTTCCCTGGCCAGGTCAGCCTGGGTCCACCGCCGCTCGGTGCGGAGTTCCTTGAGTTTGTTCTTCATCGGTACTTCCGATTCGTCCACGCCGAACCCGCCCCGAAGAAGACCGCCCACACCGGGATGACCCAGATCCAGGGCAGCGCGGGTCCGCCGGCCGTCTGGATCATGCCGAGGCAGAACGTGACCAGGATCGTGCCGGCGATCGAGATCGCCAGGGAATCGAGGAGCTTGCGGGCCTGGAACTCATCGGCCTCGCGGATGTAGCGCCACAGCGCCCAGACGCCGACCGCCACGCCGATGACCGGCAGGCAGGCGAGCACGTAGCGGAGGGCCGAGCCCTCCGGCTGGCGCTGCGACAGCGGAATGCTGATGAGGAGGAGGATCGTGTAGAGGACGGCGGCGGTGAGGAATCGGATGAGGTACGCCCGGCTGGAGCGTTGTTGGGTGGTCATGAGGTCCTCCGTTCGTGGAGAGTCGGGTGGGGACGGTCAGGAGAGGGCCGCGAGGAGGATGGGCAGGCCGAGGCCCACGACATCGAGCAGCCAGTGGGCGATGATCAGCGGCCACAGGCGCTTGCGCCACAGATAGAGAGCGCCGAACATCAGGCCGGCCAGGAAAGTGGTGATGAAGCGGGCCACCTGGGCGCGCAGCTCCAGGGGCGTGAGGGCCGCGTGCTGCAGGGCGAAGAAGAACGCCATGATGACGAGCCCGAGCCCGCGGTTCGTGCGGGTGGTGAGCTCGGTCTGGGCCCAGCCGCGATAGAGGACCTCCTCCGCGATCGCGACCGTGGCGGACATGATCACGGTGGTCCACAGCGCGAGGAACAACAGCGGTGGGGTGACCACGCTCAGGGTCGTGGCCGGTGGCGGGCCCTGATAGGCGACGAGGTTGCCGATGAAGCTGGCGGCCACGAAGCCGATCGTGGCGATGGGCCAGAGCACCAGGCCCCAGCCGGTGTCGGAGAGTTTGGCGCCGATGAGCTCCCGCAGACTGCGGCCCTGACGGCGCAGGAGAGCGGCGATGACGATCACCGAGATGATGTCGACCGCCACGATCGTGACGTTGCCCCACGCCAGGGCGTTGAGATAGCTGCCGGTGACCGGGATGAGCGCCGTCGTGGTGGCGAAGAGCAGGACGGTGCGCAGCAGGAGCACGCCGATGATGACTGGCCAGGAGGCCGGGACGCGGGGGCTGGCAATGGATGAATGTGGGCTGCTCATACATCGAATGTAAAGCACGCTTGACTCAAAAGGCAAGGATGCTTGACATTTGGTATCAAGGTTCCTTGACTCAAGGGGAAGCGGTGTCGACGGCTCCCAGGGAGGTGCGGCGCCTCAGGCGTACCGCTCCACGAAGTTCCTCAGGATCTGCTGCGGATGCACGACGTCGGCGGCCAGCGCCTCGCTGGTGAGGCGGTCGAGTTCGTCGGGATGGAAATAGCCCGCGTGGCGATATTCCTGCAACCGCTCGATGAGCCCGGCGGCGTCGAGTTCGGGGTGGAACTGGGTGGCATAGAGGTTCTGTTTGATCCGGAACATCTGCACCGGGCACGGGCCGGAGGTCGCGAGCAGCACCGCGTGCGGAGGAAGTTCGCGCACGGCTTCCTTGTGACCCAGAAAGGCGTCGAACCTCTCCGGCAGCCCCGCGCACAGCGGGTCCTCGCGGCCGGCGTCGGTGAGCTCGATGTGGCCGGTCCCCGGGGGCTCGCCGAAGGTCCGGTCAACGATGGCGCCCTGGTGGGTGCCGAGCGTACCCACCCCATAACACGCCCCCAGGAACGGAATGTCCCGCGCGACGATCTCGTCGAGGATCTTGCTCATGTCGGCCTCGACGCGCTGCTGGATCACCGACTTCTGGGTCACCGGGTCGGAGGAGTTGAACGGGCTGCCCCCGGTGATGACCCCGGCATAGCGATCGAGATCGACGGGCGGCATCGGCCCTTCCTCCAGCCGGACGCGGTCCATGCGGCTGGTCGGTACGCCCGCATAGTGACAAATCGCCTCGTATTCGGCGTCCGCGATCGAATGACCGGCGCGGGTGCCGAGGAAGAGGAATCGGCTGGTGGACGTGCTCATTTCGTTCCTTCGACCATCATTTCTTTGCGTCGATCACTGTTTCCACCAGTTGGCAGGTCAGCCGTGCGGTGGCGATGCGTCGATCGTCGTCGTCGACGAGTTCGATCTGGTACGCCGCCACTCGGCTGCCCAGGGTCAGGGCCGTCGCGGTGCCGGTGATCCAGCCGGTCCTGGCGGAGCGGTGGTGGGTGGCGTTGAGGTCGACGCCCACCGCGATCCTGCCGAGCGTGAACGCGTGCGCGGTGGCGGCGAGGGAGCCGAGGGTTTCGGCGAGTACGCCGGTTGCGCCGCCGTGCCACAGCCCGAACGGCTGGGTGTTGCCCTCGACCGGCATGCGCCCGACGGCCCGTTCGGGGGTCAGCTCCAGCAGCTCGAAGCCCATCTTGGCGTCCAGAGGGCTGTGCATGTCGGCGAACTCCGGGGGCACGGTCATGTGCGAACACTAGCGCCGGGCTTCGGTGACGGAGAATCTGTCCGACGGGGTCGGTAGGCTCCGGTGCGTGGTGACCAAGAACGCGGACGAGACAACCGAACAGCGCCCGAAACTGCTCCTGATCGACGGCCATTCGGTCGCCTATCGCGCGTTCTTCGCGTTGCCGGTGGAGAATTTCGCGACCAGGACGGGGCAGCACACGAATGCCGTGTTCGGGTTCACGTCGATGCTGATCAACGTCCTGCGCGACGAGCAGCCGACCCACGTGGCGGTGGCCTTCGACGTGTCGCGGCAGACGTTCCGGCAGGAGGTCTATGCGGACTACAAGGCGAACCGTGCCACATCCCCGGACGAGTTCAAGGGCCAGGTGCAGCTCATCAAGGAGGTCCTTGATGCGCTGAACGTGGTGCATGTCGAGGTCGAGGGTTATGAGGCCGACGACGTCATCGCGACCATCGCGACCGCTGCTCCCGGGGCCGGGATGGAGGTGCTCATCTGCACCGGGGACCGGGACGCGATGCAACTCGTCAACGACTCCGTCACCGTGCTCTATCCCCGCAGAGGGGTGTCCGATCTGCTGCGCATGACTCCGGCGGCCGTGGAGGAGCGCTATCTGGTGTCGCCGGCGCGCTATCCCGAGCTCGCTGCCCTGGTGGGGGAAAATTCCGACAACCTGCCCGGCGTGCCCAAGGTGGGACCGAAGACCGCAGCCAAATGGCTGAACGAATGGGATGGGCTGGAGAACATCCTGGCCCACGCCGACCAGATCAAGGGGGTGGCCGGTCAGAATCTCCGGGACAACCTCGAGCAGGTCCGCATCAACCGTCAGGTCAACGCACTGCTCACCGATCTCGAACTGCCCGTGGGGCTGGACGATCTCACCCGGCGGACGTGGGACCGGGAAGCCACGCACACCCTGTTCGACGCCCTCGAATTCCGAGTGCTGCGCGATCGGCTGCTGGAGACACTGCCGCCGGAGGAGACCGAACCCGAGGGCGGATTCGAGCTCGAGGTCGAGGTGCTGGGTGCGGGCGACCTGAAGCCCTGGCTCGACCGGCACGCGTCGGGAGCCAGCCACGCCGGCGTCGAGGTCACCGGGCACTGGGCCCAAGGGGCGGGGGACGTGCTCGCGCTGTCGCTTGCCGCGTCCGACGGTGCGGCGGCCTGGCTCGACGTTGCAGCGCTGGAGCCCGCGGACGAGCAGGTGCTCGCCGACTGGCTCGCCGACCCGTCGC
>DUOB01000169.1 GCA_012839035.1 Propionibacterium sp.
CCTGCGGGGTGAGCGCGACCCGCACATTCGTCGCCGTGACCCCTGACTCGTTCTTGATCTGGGCGCGCACCACCGCGCCGGCGGACGACACCGGGACCGGTCCGGAGGGGAAGTTCGCCCAGATCGTGAGCCGCGGGGACATCTGCTGCGCGATCTGCGCACCGAGATCGGAGCCCTCCGACACATCGACATAGGAGCCGCCGGTGGCGTCCGAGATGCATTGGAGTTCAGCGGCTCCCTTGGCGTCGATATCGAACCCGATGGTGTTCACAGTGATGGGAACACCGGATGCCGCGATGGATTGGGCGACGGGGCACGGGGGTTCGCCACAGTTGGCGAGCCCATCCGATACCAGCACGATCGTCGCGTTGCCGCCGGATTGTCGGCTGGTTTCGGCGGCACTACGCAGCGCTTCCGCCGTCGGCGTCTGCCCAGCGGGCGCAGGCAGGGCGGAGACCTGGGCCCCGAGGTTGTCCTCCGCCAGGGGTGCGATCGCCCGTCGCAGCGTTGGTGCGGTGCAGCCGCCGTTGCCCGGATAGGTCATGAGCCCGACGCGGGCACGGTTCGGCAGCGAGTCGAGCAGGGAGATGACCCCGGTTTTCGCGCCCTCGATCTTGATGTTTCTCGCCTTGTCGCGGTCGGCCATGGACCCCGAGAGATCCATCAAGAGGAGCACGGTGTCCATGCTGACGGCCGGCGCGGCGTACGACCTCGGACCACCCAGCCCCGGGGCGAGCAGCAGGACAAGGGCCAGGGCCGCGTACCCCCACTTCCTCATCGCTGCTCCAACGTCGCCAGGTCCTCCACCGACCCGCTCACGACCGCATCCCCGAGCACCGCGGTCGCGCTGCTGGAGCTGCTATCAAGGCGCTCCGTGGTGACGGTGAGTCGCAGCACGTCGGCGGTGGAGACCTCGAACGGCCAGCTCTGGCCATAGGTGAGCTCACCGGAGAACAGCTCCCGCCCATCGCCGGCGATCACCAGTCGCACCCGCGCGTCCGGGTTCGAGCGGTCATCCAGGCCGACGGTGCCGGTGAGGGTCGCGGTCCGGCGATTCAGCAACCAGTACGTCTCCCGCGGGTTCCCCCGCCCCGCCGAACAGGTGGTCGAGTTCTCGAACTTCGTGCCGTTGACCGAGACGCTTGACCGCGAGCAGTGGCCGGAGTTGCGGATGCGGCTGAGGTACGCGGTCTGGGGCGTCGCCGCCACCACAATCTCCACTGTCGCCGTCAGCGGCTCACCCGCCTTCGGCGTGGACTCCACGACCTGGCCCGGCTGATGACCCGGCGCATAGCGGCGCACGACCACGGCGCTCGCACCCCTATCCAGCAGAGCGGTGCGTGCGGACTCCTCATCGTGACCGGAGAGGTCCGGCACCTGAGCTGTCTCGGGAAGTGACAGCGTGACCGCACCAGGGTTCTTCGTGCCACCGATCGGATCCTGGGCCACCACGAAACCTTCCGGCGACAGGTGGGGCACGCGGTCGATCGTGATGTCATCAGCCGCCACCCCATAATCGGCCAGCGCCTGTCGGGCGTCGGCCTCCGCCAGGCCACGCACGTCCGGCATGACCCGATCCGCCGCTGCCCCGGCCTCCTCCGGAACTACGGTCACTTGAATGGGAGCGGGCTGAGCGCGAAAGGAGGGCAGGACGCCGCCGAGGAGCAACCCCAGCACCAAACCGATGAGCAGAGATCCCGCACCGATGAGCACCACCGGGGAGCGGCGACGTTTCGGAGGCCGGCTCGCAGCCTCGTGCGGTCCAGCGGCGTTAGGCATGAAGTCCCCGATCGTTGGTCGAGCAGAGGGCTCGCTCGGGCACATAGTGATGGATCGGCGGGGTTCGTGCCAGTCCCCGGAATTGGGGACAAGCAGGGGAGAGCCCAGGGGCAGTGCGGGTCCGCAAAGGGCGGACGCTGCGTACCCTGGCAGAGAACCTTAGGGGGAACATGAGCACCACAGAAGCGGGAGGCGGTGGGGCTGCGGCCGTGTTCAGGCACTGGCCCAAGGAACTGTCGATTCGTTTCGCGAATCCCTTCTTCTGCGGCCAGGGCGGGATGGGTCGGGTGTGGGCGGCGTACGACACCAC
>DUOB01000167.1 GCA_012839035.1 Propionibacterium sp.
CCAACTCGACCAGCCGGTCCCGATCGAACCCGGGCAGGCGGACCTGCACCGCCCGCGGATTGTCGAAGCGCACGTCGGTGGTGAAGTCGGTCGCCAGCCGTTGCGCCAGCGGAGCCAGCCGCCCGACACCGGCGCGACCGTCGAAGAACGCCGGCGTACCCGTAATCACCAAGTACAGCCCCGGAAAGCGGCCCGCATCCACCTCGTCGATCAGCTGGCGCAAGGCATTCAAAGCCTTGTCGCGGACATCCCCACGCACGCGCTGCAGAGTCTCGACCTCGTCGAGCACGACGAGCAACCCCGGATGTCCGGCATCACGCAGCACGAGCAGGAGCCCCTGCAGGAACGCCATCGCACCGAAGTGATCGAGGTCGCCCTTGACGCCAACGGCTCGCTTGGCGGCCGCTGCGACGTGGGGCTGCCCACCGAGCCACGCGGCCAGCGCGTCCGCGGTCGCGGTTTCGCCGGTCGCGCCGGCGGCGCGATAGCCGCGGAGGGCTTGGGCGAAGGCGGGGGTACGCGCGGAGACCTGCGCCAGTCGGCCTTCGAGCAGCGCGTCGGTCGCGGCCCCGAGCGCATCGCAGGTCAGGTCTGCATCCTGAGCGAGAGCCTCGTCCTCGAGCGTGAACAGCCACGAGTCGAGGACCGACCGGAACGCACTGGGCGGCACCGAGCTGGTGCGCAGCGACTCCGTGACACGCCGATAGACGGTTTCCAGCCGGTGCAACGGAGTCTGGGTCTCGCTGATCTGGACCTCGGCGGTCGCGAACCCGCGCCGCAGTGCGCGTTCGGCAAGGTGCCGGGTGAAGAAGGTCTTGCCGCTGCCGTACTCGCCCCGCACCGCCTTGAACACCGCCCCGCCCTGCGCGACGGTGTCGAGCTCCGCATCGAGTGCCGCCGAGAATCGATCGAGCCCGACGGCCAGGAGGTCGAGACCGTTGCTGGGCACGGTGCCTCGGCGGAGGGCGTCGATGACTTCGCGGCGGCGGCGTGGGGATGCGGTGGTCATAAGTCACTTTCCAACATCTGGGCGCGGTTGGAGATCAGGTCGATCGAGGGAACACAACGACCCGCGCATTGTGGCCGCCGCCCGCAAGCTTTCGGTCGCAGGTAAACAAGGGGGCACCCAAGGCTTCGGCCAGGGCCAAATAGCAGGCGTCATAGCTCGTGAACTGATGACGGAGTTGCCAGATCCGCTCAGCCAACGGCTCGACCTCATAGCGGCTTATCGTGAACGCGAAATGGTCTTGCCTGGCGCGCTCCCCAGCCTCGGGCGTCAGTTGTCCACTCAGCACGAGTCGTCGGAGCACGGACATTACCTCGACGTCGAGGAGATGAGGCGCGTTAACGCCGCCCGCCAAACCGTCGAAGAGTCCTTGATCGACGTCTCGCCCAACCAGCGCCTCGATCATCGCCGAGGCGTCAATGACCATCACCGTCGATCCGCCTGCAGCGCCGCCACTATCTCCTCGGTGCTAGGCCCATCAGATCGATCCTGCAGTCTCAATCGCGCGACGATCTCAGCGTTCGTCGGCTTCGCAGCGATCTTGGCCAGCTCGGCACCGACATAGGCCGAAAGCGACATGCCTTCTGCAGCCGCCCGCGCTTTGAGGACCTCAGCGACCTCCTCGGAGACATCGCGAATGTAGAGAGTCGTCATGAATCCATGCTAGCAAAGCGCAAGCAGCGGTACCTGCCGGCTCCAACAGTTTCAGCCGAGACCGAACTGCTCGGTCAGCAACCCCTCGTCGAGCACGAGCATCCCTTGGTCCTGCCGGACGACCGCGTACCCCTCCACATTCAGCAGCTTCTGCACCTGCGAGATCGCGCCTTGGGTTCGGGCGTCGGGGACTCCGAGTACGCGGGCGACGGCGCTCGCGGCCAGTCGCGTGCCGGGGGCAGCGAGCAGGTGGTCGATCAACGCTGCGCAGCGTTCGTCGGTGAGGGCGATGCGTCCTGAGATCGCCCGCTGTGCTGCCCAGACCGGGCTGCTCACGACCGTGTGTCCGGTCCCGGTCAGCGAGTCCTGTGTGGGCGGGGAGGGCCGTGCGCTCACCGTCGCACGCTTGGCTGTGGGAACCGGTTGTTCTGGTTTCGCCGCGCCGCGCGGAGCCGGGCTCGATCCGCTGGGGGCGGCAGAGGGAGTACGCCGCACCGCGCCACTCGCGGGCCACCCGACCACGGGGTGCTCCCACCAGGCAGGCCGCTGGGACGGTGCCTCGACATAGGGAAACGGCGCAGCGCCTTCGGCGAAGACGAACGAGTCCGCCTCCCCCATTCCGGGACCGGCCACCTTCTCGGGCACCGCTCCCGGCCACAACAACACGATCGGCACGACGGCCTCCGCCGGCGTACCCCCACCGTGATAACCCGCCCTCACATCCAGATAGCGCACGGTGTCATCGACCGCCAGGACGATCGGCGACCCGCCGAGGACACGCGGCCCCTGGACGAGGACCTCGCCGCCGCGTACGCCATCGCCGACCTCACGGCTCCGCGCGCTCGTCGCGACCGCAGCCTGCTTCGATCCCTGACGTCGCTCGAGGACATGCCCGTGGTCGCTCGTGAGCACGACGGCGCGACCGACGTCCGCGGCCTCCTCAAGCAAGGCCGCCAGGTGCTTGACAGAGTCGAGCCGCCAGTCGATGCCTTCCGGGTCGCTGCGGTCGAGGGCGTCGTCGATAGTGTTGAGCACGCAGGTGACGAGCCGCACCGAGCTGTCGCCGAGGGCATCGCGGACGGGGTGGGCGAGGCGGTGGCCGTCGGGTACGCGGTCGAGCTCCGCCTTGTGGAAGATCCGCGCCGGCCCGGCCCCGAGCGCGGTGACAACGGCGGGGTGTTCCTTCTTCTCGGTCTGCTGGGTGCCCGTCGTCAGTCGGCCGCACAGCAGCGACGTGCGGCTGTGTTCGGTCAGGGTGGGCAGCACGGCAAGCCCGGCCAACCGTCGGTCGATGCCGCGCGGGAGCGCTTCCACCCAGCCGCGTCCCTCGGCAAGCACGTCCTCGACGATCTCCGCCGCGACGCGGGCGGTCATCCCGTCCAGGACGATGAGCAACGTCGGCGTAGTCCTGGCAACCGGGGCGATCACCTCGCGCAACAGGTGCTCCACCGGGTAGACGGGATCGCCGTCACCGGACAACGCCCCACCGTGACCGTCACCGATCTCGGTGATCCGCGCGAGTTCGGCGGCGAATGCACGATCCCCGGCGGCCCGCCGCTCGCGCGCCTCGCCGACCACTGCGGCAAGCGCGGTCGACAGCTCCAGATCCGCTGCCCCGCCCGCAGCATCGTGGATGGCGGAATCGACCCAGGCATCCTCGTGAAGGTGTTGTCGGCACAGCTCAGCGAACGACGCCTGAGCACTCACCGATGGGGCGAGGGACGAGCGTCTCGAAGCTTCGGACCGCGAACCCAACCATCGGTGCAGCCGCACGGCGGCCTCACTGGGACCGTATGCCGCAGGTCGCTGCCGAACGGGCGCGAACTGGACGAGCGCGTGCGCGGCAATGGCCTGCCAGGCGGCATCGATCGAATCGTGTGTCTCCGCGCTTGTCTTTTGACCCGCGTGGCGGGTCAAAGTACGAGCGTCACGTACCCCGTCACCGCGCAACGCCTTGGCCAGATCCCGGAACCGCTGCTTCAACGCGGTCGGCAGCAGCACCGATTGCGCGGCGACAGCCGCCGCGCCGACGTCAATGAGCAAGCGATCCGCCTCGGTCAGCAGGGCGGATCCGATCGCCCACGTGGTTGGGGACTCGAGCAGGTCGCCGGCCACGGTCATCGCCAGGGCGCCGAGGGCATCGGCGACACCCGGCTTCGCATAGACCGTCCCCTGCATCTCCACGAACCGCTCCCACGCCGCACTCGCACCGGCATCGCTCCCCCGAGCTTCGCGCAGGTGGTGTGCCGCTATCCCGAGAGGGACCAGCCGCGCCGGGCGGGCTTCACGCAACTCGGCACGCACCACAGCGGCAGCCGCACCACATCGGCCGGCCAGCCAGTCGAGCAGGGCCTCAACGAGAGGATCTCCACCGAGGCGGCGCAGTTGCGCGAGTGCGCTCACCGACTCAGTCCCGGACGAGGCCCACCGCAGGACCGCAACTCCATCGAGCGTGCCCTCGGGCATCCCGAGCACTCGGCGGGCCAACGCTGCGCCAACGTGGTCAAGGGTCAGCAGACCCGCCGGTGCGGCGGGCCATTCCGATGACTCCCCCAGCACCCGCAACAAGCCCTGCGCCACCAACCGGTCCTGCGGCAGTTTGGAAAGGCTGCGGTCGATGCCCGTCGCACCGAAGGCCATCCGCACCCCCAGCCACGGGTCGACCTGTCGCAGCCGCTGCCCGATCAGGTGACCGACGATGCCTGCACCGAGGTCTGTCTCGTCCCGGTCGGTGACCAGCACGAGCCAGTCGTCCTCGGACCCGCCCTGCTCGTCGTCCTTTCGTGGTCGCGCGTGATCGACCAATGCCTCCCGAGCAGCCAGTGCCGATACGCACGGGACGACCTTCACGGTCACGTCGCGCCGATCCACGCTGTGTGTGAAGGTGTCGGCGAGGGCGGGGTCGGGCTGATGGCGGAGGCCGAGTACGCGGGGTTCGCCGGCCGCCACGCCATGTCCCTTGGCCACCACCTGGTTGATCTCGGCACGGATGGCGGCGGTGGACAGTCCGGTCACTGCACCGTCCACCTGACCTCGACCTCGTCCTGTGGATTGTTCTTGATGTGCTCCAGGAGCTTCTTCATCTCCCCCATTCCCCTGCCCTGGTGCACACGGAATGTGTGTTCCTTGCGAGTGCGATCCGGCGGCGGAGGCGGTGGAGGTGGAGGCGGAGGCGGAGGTGTCACATCAGTCAGCCAGGCAAGCAGCTTCTCTCCGCCTTCGGTCAGCGCGGGTTGCAGCCTCGACGTGAACTCATCCGCGCTCGCCACTCTGGTCAACGTCTCGACGATCCCCTTGGGCACGGGATGATCGAGATGCTCCACCCCTGCCCGCACGAGCTTCCACTGCATGCTGTTGATCGCGGTGGCGACGGAAACGGCCGACGCGAACGACGTCCCCAATACCTCGGCCCGTTGGCCCAGCTCGGCCCCACCGAGCTCGTTCACCAGATCCAGACCCTGCACAGCGGTGAGGCGGCGTACCACATCCTCCACCGCCAACGCCGTCTCAAGCCGCGTGAAATCTCCCCCCAGCTTCAACTCCGCGCCGAGCTTCCTGAGCGCGGCGACGAGGTCCGTGACGGCGGGTTGCCCGTCGCGAGCTGCTTGGGAGACGGCCTGCGCGAGTTCGTTCATCGACTGCGGGGTCAGGTGCGGGTTGCCGCTGACCCCGAAGATCCGACCGGCACGGTTCACGGCGGAGTCCCAGACCTCGCGGGTCGGCAACTGCTGTGGCCTGAGCTCCATGGTCGGCTGTGCCGACCCCAACGCGGGGGCAGGCACGACGGAACCGTGGTGATGCCAGGCCCGCTGCCGCAGCAGCGCCCATGCGTGGATGACAAGGTCCTCCATCGGCCGGGTGAGACCGCGTGCGGGTGTCAGCCCACGGATGATCTGCTGCAGATCTCCAACGCTCACGGCCGTACGTTCATCGCCGCCGACCAGGCTCACACCCTTGGTGAGTTCGGTGCCCCACGCGCCGAAATGGCTGTCCCCGAACAGGAAGTGCGTCTCCGCGGCGTGTCCGACTTCGAGGGCGTTGGCCACGCGGCGTACCCCAAATCGATCCCCCTCCAGCGTCACCCGCCGGTCGGGGTCCTCGATCGCGCGATGGAGGTGGGTCAACACAGCCCGCAGCTCGGCCGGCGTCACCTCGCGTTCCTCAGGATCGAACTGTGGATGACCTGGCCACGTGGCGGTGAAGGCCTTGTTGATGACGTTGGCATACGCGGTCCTGAACCCGGTGCCGTCCGGCTCGCCCGGGTCGAGCGCGGGGTCGAGGCTGACGAGGAGTTGAGGTGAGTGGCCGCCTTCGAGGAGTACGCCGGGCTGGGCGCGCGTGATCCCATAGGCCTGCCGCAGGTTCTGGATCACCGAGTTCCGCAGCCCGTCGCGCTGGGACATGAGCATGGCCCGCGCCTGGGCGCGATCGTTTTCGGCGAGGTGGTTGGAATAGTCGTTCCAGCGGTCCTCGCGCTCCAGCACCCAGCTGATGACGACGAGGCGGCGCAGCTCGCGGTGCTTCTCCTCGGCGAGGAAGTGGGGCACCCACACGAGCGTCTGCGCGGTCTGCCCGCGGCTGACGAGCCGGTCGAGCCGCTGCTGGTCCTCCCCCGGCGAGTGGCCGACGAGGTCGAAGGGGTGGTCGATGATCAGTCGCCACGCGTCAGCTTCGGCGGGTTTGAAGTGGTCGTCATAGAGCCAGTCGGTGTCGCGGACGTTGCCGAAGATGATCTCGACGGTACGCGCGGTTCCGCGCCAAATGACCTTGTCGCGATAGGTGCCGAGGCTGTCGGTCGGGAGATGGCTGAGGCCCAGTTCGGCGAGGACGAGCTCGGTGACGAGGGATCGCTGACGCTGGTCGGAGTCGCTGGCCTTGGCCTTGTCGATGATCGACTCATAGTCGACCTCGGCGACCTGGACGCGGATGATCGCGTCGCGGGTCTCGCCGTCGACGTGGATCTCGGGGACGAGCTGCGCCCAGGTGCGGACTTTGCTCAGCACCGTGTTGGCCTCGCCACCGGGCAGCGGGCTGCGGATCGAGCCGTGATTGAGCGAGGCGAGACGGGAGGCGGTGAGGTCCTTCAGGGCGGGCACGTCCGGTGCGACCGCGGCGAGCAAGAGGGTCTTGGCGAGGCGTTCGTCGTTGCGGTACGCCCGAGTCTCCGCCTCGGGGTCCTCGAGCGCGGCGGCGGTGAGATTGTGCTGGCTGAGCAGCATCGGCTGGATCTTTTCGAGGAACAGCCGATGGGCGGCCTTGAACTGGTTGGCCCGGCCGGTGTCGCTCACCACACCCTGGGCGCCGGAGATGATCAGGTCATAGGCATCCCCGACCGGGATTACATCGGCGACCGTCAGGGTGTCCCGACGCTCGACGAGGAGCTGCTGCATGATCTTGAGCGCAGTCCGCTCGCGCTGCATCACGCTGGCCAGCGACTTGAGCGTGGAGATGAGGGCGGGCGAGAACGGGTACGTCAGCCGGAACGCCGCCTCATCCGAACCGCGATGGTCGTCGTCTGTGTTGACGCCATCGAGGAGGACGCTCCACACCTGGGGGCTGCGGTCGAGTCGCTCGAACGCCTCGGCGAGAACGGCCTGGGCGTGCTCGTCCTTGGGAGCGAGCAGGCGCTTGCTCGCAACATAGGGCAGGTTGTCATCGCCCAACTGGATCTTGCCGAAGCGGCCCTCCTGATAGCGGAAACCCTGCTCGACCGACTCCTGCTCAGCGCCGTCAGCACCGGAGTCGGCGAACCATTTCCGCAGATCGAGCTGGCGGGCGATGATCGAAACAAGCGGAATCGCGCGGCGGCCGGTGGCCGACTCCACAAGCTTGGTGAGCTTCTGCACCTCCCGGCCAAACCAATCCCGCTCCTGGACCCGAAACGCGAGCCAGAGCACCAGCTCGTCGAGGAACAGGACCACCGCGTCATAGCCGAGAGACTTCGCGTGCTCGGCGATCACCGCCAAGCCGTCTTCGAGGCCGATCCAGTCGGAGCTCCCGGTGAAGGATCGGAAGTACGCCGACACCAG
>DUOB01000168.1 GCA_012839035.1 Propionibacterium sp.
TCCACGACCGAGCCGACCTCCTCGGCCATGGCTGGTCCCCAAACGCAGGCCCTCGTGTACTTCCAGATCGATGCACCCAACGGCGCCCGAGCCGCGGGCTGACTGGTCCGAGACGCTTCTTGCCGTCGGCATCGACACGCCGTCGGAGGGCGCTCGCGTCACGTCGCCGGTGGCGATCAGCGGTCAGGCGGCGGTGTTCGAGGCCACCCTTCCCTGGCGAGTGCTGCGGCGCGACGGGTCGACGGTGCGGGAAGGCGTCGCGATGACGGCGGAGGGCATGACGCTGGCTCCCTATCGATTCGAGGTGACCCTCCAGCCGGGTGACTACGTGATCGAGGTGACCGAGGACGACCCCTCCGGCGGTGAGGGAGGTCCGCTCGATGTGGACAGCCGGAGCTTCACCGTCACCGGATGAGCCTCAGGGGACTCAGTGCCCGTGGCGTCGCTGAGCCCGCGCGGTGCTGAGCCGCTCCTCGACACGTGCCAGCAGTGAGCCGTCCTCGATGGCCCGAACAAGGCCGTCGACGGCGTCCTCGATCTGGTCGTACATGCTCACGTACGCATGCCGTGGGAGTCCCCAGGGGTCCGGCACATCGAGCACACCGTCCGACAGGTCGCTGGCGAACGCGCCCAGGCGAATGACCTTCGCCCGGTCCTCGGGGCCCCGGGCGAGGGCGAGGATGTCCGCTTCGTTGGCTGCGTCCATCGCAAGGATCACGTCCGCTTCGGTGAAGTGGTGTGCGGCGAATTGCTGGGCGACGCTGGTGAAGGCATAGCCCCGGACTTCACCCTCGCGGATCGACTCGTGGTGCGGGCGGCTCCCGATGTGATAGTCGGCCGTTCCGGCGGAGGTCACCGTGACGTCGTCAATGCCGGCGTCCTCGAGTTTGCGCACGAGAACGGCCTCCGCAGCGGGGGAGCGACAGATGTTGCCGAGACAGACAGTCATGATGTGCATGGTCCCGAGTGTCTCAGGTGTCCGCACGGCGGGTGAGATGCTCACGCTCCGCACGGTTCGTGGCGCGCCGCGCGGCCTCGGCGAACAGGTCCGCGGCGAGATTGGTCCGGCCGGCCCGTTCGTGCAGGTACGCCGCGGCCGCCGCGTACCCGGGGAGCCCGGGATCGAGTTCCGCCAGTGCTGCGAGCCCCGCGGCCGGTCCTGAGGCCTCGCCGATCGCCACCGCCGGGTTGAGCCTCACGATGGGGGGGCGGCGAGCCCGAGCAGTTCGTCGTACCACTCAACGATCTGGATCCAGTCGGTCTCCTCGGGTCGCGGGGCGTCCGCGTGCAGTGCGGCGATCGCGGCCTGAGCCTGGAAGGCACCCAGCCTGTCGCGGGCCAGGGCGGCCTGCAGGATGTCCACGCCTTCACGGATCATCACCGTGTCCCACGTCGAGCGGTCCTGCTCGGCCAAAGGAACCAGCCGGCCGCGGGCATCGATGCGCGACGCCCGTCGTGCATGGTGCAGCAGCATGAGAGCGAGGAGGCCGGTCACTTCCGGCTCGTCGAGCAGCATCGACAACTGCCGGGTCACCCGGATGGCCTCCGCCGACAGGTCCACGGCACCCGAATAGCCCTCATTGAACAACAGGTACAGAGTGCGCAGCACGGTGGCCGCGTCACCCGGTTGCTGGAGACCGGCGGCGGCGACCTGCCGCTTGGCCCGGCTGATGCGCTGGGCCATCGTCGCCTCCGGCACCAGATAGGCCTCCGCGATCTGTCGTGTCGTGAGGCCGGCCACCGCCCGCAGGGTGAGGGCGGCCGCCGACCCCGCGGACAGAGCCGGGTGTGCACACAGAAAATAGAGCCACAGCGTGTCGTCGACGGCCGGCACCGCGCCGGGGATCCACTCCCGCTCGGCCCGCTCTTCCCGCGCCCGACGGGCTCGGTCACCGCGGACCTGATCCAGGAACTGGCGCCAGGCGACCGTCACCAGCCAGGCCTTCGGGTCGCGGGGCGGCGCATCGGTCCAGGTCTCGAGCGCCCGCACGAGGGCGGACTGAACGGCATCCTCGGCCGACGGGAAATCGGCTCCCCTGCGGACGAGGACGCCGATAACCGCCGGGATCCGTTGCCGAAGACCCGCCGTGTCCATCGCTCGTCCTAGTCGGCGGCGCCGGGACGATCGGTGAGGAACGGCCGCACTTCGAGCCAGGATCGAGATTCCGTCGTCGCCCATCCCGGCTCACCGACGTGAGGTCCACAGGCGCGTGATTCCGTCGGGTCCGGTTGTCGCCAGGACCGCCCGGCCGGTGGAGTCGGTCGCCATCGCGCCCAGCCGTCCGGTGATCCGGACGTTGTCCCATCCATCTCTGCGCACCCGGGCCACGCGCGTGTTCGTCCCGTCGGTCAGTGCGATCCAGTCGCCGTTCGCGGCGGCTGCCACCACATTGGTGTCGTCGGGTACGCCACCGGCCACCACCACCGGACTCACCGCCATGGCGGAGTCCAGGTCGAGGTGCCACGCGACGATGTCACTGTCGGCTCGCCCGCCGATCACGCAGTGGCTCGCCCCCTCGTCGGGTCGATCCAGTTCATCGGCGTCCGGAATGCCCTCGAGGATGTGTCGGCGAGCAGGAGGCGTACGCTGCCCGCCCGTCCCTCCTTCGACCGCGCCGCGTAAGGGCGCCGACGAACCCA
>DUOB01000008.1 GCA_012839035.1 Propionibacterium sp.
CACGACCGGCACGCGTCCGCGCGCCGAGGGCCCGGTCCATCTGCCCGCCACGATCCGGGCCGCGGCCGTGCACCAGGGCCTGCGGGGCCGGGAGGGTCGGGAGGGCCGGATGCTGTTCACCGCGGCCGATCTGCGCCGGACCACGACCGAGGGTCGCGAGGCGAACCTGTTGCTGTTCTGCGTGGACGCGTCGGGCTCGATGGCTGCCAGGAGTCGGATGGAGTCGGTGAAGACCGCGATCCTGTCGCTGCTGTTGGATGCCTATCAACGCCGCGACCGGATCGGCTTGGTGTCGTTCCGCGCCGCCGACGCCGAGTTGGTGCTGCCGCCGACGTCCTCGGTGGATGCGGCGGCGCGGCGGCTGACCGAGCTCCCGCACGGCGGGCGTACCCCCCTGGCCGAAGGCCTCTGGCGCGCCGCCGAAACCCTGCGCCTGGAGAAGATCCGCGACCCGCGACGCCGACCCCTGCTGGTGGTCATAACCGACGGCCGCGCGACCTCCGGACCCGACGCGCTCACCCGGGCGTACGCCATGGCCGACCGCCTCCGCGACACCGACACCCCCGCCCTGGTGATCGACTGCGAGACCGGGCGGTTCCGGATGGGCCTCGCAGCGACCCTCGCCACCAGACTCGGCGCCGACCACGTCCCCCTCGAGGACGTGGGTGCCGACGCCATCCTCGGCGCCGTCGCTCACGCCCGCTCACCGATCGAGGCCGCCTGATGCATCTGCCACGGCTGGTGATTGGCGCGCCCGCCTCGGGACATGGCAAGACGACGGTGGCCACGGGACTGATGGCCGCCCTGCGTGCCCGTGGACGCAGGGTGGCACCGGCCAAGGTGGGGCCCGATTTCATTGATCCCGGCTATCACGCGCTGGCGACCGGCCGCCCCGGCCGCAACCTCGATCCGGTGTTGTGCGGTGAGGAGCGGATCGTGCCGCTCCTCCTGCACGGTGCGCGCGGGTCCGATCTCGCGATCATCGAGGGGGTGATGGGCCTGTTCGACGGAAAGTTCGGGACCGAGAGCTTCGGGTCGACAGCCCACGTCGCTCGGCTCACCCGGTCGCCGGTGGTGTTGGTGGTGGACATCTCGCACACCTCCCGGACGGTGGCGGCGTGGGTGCACGGACTCGCAACCTTCGATCCGCGGCTGCGGGTGGCCGGGGTGATCCTCAACAAGGCCGGGTCCGAACGGCACGCGAGCGAGGCGGTGCGGTCGCTCGAGGCGACAGGCGTCGAGGTGCTCGGGGTGCTGCACCGCGACGCGGGGATCGTCGCGCCATCGCGGCACCTGGGGCTGGTGCCCGTCGCCGAACGGGACGAGGCCGCGAACGAGCTGGACCGATTGGCCGAACAGGTGGCCGGCGCCGTGAATCTCGATGCGGTGGTTGCGATCGCCCACTCGGCTCCGCCGCTGGACGACACCCCTTGGGACCCCGCCAGGGAGGTGACTCGCGTTCCGGGCGAGCCGGTGGTGGCGGTGGCGGGCGGGCGGGCGTTCACGTTCCGCTATCCGGAGAACACCGAGCTGCTGACCGCGGCCGGCTGCCGTGTCGTCGAGTTCGATCCATTGACCGAGGCACGGCTTCCGGAGGGAACGTCCGGGATCGTGTTGGGGGGTGGGTTCCCGGAGGTGTACGCCGAGTCGCTCGCCCAGAACGCCGCGCTCACCGCGGACATTGCTGCCCGGGTGCGCTCCGGCGTACCCACCATCGCCGAATGCGCCGGTCTCCTCTATCTCGCCCACAGTCTCGACGGTCACCCGATGGCGGGCGTGCTGCCGGCCAAGGCTGCGATGGACCCGAAGCTGGTCCTGGGCTATCGGACCGCGATCGCGTCCACGGATTCGGTCGTGGCGGTCGCCGGTGCCCGCGTACAGGGACATGAATTCCATCGCACCCGGCTCACCCCCGCCGCTGGCGACGAACCGGGATGGCTGCTGGATGGGCGACCGGACGGGTACGCTTCCTCGACCCTGCATGCTTCCTATCTCCACGTTCACTGGGCGGGCTTTCCGGACATCGCTCGCCGTTTCGCCGTGTCTGCGGCAACCTGTCGTGACCATCTTCGACAAGAAAGTGCGCAATGACCCTCGAGCTCGATGTCACCGGCCGGCGAATCCTGCTGCGCGGCTGCAACGACCGCACGGCCGCGCTGGCGGTCAATCTGCTCAGCCAGGGCGCGGTTGTCGGCGTGGATGCCGGGCAGCTCACGACCGCTGTCGCGGATCTGCTCGCGAGGGGGCTCATCAGCCAGGCCGAGGGGGCGAACTATGGGGAGTTCGATCTGATCATCGGCGTGGATACGCGAGCGACGATGAACAGCGTCTCCCGTGATGTCGGCAAGGTGACGCTGGTCGGGGGCGGGCCGGGGAACTCCGGGCTGATCACCCTCGCCGGCTGGGATGCGCTGCAACGCGCAGATGTCATTGTGTTCGACCGGCTCGCGCCGTTGTCGCTGCTCCAGGACCTGCCGGCTCGACTGATCGACGTGGGCAAGATGCCGCACGGCCAACAGACGGCGCAGGAGGCGATCAACGAGTTGTTGGTTGCCGAAGCGGGCAAGGGCCTGCGCGTGGTTCGACTCAAGGGTGGCGACTCGTTCGTATTCGGCCGCGGCAGCGAGGAATGGCAGGCCTGCACCGACGCCGGTGTCGCGGTGGAGGTGATCCCCGGAGTCTCGTCCGCGATCGCAGCGCCGGAACTGGCCGGGATCCCCGTGACCCATCGGGGTCTGGCGCAGGGCTTCACCGTGGTGTCCGGGCATGTCCCGCCCGGTGATCCACGGTGCATGCTCGACTGGCCCGCCCTGGCCCGCGCCGGCACCACGCTGGTGGTGCTGATGGGCGTAAAGAACCTCGGGCCGATCGCCGCGGCCTTGATCGAGCACGGGATGGCGGACACCACGCCGGCGGCTGTGGTCTCGGACGCGGGCCTGCTCAGCCAGAAGATCGTCAAGGGCCCCTTGGCAGACATCGCCGGAGCCGCGTCGCTCGCGGGCATCAATCCCCCTGCGGTAACGATCATCGGTGACGTTGCCGGACTCGATCTCGGCTCGGTGCAGGCCACCTGACCCAGGGCCCCACGCACCCGCCTCGGTCCTGGCGTCTCGGTTCTCGGTTCTCGCCATCGTGATCCGTCTCCCTTCGGCCTTGTTTTCGAATATATGTTCGATTATGATGGGGGTCAAGACCCAGAGGCCAAGGAGTTTTCGATGATCGTGGCTCAACCCGCTCCCCGCGACCCCGCAGTCCAGTGCGACAGCCGTGGCGCCGGAAGTCCCACAGACGCGGGGCAAGCCGGCCCGCAACGCCCTCAATCCGTCGAGACTCGCCTGGCCGCGAAGGCTGTTGGAGCGCTGCGCTCCCCTGATCAGTCGGAGCTGGAGGACGAACTCAAGGACCTGCTCGATCAGCCCAATCTGGGCGCGACGACCATTCCAGCGGGGTTCAAGCCCACCAAGTTGCAACTGCTCGACGCGATGATCGCAGCCAAGAATCGTCAGCGAGCCGCCGAGATCGATCAGGTGGCACTCGTGTCCGGTCTGTGTGATGCCTATCGTGTCTTGAACCCAATCCGGGCGGGGACGCCGACAGCACCGCACGAGTGTTGTTCGGGGAGCACCTGCTTCCACCGTCCATCGATGGACTGCCTGCCATCGCGGAGTTCTTCGGCCATGAGCTGGGCCCCGCGCTCGGCATCTCACCCGATGCTGCGTGGGCCCTGGTCTGGGATGTGCTGTCGCTGCGACATCGCCATCCGATCCTGTGGGAACAGACCCTGACCGGCGGCGTTGAGGTCTGGCTCGCACGCAAGGCTGCGGCCGCCTGCCGAGCTCTGCCTGCCGACCTTGCCCGCGAACTCGACGCCGAGCTCGGCCCGCGGATACCACATTGGGGGCCCCGCAAGACCATGTCGGAGGTGCGCGCAGCCCACGCGCGTCTGGACCCGGAAGCAGAAGCCAAGCGGCAGCGGGCCCGCCGGTCCCGGCGTGTGGATTTCGCTCCGCACGAGGACGCGGAGGGGATCACCCGGGTCGAGGCGTTGCTCGACGCTCTCGATGCCAACCACTTGTCCGGGACGGTCAACAGCCTCGCCGACGTCCTCAGGAGGGGTGGTGTCGAGGGCTCGGCGGACGAACTCCGGGCAGCGGCCCTGGGCCATCTCGCCCATCCGGACAGGGCCGCACGGCTGCTCCGGGCGGACCTGTTCGACGGCGCCAATGTCACCCCGGACGGCCACATCGTCAACACGAAGACCGGCGAGATCGTCACCGATCACGACCGCCACGTCCGGTGCAGTCACGGTGCACAGGTGATCGTGCACCTCAGCGGACGAGACCTCGCCAAGCGTGCCGGTGCCGAGGTCGAGGGTCTCGGCCGGATCACGCACGATCACCTGACCGAGCTGCTGTCCTCCTGTGCGGGACGGGTGACCGTCCGCCCCGTGGTGGATCTGGCTGCGCCCATGTCGGTGTCCGCATATCGGCCCACCGCGGAGATGGTGTGGCGCGTCAAGCAGCGGGACGGACGCGAGATGTTCCCCTTCAGTCAACGATCCGCACAGTCGCGCTGGATCGATCTCGATCACACAGAGCCATGGCGCACCGGCGACTTCACCTGCACCAGCAACCTCGGCCCCAATTCCCGGCGCACCCACCGTGCCCAGACGCATGGCGCGTTCATCACCGTCCAGGAGACTCCGGGCACGTTCCGGTGGACCACGCCCCTGGGCAAGACCTATTGGACCAATGCCCACGGCACCTTCAGCACGCGCCCGAGCGACGTGGTCACGAATGAGCCCTGCCGCACCACCGAGACGATCCTCGCAGCTCTCCTGCGGGCTGCCGCCGGTTGCTCCGGCAGCAGCGCTGGTCGGCACAGCGGTCGGGGCAGCGGTCGGGGCAGCGGCGACTGCATCGGACAACGTGCTCGCGTTGCCCATCGCGCGTTCCGGGCGGAGCAGCGCGACAAGGCCTCGGCTCCCCCCGCCACCGGGTCAGTGGCTGATCCCTGGGATTCCGATCTGGCTGATCAACCCCCACCGTTCTGAGTGCGTCCGGTGCGTTGACGGGCCTGCAGTGCCTGCAACAACAGACTCGCAGCCATGCAACCCCCCACGCCCTCGCCTGCGCGGAGGCGGAGCTGCAGCAGCGGCTCGAGCCCCAGATGTCGCAGCACAACGTCGTGGGCTTGTTCGCGACTGACTTGCCCGGCGATGAGGTACGCCTGAACCGCGGGCTCGACCCGGGTGGCCAGCAATGCCGCCACCGAGGTGGCAAGGCCGTCGAGGACCACGGTCGCCCCGGCCTCGGCCGCCCCCAGCGTGACGCCCACGAGGACCGCGAACTCCGGACCGCCAACCGCCGCCAGGATTCGCCGTGGGTCATCGATCCGCCGCGGGCCCACACCCGGCCCCAAGCCGGCGCGATCCAGTGCGGCCTCGACGACCGCGGTCTTCCTGGCCAGGATCTCTGCGTCGGACCCCGCCCCGAGTCCCACAGCCTGAGCAGGATCCAGACCGGTGAGCACACTCGTCAGTGCGGCCGCAATGGTGGTGTTCCCGATACCGATCTCGCCGAGCACCACCAGTCCCGTGAGTTCTCGCCCCAGTGCCCTGCCCCGCTCGATGAGCCGATCGACATCGGCCAACGTCAGCGCTTCGGCATCCCGGAGGTTGCCGCGGGGATCATTCGGCCGGGCGATCACCACACCGTCAGCAGCCGCCTCAGCGCCCACCCCGGCATCCACCAGCAGGACCTCGAAGCCCGCCGTGAGCGCTGTCGCGGCGCCCAGGGACTGACCGGCTGCTGCGGCGGCAAAGACCTCCGCAGTGTTGCTGCTCGGAAACGCGCTGACGCCGAGTTCCGCCACAGGGTGATCGGCCCCGACGAGCACGAGAGTTCCACCCGCAGGCGTCGCGCCGGCGGCGAGCATTCGGTTGAGGGCCCGGTCCACGACACCCAAGGACTCCGGCGGGGTCAGCAACCGGTCTGCCTCGTCCGTCGCTGCCACGAGCGATTCGGGGGCAGGAGCGCGCAGGGCCGCCACGTGGGAGACCGGCGCCGCCGGTGCGGCGCCCTCCTCGGCCGGCCACCGCTCCCGCAGCACGACGTCCGCCAACGGCAGCTTCGACGACCAGGCATGACGCTGGAGTCCCGGTTCCGGCGGCAACTCGTCCGGCCAGCCCACGCACAACCAGCCGAGGGTCTCCACCCCGTCCGGCAACCCCAGCAGACCCGCCAGGTGCGCCGGCTCGAACAGCGTTACCCACCCCATCCCGACGCCGTGGGCGCGAGCGGTCAGCCACATGTTCTCGATCGCGCACGCGCACGACCAGAGATCGGTGTCGGGGAAGGTGGCTCGGCCGAGGACTCCGGCAGGCGGCGTACGCCGATCACACGCCACCACGATCCCCACCGGCGCCTCGCGCAAACCCTCGAGCTTGAGATCCAGCAGGCGTCGTCCCCGGTCGGGGGTGAGTTGATAGGCCTGCTCCAACCGCATGCGGTCCGCGAGGTGGGCGGCCCGGTCCCGGGTGCCCGGATCGGTGACCACGATGAAGCGCCACGGCTGGGAGTGTCCGACCGACGGTGCGGCGTGCGCAGCCGACAGGATCGCCTCCAGCACATCCTCCGGCACCGGGTCCGGCCGGAAACGCCGAATGTCACGGCGCGCCCGCAGGATGCGGTCGAGGGCATCGACGTCAGCCGGATCGAACGCCCACGCGCGTGGGTCCGCTGCGCGCGTCGCGGCGGCCGAGGTGTCGCCGACGGTGGGCACGGGTCGGGTCCAGTCGGTGCGGGGAGCGGCGTCGCGAGGGTGGGAGGCGGGAACGTCAGCCATGACGGTCCGCCAGCAACTCAAGCACCAGGAGCACCGCAGCACGGACGTCCTGAACGATGACCTGTGCCCGCTCCACGGGCCGGGCCACCATCACCACCGGGATTCCCAGTTCACCCGCGACATCGAGTTTGGCTTCCGTCAGCGGTCCCCCGGAATCCTTGCTCACTAGCACATCGATGTCGTGCTCCTTCATGAGCGCACGCTCGCTGCCGGCGTCGAACGGGCCCCGTGTGTGCAGGATCGTCCAGTTCGGCCAGTCACCCTCGGGGGACTCGACGAGGCGCACGAGCGCCCAGCGATCCCGCCAGGAGGCGAAGTGTTCGAGGCCCTGCCGCCCGGTCGTCAGGAACGGTCGCCCGCCCAGTCGGGCCATGGCCTCGGGCGCGTCCTCGATCCGGTCGACCCACGTCCACTTGCCGGCCCGGGGATGGTCCCGCCAGCCCGGTCGGAGCAACCTCAGCAGCGGCACTCCGGTCCGTTCCGAGGCGGCCACCGCATGGTCCGACATCACAGCGGCAAACGGATGGGTGGCGTCCACGAGGAGGCGGACCCCGCGTACCCCCAAGAACGTCGCCAGGCCCTCCACACCGCCGAAGCCGCCGATGCGCACCTCACCGACCGGAAGGGCGGGGTTCTTGACGCGGCCGGCGAGCGACGACATCACGCGCACACCCGCGGCCTCGAGGTGTTCCGCCAGCTCCCGGGCCTCCCGGGTGCCGCCGAGCACCAATACCTCGCACGGATCAGCCATTGCAGCAATCTAGCCGCTCGGATGTGATCAGCCGGAGACCTGCGGCCCCCGTGGCCCATCGCCCTGCGGGGTCTCTCCCCCGGGCTGATAGGGCGGCATCGGACCCTGGCCACCGGTCTGGCCGGGCGGGAGCTGTACGCCGCCGGCCGGGTGCGGTTCGGGCGGCAGCTCAGGCTGCGGAGGCGGCGTGACGGGCGGAATCTCCGACGGCTTGCGGAGATCGGAACCCGTCCACGCCGGCCGCTTGGGCCACTTCCGCAACGCCTGGAAAATCGCCGCCACCTCGTGCCTGTCGAGCGTCTCCTTCTCGAACAGCTGCCGCACGAGCTCATCGAGCACATCGCGGTTGGCCTCGAGGACATCGAACGCTTCCTGGTGGGCGTTGGCGATGAGCGTCTTGACCTCTTCATCGACAACAGCTGCCACCTGCTCGGAATAGTCGCGGCTGTGGTTGCCGCCCATCTCCATGCCGAGGAACGGCTCCGAATCACCGCGGCCGAGACGGATGGCGCCGATGCGGTCGCTCATGCCGTATTGCGTCACCATCGCCCGCGCGACCGCCGTCGCCTTCTCGATGTCGTTGGACGCACCGGTGGTCGGGTCGTGGAAGACCATTTCCTCAGCGGCACGGCCGCCGAGCATGTACGCCAGCTGGTCCAGCAGCTCACCACGGGTGTTGGAGTATTTGTCGTCTTCCGGCATCACCATCGTGTAGCCCAGCGCCCGGCCCCGCGGCAGGATCGTCACCTTCTGGACCGGGTCGGTGCCCGGCATCGCCGCGGCGACCAGGGCGTGGCCGCCCTCGTGATAGGCGGTGATGAGCCGTTCCTTCTCGGACATCAGGCGCGTACGCCGCTGTGGTCCGGCGATCACCCGGTCGATCGCCTCGTCCATGTCCTCGGCCGTGATCAGCTTCCGATTGGACCGGGCCGTGAGCAGTGCCGCCTCGTTCAGCACGTTGGCCAGGTCTGCGCCGGTGAATCCGGGAGTACGCTGCGCGACCGCCTTGAGCTCGACCTCCTCCGAGATCGGTTTGCCCTGGGCGTGGACCTTGAGGATGTCCCAGCGTCCACGCATGTCCGGGGCGTCCACCTGGATCTGGCGGTCGAAACGGCCCGGCCGCAGCAGAGCGGGGTCGAGCACGTCGGGCCGGTTGGTGGCGGCGATCAGGATCACGCCACCGCGGACGTCGAAGCCGTCCATCTCGACCAGCAGCTGGTTCAACGTCTGCTCGCGCTCGTCATGCCCGCCGCCCATGCCGGCGCCTCGGTGGCGCCCCACGGCGTCGATCTCATCGATGAACACGATGGCCGGAGCGTTGTCCTTGGCCTGTTCGAACAGGTCGCGAACGCGCGATGCGCCGACACCGACGAACATCTCGACGAAGTCCGAACCGGAGATCGAGAAGAACGGCACGCCGGCCTCACCCGCGACTGCACGGGCCAGCAGGGTCTTGCCGGTGCCGGGCGGGCCGTAGAGCAGCACGCCCTTGGGGATCTTGGCGCCCACGGCCTGGAACTTCGTCGGCTCCGCCAGGAACTCCTTGATCTCGTGCAGCTCTTCGATTGCCTCCTCGCACCCGGCAACGTCCTGGAACGTCGTTTTCGGGGTGTCCTTCGAGGTGATCTTGGCCTTGGACTTGCCGAACTGCATCACCCGGGACCCGCCGCCCTGCATTGAGGTCAGCAGGAAGAAGAAGATGATGCCGAACAGCAGGAACGGCAACAGGGTCGGCAGGATGTAGTTGAAGAACCCTGGCTGCGGCACCCGCACGACATAGTGACCGAGAGTGCCCCCGTCAGCACGCTCCTGGAGCCGCTCCGCAATCGCGACCGACTGCTCGCCGACCCAGTGGGCCTTCATCTTCGTGTCGTCGTCCACGGTCACACGGATGACCTGTTCATTTTCGACGAGCTCGACCTCCTGGAGCTGGTCGCTGCCGTTGATCTTGGCGACGACTTCCGAGGTCGGCTTCTCCGCGAAACCATCGGCACCACGCGCGAAGTCCAGAATGACAAACAGCGCGAAGATGCCGAGGATGATCCAAAACAGAGGCCCGCGGAAGATTCGAGAGAGGTTCATGACCTGCCTAAGAAGGGACGTTGACGCATCCTGACCCTACCCGGATCGCACCAATTCACCGCAGTTGTCTCCGATGTGGCATTCCGGAACAGCACGCAAGTCGCCCGCGCCGCGAAAAATCCGTAGTCTCTCCGGGGATTAGTGCCGACTTACCGCCGGCTGTCAGACCTTGTGAGAGAGCAGTCTCTTCGTGTCTCAGATCTCCCGACGCACCGTCCTGCGCGCAACCGCCTGGAGCGCGCTGTCGTTTCCCTCGCTGTCGCGGCTCCCGCCTTCGCCGCCAGCCCGGGCAATCCCGGGATCCAGCTGACCAAAACGGCCAGCCAGACCGAAGGCCTTCAGGCGGGCGACAAAATCACCTTCGAGCTCGTCGTGACCAACACGGGAGACGTCGTGCTCACGGACGTCATGGTGTCGGACCGGCTCCTCGGCATAGGGGCTGAGCTGGCTGCTGCCTCGTTGGCACCGGGTGAATCGGTGACGTTCGCGCCCCGGTACTCCAGCAGGCTCGAAAGACAAATCTCCCAGTCGGACTTCGAAGACGGCTCGTTCACGAACTTTGCCGAAGTGGAAGCCCTGGATCCGAGCGGGGAACAGGTCACCGACTCGTCCTCCGTCACCGTCACGATGGCCGACCACGAGCCCGCTATCGAACTCGTCAAGAGGGCTGACCGAGAGACGTTCGCCGCTGCGGGCGATTTGATCACCTATACGTTCGACGTGACCAACACCGGCAACGTAACCTTGATCAACATCGTCGTCAGCGATAGCAAGCTCGGTCTCACCCACTTGTTTGTCGCGGACGTTCTTGCGCCCGGCTGGTCCGGATCGGCGACCGCCACCTACACGGTGACGGAGGACGACGTCGACGCCGGAGAGATCTACAACCTTGCCGTGACGTCAGGTGATCCCGTCAATGATCACCCCCCGGTCACGGACGAGGACGAGGCCTACATCGCCCTCGAGGGTGGCGTCTCCTAGGAATAGACGTGGGGTGCGAGTGATCCGAGGCACCGGAGATTGCGATAGCGCCCGTTGTAGTCGAGTCCATAGCCGACGACGAACTCGTTGGGGATGTCGAACCCGATCCACTTCACATCCACGGCGTTCTCCGCGGCCTCGGGTTTGCGGAACATCGTCATGATCTCGAGGCTGGCGGGTTCGCGGGACTTGAGGTTGGACACCAGATAGCTCAGCGTGAGCCCGGTGTCGATGATGTCCTCGACCACGAGCACGTGACGGCCGGAGATGTCGGTGTTGAGGTCCTTGAGGATCCGGACGACACCCGAGGACTGGGTGCCGGAGCCATAGGACGAGATCGCCATCCAGTCCATCGAGCAGTGAATGGTGAGGGCCCGCGACAGGTCCGCCATCACCATGACGGCCCCGGTGAGCACCCCGACCAGGAGCACATCCTTGCCCTGATATTCAGCGTCGATCTCGGCGGCGATCTCGGCCAGGCGCGCACTCACCTCCTCCTCGGTGAACAGCACCCGGTCCAGATCGGCAGCAATATGAGAGTTGTCCACGGCGCTCAGTCTGTCATCACGAGCAATTGATCGGAACGCCTGCCCACACGGAGGCCGGGAACTTCCACCCACTTCTGTCCCCGCCAGTCGGTGACGAGGGCTTCGACGGCCTTGACGTGCGTGTACGCCGGCTCGTCCGCCCCCTGCGCCAGCAACCAACGCCGGATCACCCGGCGGCGCAATGCCGGCGGCTTGGGGATGTCGGCAACATCGAGCGGCCCGGTCAGACGTGCTTCGGGTAGCACGTCCTCCGCTAGCGTGTCCAGCACCTGGGTGTCGTCCCGCAGCATGACGGCGGTCCGCGCCAGGGCTTCCGCGATCCCCGGCCCGAGTTCGGCCTCGAGCATGGGCATGATCTTCTTGCGTACGCGGACCCGGGCGAACCCGAGATCGTCGTTGTGCGGGTCCCGCCAGAACTTGGTGTCCAACTCGGCGCACGCCGCTTCGGTGACCTCCCGGCGTACCCCCAGGAAGGGCCGCACGAAACGGTCCCGGGTCGGCGCCATCCCACTCAGCGACCGCGCACCCGACCCGCGCGCCAGGCCCAACAGCACCGTCTCCGCCTGGTCGTCGAGCGTGTGACCCAGCAGGACGATCGCGTCGAGAGCGTCGGCGACCTGTTCCAACGCGGCGTGCCGCGCCGTACGCGCGGAGGCCTCGGGTCCGGTGCCGTCCGGCACCACCGTCACCGCGACGACATCCGCCGGCAGGCCCATCTTCTCCGCTCGGGAGGCCGCCTTCTTCGCCACCGCGGCGGAATCGTCCTGCAGCCCATGATCGATGACGACCGCCCGCGCCGGCAGGTCCTGCCGCTCGGCGACGATCGCGGTCGCCGCGACCAGGGCCAGCGAGTCCGCTCCCCCGGAGCAGCCAACGATCAGACCCTTCGCGGAACCGTTCAGTGCTTCCTCAACGGCGGCCACGAGTTCGACCATCGCCGGTCCCAGTGATTTCTTCGCCATCCGGCCTCCTGTGCTAGATGCTCACCCGGACATCATGCGCGTCAGCCACTTCCTCGGCTCGTGAATCTCAGCAAGCGTCGGCACGGTCTCGGCCGATTCGAAGGCCAGGTTGAGGAAATCGATGTCCTTCGCGCTGATGACGTGTCGACAGAAATTGGCGCCGTCCCGATACTGGGCGAGCTTCACGTCCATCCCGAGCAGCCGCCGAATCACCCGATCCAGCCCGATGCGGCCGTCACGGCGCGCTTCGAAGCGGGCCCGGATCTGTCCCACCGATCGGATCACCCGCGGACCGACCCTGTCCATCACCACATCCGCGTGCCCCTCGAGCAGCGACATCACGGCCGTCACCCGCTCGATGGTCGCCCGCACATCCACGGTGTCGGGCAGCAGATCCAGCAGTGACAATTGCCGGTCCTTGCGGTTCGCGATCAGCCCGGCCAGATTCTGCCAGCCGGGTGCGGTGGTGTCGGTGAGCTCGACCACCGTCCGCGCCTGTTCGCGCAGGTGGTCCCGCAGCCAGGGGAATGCCGTGAACTGCACGCGGTGAGTCTCTTCGTGCAGGCAGACCCAGAGGCGAAAATCGGTCGGGTCGACCCCCAGCTTCTTCTCGGCCTGGACAATGTTCGGGGCCACCAGCAACAGCCGTCCCTCGGGGGCGACCGACGCCGGGGCGAACACATCGAACTGGCCCAGCACCTTGGTCGCCAACCACGCGAGCACCGCGCCGACCTGCGCTCCCGCCAGCATGCCGGTTGTGGTCATCTCCTCCGGCCCGGGCACCAGAGCCGACATCGACTCGACGTTCGCCCGCACCCACCGGGTGCGGTCCACCACGTAGACCGGCGCAGTATCCGCCGGAGCCTCAATGCGCGCCGTCTCCCGGACCAGGTCCTGCGCCTCGACCGCAAACCGCTGCAGATCGGCGACCGCTCTCCTGGCGTGGTCATCGCTCACCCGCGGCCCGGACGGCACCAGTCGGATTCCGGTGTTGGCCGCGGCCGGCCAGTGGAGTTCGGGAGTGGTCATGGATCCGAGCGTACGCGGCGCTCCCCGCCCCTAGCCCTGGCACCCGCAGTCGGCCAGCGCGGCGGTGACCCGATCCAGCCAGACGCGCGTGGCGTACTCCTCCTGCTCACCGTTGACCAGGAAGGCATAAACGAGCCAGGATCCGTCATCGCTGCGGACATAGCCGGCGAGCGAGTGGACGTTCGTGAGCGTGCCGGTCTTGGCGCGGACGAGCCCGCGCCCCGGGCCGGTCCCCTCCGCGACGAAGCGGTCGGCGAGCGTACCTTCCGTGCCCGCCACGGACATGCCCGTCGGGATCGCGCGATAGCGGTCGGCATCCGGCTTGACAGCGAGCTGCACCGCGTTGGTGAGCGAACGGGCGGACACCAGGTTGCTGCGCGAAAGCCCTGATCCGTCCACGATCCGCATGCCCTCGGTCCAGGCTCCGAGCTCGGTGAGAATCTCTTCCATCGCGCTCTGCGCGTCGGTGATGGACCCGCTGCGCCCGCCCGAGCGCCCGACGTGCCGGAACAATACCTCGGCGGCATCGTTGTCGGAATAGATCAGCACCTGTTCGACGATGTTCTCCAGCGGCATCGAGTGAACCTCGGCCAGCGACATTGCGCCAGCGGGGGCTTCCCCTCGGCTGATCGGGCCGACCTCCACCCCCCGGTTGCGGAGCTCGGCGACGAACGCATCAGCGGCGACCCCGGCCGGGTCCTCCTCCCGGGGCCCGATCGGGGCTCCGGTGGGGCGGGCCCCATCGACCCACAGAGCCGATGTTTCTGCCACATAGTCGCGATAGACCGGGATCCAGTCGGGATTCCAGCCCGGCCCGGCAAACAGGGACGTGTCCACCACGATCTCCAGCGGGCCGAGGGGTTCCGCAGCCGGAGTGGAGCTCCGCTGCGCGACGGCATCCGCGGTGTCCGCGGCCAGGTCCAGGATCGAGCCGCGGTCCGGGGCCGCGCCCGCTGGCCCCTTTGCCAGATAGGGATCGCCACCACCGACGAGATAGAGCTTCCGGGGGTCGGCCGGATCGTGCAGCACCCTGGTCGCGAACCGATGGTCCGGCCCATGGACCTCGAGCGCGGCGAGGCTGGTCAGCACCTTGAGGGTGGAGGCCGGGACGGCCGCCCCCTCGGCGTTGTCGGCATAGAGCGTCGCACCGGTGCTCTCGTCGACGATGAGGCCGAAGGATTCGCCGGTCACCGGTTCAAGGGCCCGGATCCTCTCCGTCACCGCGGCCGCACTGGTGCCGGGCGCAGGGCTTGTGCCCGCCAGCACGGGCTCCCCCGGTTCCGGGGGCAGGACCGTCGACCGGGCATCGGAATGATGGAAGACCGTTGGGTCCACGCTGGGCGATCCGCCATCGCGATAGAGGCCCACCGCGTACAGCCCCCTCCCCAGCAACCCGGACGCCAACCCGAGCACGAGAGCGACCACCACGACGATGAGCGCGATCGAGCGAAGGAGAAGCCCCCTGCTGGTCATGGCGTCCTTCCATGGTCAGGCACCTGATGCGCGGTCGGTCAGCGCTAGGCTGCGTCTGTTCACTTACCACACCAACCGAAAGGGTGAGCGGTGACCGAAGAGTACTCCGCAGGAGCCGGCCAGCAGGCGGTGGAACCGGGCAGGGTCACATTCGATGTGACCGTCGAGATTCCGAAGGGCCAGAAGAACAAGTACGAGGTCGATCACGCCACTGGGCGCATTCGTCTCGACCGGACGCTGTTCACCTCGACGCAATATCCGTCGGACTACGGCTACATCGAGGGCACCCTCGGCGAGGACGGCGACCCGCTCGACGCGCTGGTGCTCATCCCTGAGGCCACCTTCCCCGGCTGCCTGATCGAATGCCGCGCCATCGGCATGTTCCGCATGACCGACGAGGCCGGCGGCGACGACAAATTGATCTGTGTCCCCGCGGACGACCACCGCCAGGACCACCTGCAGGACCTGGAGGACCTCCCGACCCACCAGGTGCTGGAGATCGAGCACTTCTTCTCCGTCTACAAGGATCTGGAGCCCGGCAAGTCCGTCGAAGGCGCCACCTGGGCCGGCCGGGTCGAGGCCGAGGAAGAGATCGCCGCGTCCATCGAGCGCGCCAAGGGGACTCCTTATGAGCATCCCACCGGTTCCGGTGCTCACTGAGTGAGCCACCTGCTGTTGTTGTCCCCGGCGGCCAATCGTGTGTACGCCGGGGCGGCCGGAGCGCTGGTCGCTGCTGAGCTGGAGGTCACCACGGGGCTGGCCGCCTCCCCGGAGACGCTGGCCGGAGTGGACTATCTGTCCCTGCCCGCCGATTCCCTGGAGAACGCCGCCCTGGCCGCCATTGCCCGGTCCTCGGCGCGGCTGGCGCTGTTCGAGCAGGTCGGGGACC
>DUOB01000009.1 GCA_012839035.1 Propionibacterium sp.
CGGCACCGATCATCGTTTCCATGACATCCTCCAGCATCGCCACCCCGGCGACCTGACCGTCGGAGCCGGTGACCACCGCAAGGTGGACGCCCGACCGCTGCATCACGTCCAGGGCCTCCGGCAGCGGAGTGTCGGAGCGCACCTCCGCCATGTCGCGAATGCGACCGGACGGCACAGGTGTGTCCGGAGGGCTGTCGATCAGGTCGAGGATGTCCTTCAGGTGCAGATAGCCGAGCCAGGACCCGTCGTCCAACCGCACCGGGAAACGGGAGAACCCGTGGGTCACCGCCGCTTGTTCGGCCTCGCCCACGGTCGGCGGGGAACTGAGCCACACCAAATCCGCCACGGGGACCAGCACGTCCGACACGCGTGCCGAGGACAGGGTGAGCGCACCGGTGAGAAGCAGGTGTTCGTGCTCCTCGAGCAGCCCGACCTCGGCGGATTCCTCCAGATAGCTGGGGACGTCCTCGGTCGTGATCGTCGACGCGACCTCGCGAGTGGGTTTGATGCGCATGAGCCGCAGCACCAGGTTGGCGAGCCCGTTGAGCACCCAGAGGATGGGCTTGAGGATCCAGGCGATGGCATACATGGGTGGACCGAGCAGCAGCGCGGATCGGGCGGGCCCGGCGATCGCCAGGTTCTTGGGGACCATCTCGCCCAGGGTCATGTGCAGGAACACCACGATCGCCATGGCGATCACGAAGGAGATCGGATGCACGAAGGCGTCCGGCACGTCCAGGGCCGTGAACAGGGGTTCGAGCAGGTGGGCCACCGCGGGCTCACCGATTGCGCCGAGGCCGAGTGAACACATCGTGATGCCGAGCTGGGCGCCGGCCATCATGACCGTCACGTTCTCCACGGCCCGGAGGGTCAACCGGGCGCCGGCCACGCCGCGTGCGGCGGCCTCCTCCACCGCAGTGCGGCGTACCGAAACCAACGCGAACTCGGCACCCACGAAGAACGCGTTGCCCAGCAGCAGGAGCACGGCGATCCCGACCGCGGTGAGATCACTCATCGTCGCCCTCCTCGATCGCGGAGACCTGCAGCTCGATCCAGCTCACGCGGTGACCGTCCATTTCGTTGACCGTGAGGGTGGCGGTGACGCGAGTCGGGAGGTCGTCGTCGTCCAGGGTCAGCCGGTCCACGGCGTCGAGAACGATCGAGTCACCCACGGTGCAGAACCGCTCGTTCAGCTCGGTGACCAGGCCGCCGAGTGTCTCGGAGGCTTCGCCCTCCGGCAGGTCGATGCCGATGAAGGTCGCCAGCTCGTCGGGCCGCAGGAGACCGGAGAGCATCCAGTGCCGTTCGCCCACCTGCGTGAACCGTTCCTCGGGGACATCCTGTTCGTCGGCGATCTCGCCGACGAGCTCCTCCATGAGGTCCTCGAGGGTGATGATGCCGTCGGTGCCGCCGTATTCGTCGATCACCACCGCGAGCTGCAACCCACCGCGCAGCTCCTCGAGCACGTCATCGAGTGGCATCGAGGCGGGCACGGTCCGCACCTCGTGCAGGATCTCGGTGATCGAAGTGCGGGCCCGGTCCGCCGCCGGGACACTCAGCGCGTCCCGGAAGTGGACGGCGCCGAGGACGTCATCGGTCGACTCGCCGACCACGACGAAGCGGGAGTGCCCGACGCGTTGACACCAGCGCAGCAGCTCGCTGACCGGATCGGTGGCCTCCAGGAAATGTACGCGGGCGCGGGGGGTCATCGCGTCGTGCGCGAATCGCTCGCCGAGCCGGGCGGAGTTCGACATGCGTGCGGCGAGCTCCCGGTCGATCGTGCCCTCCCGGGCCGACCGCTCAGCCAAGGCGCTCAGCTCCCGCGGCGAATGGCCGGAGGCCATCTCCTCCTGTGGTTCGACGCCGAGGACACGGACCAGCGCATTCGAGGAGCCCTGCAGCACCCACAACACCGGTCGCATGAGCCAGGTGAAAGCACGGTGGGGCGTCGCGACCAACCGGGACAGCCGCATCGGTTCGGCGAGTGCCCAGTTCTTCGGCACCAGCTCGCCGAACACCATCTGGGTAATGGTCGCGAGAGCGAAGGCCAGCGTGAACGACAGGGGAAGGGCCGCGGACTCGGAGAGACCGAGCGATTGGAGCGGGCCCTTGCGCAGCAGGGTGGCGATCGAGGGTTCGGCGATGAACCCGACGATCAAACTCGTCAGGGTGATGCCGAGCTGGCAGCTCGACAGCTGGGTGGACAGAGTTATCAGCGCCTTCTGCACCGAGAGCGCCTTGGCGTCTCCCTGGGCCGCCGCTCGTCGCACGGCCGGGCGGTCCACCGTCACCAGCGCAAACTCGGCGGCCACGAAGAACCCGCCAAGGGCGATGAGGACGATCACCACCGCCAGCAGGATCCATTCAGTCACGCGAATACCTTAACGACTTCATCGGACAACAAACCCCGGCTCCGTTCTCCAGTCACATCCTGCTGGGGCTCTCAGCGTCCCGGGAGTGCCGCCGGAGCTGTTGGGTTCTCCCGAGTCGTGCTGGGGTAAAGGTTCCCGAATCGTTCGGCGACGGCATCCCAGTGGGCACGGTGTTCGCGATGGGGTACGCAGGCCTCCTCCAGCGGTGGGTCCGCCGGCGGGGTCCCGGAGACGACGGTCTCGGCCGCCAGCAAGGCGGTGCCGCGCAAGGTGGACCGTTTGAAGGTCGCCGGCAGGACCGGCCGGCCGAGGCAGTCCGCCAGCATCTGCCGCAATCCGGGCAGGTCCTGGGACACCCGGCCGGCCACGACGACACGTTCCACGGTCCGGCGGTTGCCTTCTCCCTGCCGGCTGTCCTCGGCCGCCTCCACGAGTTGGGCAGCGACCCGCGCGTACGACACCACCAGTCCCTCCAGCACCCCACGCGCCAGCGCCGCCCCATCGCTCGCGGCCGAGACGTCTGCGAGCAGCGCCCGCGCGCTGCCAGCCCAGCCGGTCGAGCGCTCGCCGGAGAAGAACGGGAGGACCGTTGGTGTCCCGGGGGCGGGCGCGGCGGAGGCGATCGTGGGGAGATCCGTGTCCAGGGCCATCGTCCGTCCGATCCACTCGACGGCCCGGCCGACATCGTTCAGTGCGCCGCCGAGCAGCGCCCGCCGGTCGTCGATGCGATAGCACCACAGGCCGCTCGGGATCTCGTCCGGTTGGTGGTGGAGCAGCACGCGCATGGCTCCTGACGTGGCCATCGACGTGACGAGGGTGGTCCCGTCGGTGCCGCCGGAGCCGAGGTTCGCGCCGAGCCCATCGGCGATCGCGGGGAACCAGGCGGCGTCGGCGAGTGCGGGCCAGCGGCTGTTGGTGACGTGGGGTACGCCGCGCATCGGCGCATTCGGAGCGGCGATGTCGGAGAGGGCCGCGCGGTCGACCCGGGCCAGGTCGAGCATCCGTTCGGACCAGTCGCCGGTGCGCCGGTCGAGCAGCCCGGTCCACGCCGCGGTGGAGGTGCCGGCGGCGGTCCGGCCGAGCCAGGTCAACTCGGCGTACTCCCCGATCGACAGCCAGCGCACCGTCCGCCCGAACTCCTGCGGATGGGTCTCCCGGAGCCAGCGGAAGCGTGGGGTGAGGTACGAGGTGTGCAGGCGGGCACCGGTCAACTGCTGGATTTCCGCTTCGTCCACCTCCCGGCGGAGGGTGGCGAGTTGCGGGGCGGAACGGCGGTCGGCATAGGTGAAGCACGGGGTGGTTGCCCGGCCCCGGGCATCGACCCCGACGAGGGACGAGGCGAACGTGTCGAGCGCGACCGCCGTGATGCGGCCGGTGAGGTCCGGGTGCAACGTCACGACGTCCAGAACCCGGGCGAGCTCCTCGACGACCTGATCGGGATCGATCGTGGAGGTGCCGTCGGTCCCGGTGGTGAAGGCGTGCGGGATCTTGTGCCGGAATCCCCGGACGGGAATCCCGCGGGCGTCGTGCACGCTGCCGCGGGTCGCGGTGGATCCCACGTCCAACGCCATGACCAGCGGATCCTGTGCCTCGGCGAGATCCACCGCGAAGGCTGTCCTGTCTGTCGGGGCCAGGATGACGGGACGCGGGGCGATGCCGTGCTTGGGATGTTTGGCCACGATGCCTTCCTCTGCTTGCCGTGAGGTTCATCGTCCCACGCGTTGGCGGTGCGCATCCGCCACCGCCGATGCCGTTGTGCTCCGGCCCCACGAAACGCTGCGCTGACCCCGTGGTGGCGCGTGCGAGAATGCCAGCCATGTCGTCGCTGCCTTCCGAACTGAACGCCCGCGTCGCCGCTGTGGCCGGGACCGACCCCGAGCTGCGTGCTGCCACCAAGCCGCAGTTCGGTCACTTCCAGTCCAATGTCGCCCTGCGCCTGGCCAAGTCCGAGGGCAAACCGCCGCGCGAGGTGGCCCAGCGCATCGTCGACGCCCTGGACGTCTCCGACCTGTGCGAACCGCTGGAGATCGCCGGCCCGGGCTTCATCAACTTCCGCCTGCGCAACGATGTGCTGGCCGCCGCCGCGGACCAGGTGCGCGTGGACGAGCGCTCCGGGGTGGCGGTCACGGCGACGCCGCAGCGGGTCGTGATCGACTATTCGGCGCCCAACGTGGCCAAGCAGATGCACGTCGGCCACCTGCGGACGACGATCATCGGTGACTGTTTCAGTCGCGTGCTCTCCGCGGTCGGCAACACGGTGATCGCCCAGAACCACATCGGCGACTGGGGCACGCAGTTCGGCATGCTCATTGAGCAGATCCTCGACGAGGGCACCGATGTGGCGGCACTGTCGCTGGATGATGCCGAGGCCCTGTACAAGCGCGCATCCACCCACTTCCGCTCCGACGAGGAGTTCGCCGAACGGGCCCGCCGTCGCGTGGTCACGTTCCAGGCGGGTGACGAGGAGTCGCTCGACATCTGGCGGCAGCTGATCGAGACGTCGAAGGCCGGGTTCAACGAGGCGTACGCCCGCCTCAATGTCCTCCTCACCGACGACGACCTGGCCGGGGAGTCGACCTACAACGAGGCCCTGCCCGAGGTGGTCGCCGATCTGGAGGAGCGCGGGGTCGCGGTCGTCGACAACGGTGCGCTGTGCGTGTTCACCGAGGGTTTCGAGGCACCGCTGATCGTGCGGAAGTCGGACGGGGGTTATGGGTACGCGACCACCGACCTCGCGGCCATCCGGTATCGGGTGCAGGAACTCAGGGCCGACCGGATCATCTATGTCACCGACGCCCGGCAGGCGGGGCATTTCGCCCAGATGTTCGCGGCTGCCCGCAAGGCGGGCTATCTGCCGGACGACGTGGTTGCCCAGCACATCGGATATGGCATGGTCCTCGGTCCCGACAACAAGCCCTTCAAGACCCGCGACGGTTCCGCGGCGACGCTGTCGAGTCTGCTCGACGCGGCGGAGGAGAATGCGGCGCCGGAAATTGCGTTGGCGGCGATCAAGTATGCCGACCTCTCGTCGGGGTTGCAGAAGGACTATGTCTTCGATCCCGAGCGGATGACGAAGACGACCGGTGACACCGGCCCCTATCTCCAGTACGCCCACGCGCGCTGCAACCAGATCCTCCGCGCCGCGCAGGCGGAGGGCTTCGAGGTCGGTCCGATCGCGCTGGTGGACGAACCGGCCGAGCAGACTCTGGCCATGGCGCTGTCGAGGTTCGGCGAGGTGGTGGACCACTTGGCTGCGGAGCTGCAGCCGCACAAGCTCTGCACTTATCTGTTCGAGCTCGCGACCGCCTATTCGGCCTTCTATGAACAGTGCCCGGTGCTCAAGAGCGAAGGGACCGTGCGGGCCTCCCGGCTCGGGCTCGTCGCGGCTACGCGGAACGTGCTCGCGCAGGGGCTGGGGCTGCTCGGGATCGCTGCACCGGAGCGGATGTAGCGCGGGTGACGGCCCAGCCCGCGCCTACCGCCGAGCCCGCGCCCACCGCTGAGCCCGCGCCCACCGCGCGACGATCCGGCCAGGATTGGCGTCCAGTTGCGCGCTGGGTTCGCTGACTGGGGGTTTCGCGCCGACGCGGCGGATCTGGCCGCCAATCTTGGCCGCACCTGGAACATTCCGGGCGGGACTCGGCGCCGTGCGATGAAACGCACGCGGCGGTGGCGGGCCTGTTCCGTGCGAGGATGCGGGCCGACGATCGTGAAGGCAGGCAAAGGATCATGAGCGACCACCCCCACAATCCCCAACAGCCCGCCGGCGCTCCCTGGGGCCCGCCGACCGGACCCCGAGGGTGATCCCTGGGGCAGGCAACCAGCGTGGGGTCAGTCCCGACCACAGGGACCGGGCGGCCCCGGGAGCATGCAGCCGTTCGCCGGCGGTCAGCGACCGCCCCACGCGCCGCGGGGCCCGTCGCCGGTGAAGCGCAAGGGGTTGTCCCCCAGGGGCATCGTCGGCATCTCGGTCGGCGTCACGGTGGTGCTCGTGGGCGCCCTGGTCGCTGCCTCGGTCTTGTCGAGCCGGGACAGCATGGAGGACGGCGTACAGCGCTATTTCACCGCGCTCGGCAAGAGCTATTCGGATGAGCTGGCCGATCACGTGGTGAACGTGCCCAATGCCGCTGACCTGGAGGAGGCCCGGAAGACGGCGCGGACGCAGGACTACTCGGTCAAGGATGTCCGGACGAGGGGAAACACGGCGATCGTCGATTACTCCGTCGCCGGCCGGGCCGAGACCGTTGAGCTCGAGATGCGCAAAGTCGAGGGCGAGTGGAAGGTGGTGGACGGCTTCAGCAAGCTGACGGTCAAACCCAGTCGCAAGGGTGTCGACTTCAGAGTTGGTTTCATGAGCGAACCGGTCGGCGAACGCACCCTGTCGCTCTATCCCGGCACCTATGAGCTGCAGAAGGACTTCGACACGGGCGCGCCGTCCTATCTGTGGGATATCTCGGGCGACAAATACATCATCCTCAAGCCTGGTGAGAGCAAGTCCGTTGACGTCGAGGTCACCCTCACCAAAGCCGGCACCGACCGGGTGCGGTCCGCGTTGGGTTCGGCCTTCAGCCGGTGCATGAACGGTTCCGATGTGGCGCCGGCGAACTGTCCGTTCAAGGTGGCCGAGCCGAGCGACCGGACGAGCCCCTACGGTCGATGGACCGTGGAGACGGGCAACCGGTTCGACGTCGCCCAGAGCGCGGAGATCGGCGATGACCAGGAGTTCGACAGCGTGTGCGGCACGTTCAGGACGGACGTGACCTATGAATACCGCAACGACGGCGGCTTCCAGAAGATCCCGGCCGAGGCGAAGGAATTCACCGGTTGCGTGGACCTCACCGAGCGTTCCCCGAGTGTGACGTGGCAGTGACGGATCCGTCGGAGCTCATGCGCGCCCGGCGCGATTCGGGCACCATGGGCTGATGCACGAGGACCCAGCGGTGTGGCGTCATCCCGACGCGACACTGCCGGTGCCCGCAGCGGGCCCCCTGGTGGGGCTTCGCCTCGCGATCACGGACCTGTTCGAGGTCGCGGCCCAGCGACTGGGGGCGGGCAGCCCCGGCTTCCTGGCCGACGCGACTCCGGCAGCGGAGTCGGCGCCGATCGTCGACCGCCTGCTCGCCGCGGGAGCCACCCCTGTCGGGATCACCCACTGTGACGAGTTCTCCTATGCGCTGACCGGGGTCAATCCCCATTACGGCTCCCCGCCCAATCCTGCGGCGCCCGACCGCATCGGTGGCGGTTCGAGCTCGGGGGCCGCCGCCGCGGTCGCCCTCAACCAGGCCGATGTCGGCCTGGGCCCGGATACCGCCGGATCCATCCGGGTGCCGGCCGCCTATCAGGGGCTCTATGGCCTGCGGACCACCCACGGCGGGCTCAGCACCGAGGGCATGTTTCCGGTCACGCCGGACCTCGACGCCGTCGGGTGGTTGACGCGGGACGCGTTCACGCTCGCGCGGGTCACTGATGCTGTCCTGCGCAGCGAGCACAGTGCACAGCTCAATCGGGTGGCGATCTCCGCCGGCCTGCTGGCTGCCGCCGACGACGACATCACGGATGCGGTCTGGGGGTTCCTCGACAGTCGCATGCTCGGTCTGCCCCGTCGGGAGATCGACCACGACCTGCCGCTCGATCGTTGGCGCCAGGTGATGATGACCATCCAGGGCTTCGAGGCGTGGCGCCTGCACGGGGACTGGCTGGGCGCGCATCCCGGCGTACTCGGCCCCGAAATCGCCGGGCGCTTTCGTTCGGCTGCCGCGATCTCTCCGGAGGAGTACGCCGCAGCGCGCGCCGAGGCCGAATCGGCCCGCACCGCGATCCGGGCGCTGGTGGGCACGGACGTCCTGGTCGTGCCCACGGTCGCGACCGTGCCACCTCTCCGGGCGACCCCGGGGGCCTATGCGGCGGTGCGCATCGGCACGCTCAACCTCACCTGCCTCGCCTCGCTGGCTGGGCTGCCGGCGGTGTCGATCCCGTTGCGCACGGCTGACGGCATGCCGACGGGCGTGTGCCTCATCGGGCCACCCCATAGCGATCGGGAGCTCGTCGCGCTGACGACCGTGCTGTGAGCGAGGCTGGCGGTGCCCGCGTTCTGCCCTGTGGACATCGTCGTTCCGCGGAATGCACACTCCGCGCACCGTGTCGACCGACCGTTAGGCTCGCGGTCGTCCCCCCGGGCAGGAGGAATGCATGTCGGTCCGCAGCGCTTATGCCGCGAAACTTGTTGATGCCGCGACGGCCGTCGGCCATGTGCAGGACGGGGACGCGATCGTGGTGCCACTCGGTGCGGGAGAGCCGCCGACGCTGCTGCACGCGCTGTCCGCACGCCGGCATGAGTTGCGCAAGGTCACGGTGTTCCAACTGGTGGCGCTCAGGCACTATGACTACTACGACCCCGATACCGCGGAGAACGTCCGGCACCTGACGCCCTTTGTCGGCGCGGCGAGCCGCCGGGCGGTGAACGGTGGGTGGGCCGATTTCATCCCGGCGCACTTCTCCGAACTGCCCGGCCTCATCCGCTCCGAGCAGCTCGGCTCGGACGTCGTTCTCGCCCAGTGCTCGCCGATGGACGAGCACGGATTCTTCGCGCTGGGACTGAGCACGGACTACACCCTCGCCGCCGTGAGCAAGGCCCGGACCATCGTGCTCGAGGTCAACGAAAAGCTGCCGTTCACTTTCGGCAACTGCCACGTGCACGTCAGCAGGGTCGCGGCGATCGTCGAGTCCGAGCATCCACTGGCCACCCTTCCCGGCACGAGTGTGGGGGACGTCGAGAGGGCCATCGCCCGCAACGTCGCTGATCTCATTCCGGATGGCGCGACCCTCCAGATCGGCATTGGCGGCATCCCCGACGCCGTCGTCGCCCAGTTGATGACCAAGAACGATCTCGGTCTGCACACCGAGATGATCGGCGATGGCCCGCTCGCGTTGATCGAGGCAGGTGTGGTCACGAACAACCACAAGAACGTCAACCGAGGCAAGGCCGTGGCAACGTTCGCGCTCGGCAGTGACAGGCTCTATGCCTGGATGAATCGCAACCCCTCCATCGAGATGCGTCCCGTGGACGAGGTGAACGCGCCGCCGATCGCGGCCCTCAACGACAACCTCCACTCGATCAACTCGACGATGGCGATCGACCTGGTCGGCCAGTGCGCCTCGGAGGGCATCGGGACCCGGCTCTATTCGGGCACGGGCGGTCAGTTCGACTTCGTCCGCGCGGCCAACATCTCCAAGGGCGGCCGGTCGATCATCGCGGTCCCGGCGACGGCCAAGGGCGGAGAATTATCGACGATCGTGGTCTCCCACGTGCCGGGTACGCCGATCACGACTCTGCGCAACGACGTGAACTTCGTCTGCACCGAATTCGGGACCGCCAAGCTCCGTGGTGCGTCCCTCCACGAGCGGGCCGAGCAGTTGATTTCGATCGCGCACCCGGACTTCCGCGACGAGCTCACCGAGCAGGCCAAGGAGCTGCACATCCTGCACTGACCCGCCCTTGGTGCCCGCGAGGTGCTCGACGAAGGACGAGAACACCTATAAGTCTTCCCGGTGAGCCGATAACTGGTGACAATGGGCAGCATGGCTGTTGAGATTGGCGTGCCCGGGGTCACCGATGCGGTGCAGATCGGTCAGGGCGGGTTCGGCAAGGTGTATCGGGCGCACCAGTCCGACCTCAATCGTGACGTCGCTGTCAAGGTGCTCACGAACGTGGACCTCGATGAGGAGGCCCAGCAGCGCTTCACCCGGGAGGCCCGCGCGATCGGTCGGTTGAGCGGCCATCCCAACGTGGTCGATGTCTATGCCCAGGGTCTCACCGACGACGGCGCTCCCTATCTGATCATGGAGTTGTGCGCCGGTGGCTCGCTCGGTGACCGCGTCAAACGGGGTCGGCCGCTGACCTGGCAGGAAGCGACCGAGAACGTCGTCGCGATCTCCGGGGCCCTGCAAACCGCGCACGCGGTCGGCATCCTGCACCGCGACATCAAACCCGCCAATCTGCTGGTCGATTCCTATGGCACGGCGAAGCTGGCCGACTTCGGGATCGCCCACGTCGGCAGTGAGGCAACGATGACCGCGACCGGCACGATGGCCGGGTCCCCGGCCCACATCGCGCCCGAGCTGATCATGGGCCAGAAGCCCACCCCGGCCAGCGACGTCTATTCGATGGCCTCCACCCTCTTCGCGCTGATCACCGGTCAGGCACCGTTCGTGCGGGAGGGGGACACCTCGCTGCTGCCCCTCATCCAGCGCATCACCCACGAGCCCGCGCCACACCTGGGTCAGTGGGGCGTACCCCCACCCATCGCCGACATCATCGCCGCCGCCATGGCGAAGAACCCGGCGGCCCGCCCGCAGTCGATCGAGGAGTTCGCGCAGGCGCTGATGACCGCACGCGGCCGGCTCGGCCTCCCGCCCGGGGACTATCGCGTTCAGCGGGCCGCTACCCCGGCGGTCGATTCCGGTCTGACGATGGTGCCGGCGGGCTATCCGACGCCGAGGGGGAGGGGTACGCCGCCACCGCCTGCCCACCCCGCTCCGCAGCCCGGTCCAGCTCCCTATCCGGCCCATCCCCCGACACCCGGCGGCTGGCAGCCGCAGGTCCCAGCCGGAGCGGGCGGGGGCATGGTCGCTGCCAACACAGCGGAGGGTTCGAACGGTCGGGGGATCATCATCGCGTGCTGGGCCGTGGTGGTGGTGTGCCTGGTGGCAATGATCTGGATGTTGGTCCGGCGGGCGCAGCTGATGCAGGTCAGCGCACCGCTGCTGTCCCCGTTCTGGCCATGACCAGCGGGCCCGGCTCCTCCGGCGATCTCACCGAGCGCCTGCGGACGACATCGACGTGGACCGACGAGATGCTCGCGGAGGCCGGGATCCCCGTCGCGCACGTGCCCTTCGTCAGCGTGGGCGGCGGGTTCGGGTCCTTCGTGCTGGCCGATCGGTTGCGGATCTATGGCGTACCCCCCGAGCAGATCAAGGTCGTCTCCCCACGACCGAACGCCTGGGATACCTATCGGCACCTCGCGACGGTCTCCCAGATCCCGGATCACGAACGGATCCGGTCCGACTCCGCCTCCTGTCCGGACAACCTGTGGGGATATCCGAGCTATGCCTTCACCGAGGCCTGGCAGAAGAAGTCGTTGCGCCGGATCTGGCAGGTGGCGACCGAGCCGATCCTCGACGACTATTTCACTCCCCAGGCCGGGCAGGTCTATGCCGCGACGGCCAAGGAGGCCGAGCGGATCGGGTGGGCGGGGATGGTGCAGCCGGGCCGGGCACGGATGGTACGCCGGCACGCTGCCGGCGGTTATGTCGTCCTCGTCACCCCGCCGGCGGGTTGGGCACAGACCCGGCGGGTGGCGTACCGCTGCCGCTGGGCCCACATCGCCGTCGGCTATCCCGGGGTCAACTTCACCCCCGATCTGCAGGACTATCGCCAGCGCACCGGCGATTTCACCCATGTGGTGAACGCCTATGAGCCGCACGAGCACGTCTATGAACAGCTGCGGGGACGCGGCGGGCGGGTGCTGGTGCGTGGCTCCGGGATCGTGGGTTCGCGCATCCTGCAGCGGCTGCTCGATGAAGTCGAGCGCCACGGTGCCCGGATCCAGGTGCTGCACCTGTTCCGCACCTGGCGCGACGGCACCGCCGGGCCGTTGACGTTCCGGCGGGAGGCGAAGAACGGATTCCAGTACCAGGCGTTCAACTATGCGAAGGCCGCCTGGGGCGGCCAGCTCAAGGAGAAGCTCGAACGGCTCACCGGACAGGAACGCGCCGACTTCATCAAGGCCATGGGCGGCACCAACACCCCGCACCGCAAGGCATGGGACACGCAGCTCGATCGGGCGCGCGCCTCGGGCGTCTATCGGGCAGCGGTCGGCACCGTGCAGTCGGTCGATCGCGGACAGACCGGGATCCAAACGACCCTCCGCACCCCCGACGGCACCACCACGCCGTTGGAGGCGGACTACATCATCGATGCCACGGGCCTGGTCGCCGACCTCAAGCAGTCCCAGCTCCTCGCCGACCTGCTCGAGCACACCGGTGCGGGCCGCAATCCGATGCGCCGGCTGGATGTGTCGAACCATTTCGAGATCACGGGTACGCGGAGTGAGCCGGGGCGCCTCTATGCCTCCGGCTCCATCACGCTGGGCGGGCCGTTCGCGCCGGTCGATTCCTTCCTCGGCCTGCAATACGTCGCCCAGCAGATCTCCGACGACCTGGTCCGGCAGGGGTTCGCGCCGAAGTTCGGCCCCGGGCGCTCGGTCGCGCAGTGGTGGCGCTGGGTCAAGGGGGTGGCGCCGTGACCCCGACACTGTTCGGCCGCATCCAGACCCGTTGGTTCGTCCTGCTCGTCATCGGCATCCCCTGGACGGTGTTCCTGATGGGTTTCGCGGCGTTGGCCGGCTCGTCCTATGGATCCCTGCTCCTCGGTGGGCTGATGGTCCTGGGGGTGGTGGGCCTGTTGGGCACGGTCTGGGAGTTCGCCTATCACGGGCTCCAACAGTTGCGCTGGGAGAAGGACTGGCCCGCGCTGTTCGGCTTTCTCACGATCATCAACGAGGGTCTGGTGCTGGCGCTGGTCATGGTGCTGCTCGACCGTCCGCTCGGACCGCTCGGCTGGTTCCACTTCGTGACCACGTGGCTGTGGATGTGGGTCTGGGTCAACGGTCCGATGCGGGTCGTCGCGCCCCGGTGGCGCTATCGCGGGGGAAGGCTGTTCTGAGATGGACCTCTCCTTCGTCGATGAGGCGGCGACGCGACGGGCAGCCCTCGTCCAGCGACGGAAGCGGCTCGGCTATCTCGTGCCCGCCACGATCACGCTCGCCTGGCTGATCGGTCTCACCGTGTTCGGGCTCTGGCCCCGGGTCCTCGACAACTGGGCGGCGTTCCTGACGATGGTCGTCGGGTCGTTCGTGGCGGGCTCGACGCCCCAGGGCGGCGGCGCGGTCGCCTTCCCCGTGTTCACGAAAGGGCTCGGAATCTCCGCCGAGGTCGCTCGCGTGTTCTCCCTCTGCATCCAGACGATCGGCATGGGATCGGCCGCCCTCGTCATCCTGATCCGCCGGGTGCCGGTCGATGGGTTCGCGCTTCGGCTGGGCATCCCGTCGGCGCTCGTCGGGTTTTTTCTCGGGATCCACATGCTGAGCGACACCACCCGCCCGTTCTGGCCGTCGCTGCTCCCGGGTGCCTATCTCAAAGTCGCCTTCACCCTCCTCATCATGACCACGGCGACGATCGTGTGGCTGGGATCGCGAGTCCCGGTGCGGGAGGTACGCAGCCGGATCCGCCCCGCCGGTCCACGGCAGGGTGCGCTCCTCGTTGCGGCCACGTTCATCGGCGGGGTGGCGTCGTCTCAGCTCGGATCGGGTGCGGACGTGTTCTTCTTCCTGGTCGCAGCGGTGCTGTTGGGCCTGGAGCCGCGGGTCGGCGTACCCACCTCCGTCATCATCATGGCCAGCGTCTCCGCCGCCGGTCTCGCCTATCTGGGGCTCGTCCACGGGATGCTCAACGTCGGCGTGCAGGGTGATCAGGTGATCTCGATCGGCGGCCACCTGCTCGCCACACCGCTGAACGCCGGGCGCAACGACCTGCTCGGGCTCTGGCTCGCGGGGACTCTCGCGGCGTGTTGGACCGCCCCGCTCGGAGCTGCATTCGCCGCGGCCGTGTCGAACCGGGTGCTCGTCGGGTTCGTGGCAGCGCTCGCGCTCCTCGAGGTCATCACGACCATCCTCTTCCTGCCGCAACTGCGCACGGATCCGGGGCTCACGGCGTTCGCCGTGGCTTCCGCGGTCGTGATGATGGTCGCGCTGTGGCTGGGGGATCGTTATCGACACCGCATCGCCGGGACCGTCCTCGACGGGCGGGCATCGCTGGGTCGGGACGAGGTGGAGGCGGTGCCCGAGTACGCCGACCGCACCGAACGAGGGAGCCGCCAGTGAGACGGATCGCCGACTACGAGTTCGTCCGGGAGCTCGGCACCGGCAACTACGGGACCTATTGGCTCGCGCGTACGCCGCAGCGGCTCGGCATCGACGACGAGTTCTGTGCCGTCAAGGTCCTCGCGGCGCAGGCGAGCGGGGACGCGTTCAAGCGGATGGTGAACGAGCTGCGGCTGTTCGCGTCCGCCAAGTCTGATTGTCTGGTGACGCTGTTCGACGCCGGACACGAGGACGGTCAGCTCTTCTATGCCGCCCGCTATCACCCGCGTGGTTCGCTGGCAGAGGCGCAAGGGCTGTCGCCGGAGACGATCGTGCGGGCCGTCGCCGATGCCGCGCGGGGCGCGCACGCGCTCCATGAGCTCGGCGTGGCCCACCGGGACATCAAGCCGGCGAACATTCTGTTGACGGGATCGACGGGGAGCGCGCAACGGGCGCCTCGCGGCCCCGGCCCGACCGCGGTCCTCGCCGATCTCGGGTTGGCGCAGCGGTTGTCCCCGGGCCAGACGGTCACGGGGCTCGGGCCGATCGGCACCCTCGCCTTCATGGAACCCGGCGTCGCCCGCGGGCTTCCCGCCGGTCGGGCCTCGGACATCTGGGGGCTGGCCGCGACGCTCCAGTCGGCCCTGACCGGGGTCGATCCGTTCCCCAACCTCCCGGGCAGCACCCTCGTGCACGCCCTGCACCACCTCCTGAACACCCCGCCCACCGTGACGATCACGGATTCCCGCTGGGCGGAGATCGCGCGCCGCGGGATGGCGGCGGAGCGCGGGGAGCGTTGGCGTACGGCCCTCGATTTCGCCCACGCCCTCGACGCCACGCTGACGGGAGCGCCGCGATGAGTGCGCCCGCGGTGCGCGTCGGGGCAGGCAACGGTGTTGCCGTGCGGGTGAAGGACCTGATCGCCTGGTTCGTGCCGCCGCCCGGCACCGAAACGGCCGGGCTCGTCCGGTCGCTCGTTCTCGCGGAGGACGCGGCCTCCGGGCTGCCATTGGGTCCGTTGACGGAGTTGAGACGGAGTACGCCGGGTCTGTCCCTCGCCGTCGTCTCGCTGGGCCTCGAGTTCGGTCAGGCATGGGTGTGCGGTGACGCGGTCGTGACCATCGACGGCCCGGACGACCGGAGTGAGGTTCGCGTACGCGACGCCACCGGTGTCGCACAGCGGACGTTTCCGCTGCCCCGCTATGCGGTGCGGCTCGGAGAGGTCGGTGTCGGAGATACCTGGAGCCACCTCATCGAAGGGGCGGTGCCGGCGGGTGGGATCGCGATCGTCTGGGACCCGAGCCGCCATCCGCAGATGCCGGTCCGCCCGGTCGGCACCGCACACGGCCGAGTCGAGAGCCCGAGCCCCCTGGAAGGTGCGATCCCGGCGCCTGCCCAGCCCGGTCGGCCTCGTGCGGAAGTGGTGTCCCTCCTGGGTGGACAGGCCACCGGCACGCGGGCGCCCCTGCCGCTGGCGGGGGCGGAGGAGGAGTCGGTCGATCAGATCGAGGTGCCCGGTCTGCGGTGCGCACGCGGTCACTTCAACCACCCGCATGCGGCGAACTGCGCTTGGTGCGGCCTCGGCATGATCCAGGTCTCCCACGTGCTGGTGAAACGGCCGCGGCCTTCGCTGGGGGTGCTAGTCGTCGATGGGCGGGCCACGTTCACACTCGATGCCGACTATGTCCTGGGACGCATGCCGCACGTCGTGCCGGAGGTCGATGGCCGTCGGGTACGGGAGATCGTGCTCTCCGCCGACCGGGCCATCAGCCGCGCGCATGCCGCGATCCGCCTCGTGGAATGGGACGTGTGCGTCGAGGACCTCGGCTCGGGCATCGGGACCTGGATCCAGCAGCCGGGACAGATGCCGTTCCAGCTTCCGCCGGGCCAGCGGGTGCCGTTGGCGCCGGGGGCGACGGTGCACATCGGACCGCACCGCTTGACCTTCCACTCGCACTTCCTGCGCTGAGCGGATGTCAGCAGGCTCCCGCGGACAGATCCCCGAGGTGGCCGCGCAACCAGTCGGCCGTCCGGGAGAGGGTGGTCGTCCCCTGATCGAAACTGGGAGCATCCACCGCGATCGCCACGGCGACCCGGCCCGTCGGCGTCGGCACGACCCCGAACTGTCGCACCAGATAGCCGGCCGAGGAAGGCCCCCAGCCGCCCTTGAAGCGGCTGCCCGTCAGCCGGCCCAGACCCCATTGCTGACTGGGCGCGATATTGCCCATCGCTGCATAGACGGGTTCTGCCTCGGCCCGACACGGGAGCTGGGCCGCGAACCTCGCCTGATCGGCCAGCGACCACCGGGTCTGCCCGAACGCCGTATAGGGCGGGCGGACCTGTTCCGCCTGGGTGTGTGTGCGGTGGTCGCCGAAGTTCCTGAGTACGCGGTCCGTGGCCGCCGCGGCCTCCGCGGGTGACCCCAACGACTGCCACAGCCGGATCGCCGCGTCATTGTCGGAGGCGGTGATCGCGCTGCGCATCGTCGGACGGAGTTCGGGGCCCTGCGGCGTACCCTCCACCGCGATCGCCACCGGCACCTTCGACGTCGACCAGGCGACTGGGTCACCCGGATCACCGAGGACGGTGGGGGTGGCGGTGGAGCCGACAGGAACGACCGCGACGGACACCCGGCCCTGCTGCGTCGCCGCGAACCGTGCGAACGATGCGGGGAGATCCTCAGCGGCGGCAACGGGCGGCGATGGGGAAGGGTCCGACTCGGAGCCGGCCGGCGGGAGGGCGGAGGACTGCGGGATCTGGCTGAGGACGCCGGGAGACGGCCCAGCGGTGGACGGTGGCGGAGCAGCGCCGGTGGCCGGAGGGGGCGGAGCAGTGGTGGTGGCGGGAGTCGCAGCGGACGAGCATCCGACGAGCAGCACTGCGATGAGGCTCAGACCGAGCGTGGTCCGCATGACAGCTCTCCGATCAGCCGGTCATCAGATCAGGTAGACAACCGCGTTGTTGCCGCCGGTGCAGGTGACGAGTCGGTCGCCACTGCACCTCATCTCGTATTGGGTTTGGGTGACCGGGCTGTAGGCGGGGATGGTGACCGGCGCGTTGCGCACCGGATTGGATCCGTAGGAGATGCGCACCTCCTCCGCGAACGGGCAGGAGGTCACGTCGGTGCCGACCGCGGATTGGGTGAATCCGCCCACGTCGCCGGTGATGGCGGGGCAGGTGCGTGCACCCGCCGGGAAAGCCGGTGGCGGGGGAGGCGGGGGCGGAGGCGGCTCGGTCGTGGGGGGCGTCGTCGGATCGGGTTCCGGTGGTGCCGTGGTGGAAGGCACCGGGTCCGCTGTGGTGGGCGGTGCCGTCGTGGGCTGCGGAGCGCTGGTGGTCGGCGCGATCGTCGGCCCGCCAGTCTCGGTGGTGGGACGGGCGGTGACGTTCGGCACCGGGGAGATCACGAAGTTCCAGACCCCGACACCCAAGGTGGTGAGCAGGGCGACGGCCGCTGCCGCAATCGAGACGACCACTCCAGTTCTGGATTGACGGGGCGGTCCGGGTGGACCGGCGTGCGGTAAGGACATGGCGTCTCGATTGCGGCCGGATCGGTCAGTGACCGAAGGAGTCGGAATCCATCATCGGGTCGGCCTGCGGGCCGGCCTGCAGACCAGCGAGCGCCTCGACCTCATCGGGCGACAGCTGGAAATCAAAGACGTCGAGGTTCTCGGCCTGCCGCTGCGGGTTGCCGGACTTCGGTGCCGTGGCGGCGCCGACCTCGATGCTCCAGCGCACCAGGACCTGGCCCGCGCTCTTGCCATGCCGGGCAGCGATCTCGTGGACGAGTGGTTCGCCGCGGAGACCGTTGTCCCGACCCAGTGGGCTCCAGGCCTCGGTGATGATGCCCTGCTCCGCGTGATAGGCCCGCTCTGCCGCCCGGTCGTAGTAGGGGTGCATCTCGATCTGGTTGACCTCGGGGGTGACGCCGGTCTCGGTGATCAGGCGGTCGATGTGAGTCGCCTTGAAGTTCGAGGTGCCGATGGCCTTGGCCAGGCCCTGCCGCTGCAGCTCGATCAGGCCCTCCCAGGCCTTGACATAGAGATCCTGGTCGGGGTTGGGCCAGTGGATGAGGGCCAGGTCGACGTAATCCATCCCGAGTCGGTCCAAACAGGCCTGCAGGCCGGCGGCAGCGTCACCGTGCCACTGGCGGTTGAACTTGGTGGTGATGAACACGTCGCTGCGGTCGAGGCCGGACGCGCGCACAGCCTTGCCGACCGGCTCCTCGTTCAGGTAGTTCTCCGCCGTGTCGATGTGTCGGTAGCCCACCTCGAGGGCACTGCGCACCGCGGTCTCGCACTCGTCGCCCTCCATGGGCCACGTGCCCAGCGCCACCTGCGGCATCGCGCCCCCGGAGCGCAGGGTCAGGGTCGGAGCAAGGTTGGTCATGCATCTTCCTCTCGGATTTGATTCACAGTGTCAGCCGGCAGAGGGCCGGTTGGTCAGGATGAGCTGTCGTCGCGCGCACGATCTCCACCATCGGCGCCGTCTTCCCGGTCGCTGGTGGCGGGGCCCGGCGCAGCTTCGCGGGTCCGGTCGTCGCCCGGCCCGGGCGAGGTCGTCACGTCCAGCGGGTCCGGATGGACCAGGCGGTCATGGGCCAGTCGTGCCGCGCCGATGATGCCGGCACGGTTGCGGAACATGGCGGGCACGATCGGGGTGTTCAGGGTGAGCTTCGGCAGGAAGCGCTCGTGTTCGCGGGAGATGCCCCCGCCGACGACGATGAGGTCGGGCCACAGGAGACGTTCGAGGGTCTGGTAGTAGCGCTCGATCTTCGGGATCCACTTCGCCATGGACCAGCCCTCGCGCTCCTTGACGCCGGCGCTGGCGCGGGACTCCGCGTCGTGGCCGTCGATCTCGATGTGTCCGAGTTCCGCGTTGGGGATCAGCACGCCGTTGTGGAGGATCGCCGTGCCGATGCCGGTGCCGAGGGTTGTCACGAGGACGAGTCCGGGCCGGTCCTTGGCCGCTCCATATTTCACTTCGCACACCCCGGCAGCGTCCGCATCGTTGACGACCGCGACCTCGCGGCCGAGCATGTCGGCGAACAGCTGCTCGATGGGGAAATCGATCCAGGCCTTGTCGATGTTCGCCGCGGACCTCGTCACGCCGTGCATCACCACGGCCGGGACCGTGACCCCGATCGGCCCGTCGCCGATCGTGTCGGAGAAGTGGTCGACGATCTCCTTGACGATCTTCGCGACGTTCTTGGGGGTCGACTTTGCTGGGGTGGCGATCTTCAGGCGCTCGGTGGCCCAATCGCCCACGGTGAGGTCAACGGGCGCACCTTTGATGCCCGAGCCGCCGATGTCAATGCCGAGAACCGGTCGTTCACTCATGGGTTGAGCCTATCCATCCCCGGCTCCCGGGTCTCGGTCAGTTGCGATCCCGAGGGTGGACCGCCGCTGGGTGGCATGAGCCGCCGGGCGTGGGCTGCCGCCGGCAGCTGACGCTCGAACATCGCGCGAGCCGTGTTCGCAGTGAGATGGGGGATCGCGAAGTCCACCGGCCCCGGCGTTGTGTCCACGTGGACGGTCGCGATCCCGAGCCGGCGCTGCACAGGGCCCTGGCTGATCCGGACGGACTGTGTCTTGGCGTGGGGGACGGTGTCTCGAACGAACACCAGCAGCCCACCCTCGCTCACGATCACCCGGTCGTTGGCGCCCCAGCGAAGCGTACGGAAGGACAGTGGGCGCAACCAGCGGGCCGCGCGATTGACGGGCTGGAGGGGGACGGACTCGTCGTGTGCGTGGGGCAACAGATAAGCCATGGCGATGCGCACCTGCTCGGTGGTGGCCACGGGAAAGAGCATGGACGAGCCCTGGCCCTCGCTGTTCTCGTCGGCGTGATAACCCAGCACCTCGATGTCGACCCGGTGGAGTCTGAGCCGGCGCCACAGCCACGACTGGCGGATGCGTACACCCTGGATGCGATCGAGCGGCACGGACTGGCTGGTGAGGTTGATCAGGCCGCGGGTGATCCGGAGCCCCGTCGGCTCGTCCGGGTGGACCCCTCCGGTCTCCGCCAGCGTGTAGTTGAACTGTGTCAGCACCCGCCGCGAGATCAACCCGACCACGCCCATGGCGAACGGGATCAGGCCTGCGAAGGCGGCCAGGCCATAGCCGATCCGCCACACCACCACGAGCGCGACGATCAGCACGACCAGCGAGATGATGAACTCCATGGAGGTCAGCAGGCCGATGATCAGCTGTTGCGGTGCGATGCGGACGAGCACACGGTCCGCCACCGACAGGTCCTCGAACGCTGATGCCTGCGGCCGGGCATCGGACTCGGTGACCGTGGTCGTGTGCCCATGGGCCCTGCTCAGCAGATAGTCGCGGAAGCGATAGGCCTTCTGGCGCGTGAGATAGCGCAGCGTGATCCCGGCGTCACCGGCTCCCGCCTCGATCTTCAGCTCGCACAGACCGAAGATCCTGGCGGCCAGTGGCTGGAAGACGTCGACCGACTGGATGCGGGAGAACCCGATCCGTTTCGACGAGCGATTGAGAAACCCCGTCTCGACCCGCAACTCCTCGTCATCGATGACGAACCGGGTGAACCACCACGTGAGGATCGAGGTCAACCCGGCCAGGAGGGCGAACCCGCCGACCAAGACCAGGAACCACCACCACGGCAGTGTCGGGGCCTCCTCCGGGCGCCGATTCGGCAGGAATTCCTGGCCGAACGCCACCACACCGGCGACCAGCAGCACCCAGCCCCGCACCAGCGGGGTCAGCGGGTGCGGCCGTTCGGTCGCCTTGAGGGCAGGGCCCTCCGCGCTCACGTCCACCCTGACCGGCTCGGGCCGGTCGTTCGGTGGTGGCAGGGAATCGGTCACGTTTCAACGCTAGCGCGAGGGACTGACACTCGATGTCCGGTCACAGACCCGAGGTGCGCGTCTCGCCCAGTTCGGTCAGCCGGTCCCGCAGCCGCGCCGCCTCTTCCGGCGGAAGGCCGGGAATCGTGGCATCCGTCGACGCCGACGCCGTCACCAGTTTGACCGTCGCCAGACCCAGCGCGCGCTCGATCGGGCCCGCTTCGACCTCCACGACCTGCATCCGCCCGTACGGCACCGCCATCAGCCGCCGGAACCAGAGCCCGTGCGTGACATAGAGATCGTCGGCCAACTCTGCGTACCCCCACGAACGCACCAACGCGTCCATCCGCCACCACCGCCAGGCGATCCACCCGACCGCCACGACGATGAGCGCGATGCCCAGCCAACGATCCACGAGCCACCAGCCGAGCACCGTGGGAGGGATGAAGAGCCAGGGCCACCCAAGGAGTACGCCGGCTCGGCGGAGCGTGCGATAGCGCGGATGGAGGCGCTTCCATTCGGCGGTGGGTGGGGCGAACAGTGGATCGTGCACCCGGGTCCGGTTGTCGGTCACGTGCGCTTCTTCTTGGGACCCTTGACGCTGACGCCGCCGAACAGGGCGATGCCCTTCAGGATGATCTTCGGGCCGCCCGGGGTCGGGCGGGTGTTCTTGACGTCCGAGCCGCCGAAGATGCCGACCACCTCGTCATGGACCTCAACCCCTTCCGGGATCTTTACGTCGAGCCCGCCGAAGAGCCAGAAGCCGGTGATCTCGATGACGTCGTGCTCGAAGATGGCCTCGCTGAAATCCAGCTCGCTGCCGCCGAACAGCGCGAACGAACGGATCTGGCGGCGGGCGCGCCACACCCCGCGCCGGGTCGACCCGCCGAACACGGCAACGAGGGTTTCACTCTCGCCGGTGCTGTGCCCATCGATGCGGGGGACGTGGGTCCCCGGCGGTTGGTGCGCGGGAACGTTGGTGCGGATGGGGGCGTGCAGGGGGACCAGGTCCCTGGTCAAGGGGACGAGATCGTCGAACGTGCGGGCGTCGGCCGCTGCGGCCAAGCGTTCGTCGTGTTCGTCCTTGGTGAGGCGGCCCTCGGCGTACGCCGTCGACAACACCGTCATGACGCGATCGCGGTCCGAGTCACCGACTCGGAGGTCGCCGCCGAACTTGGGTCCGACGTCAGTGGGTTCGGGGGAGGTCATGACCTCAACCCTAATCGGCCCGGCGGGCAGGCGAAGCCTTCGTCCGATGAGGAATCAGGTCGAACTCAGGGGCGCCCCTGCTGGTTTCGGCACGCCCTTTCGGTGATGTGGCCGGGGAACCGCTAAGGTTGAGGCTTCTGCGGGCGTAGTTCAGTGGCAGAACGGCACTCTTCCTGAGTGATGACGTTGGTTCGATTCCGGCCGCCCGCTCCACTTTCCTGATGAGCGCACCTCAGTGGTGCTGACGGATCGCCTTCGTCACGCGTTCGAAGCGCTTTTTGTCGAGGCGTACGCCGCCCTCCTCCACCGAATCGGGATCGATGCGAACGATCCGGTTCACCCGCGCTTCGCTCACCCGGCCCTTCGGGTCCCAGGCACCCGGACCGATCTCGATCCAATAGCGGCCGGCTCGAGCCTCCTGCTTCTGGTCAAGATCGTGATCCTTCGACGTCAGCGGAGACCCCAACAGCCAATCGCCGTCCCAGCCGATGATCAGCACCGGCCGGACCTTGCCCTTGCGGTGGTCCTCCTCATAGGGCACCCACGCCCAGACGATCTCGCCGGGATCGGCGCGATGGCCCGGATGCGGGGCGTACTCAATCCGCGGCATCCGCTTGAAATCGCCCGGGTATTCCCTCCGCTGCATGGGCCCACCCTAATGGCGTGCCAGCCGGGACCCGGTCGATCATCGTCCCTCCAGTCGATCGGCGACGACGCGGGGCGAGGAGAAGCTTCCTTGTGCCCATTCACAGTCGCGATCCGGGAAACCCTGAGCTATGATGGCCGGGCACCACGCGCGAATGTAGTTCAATGGCAGAACATCAGCTTCCCAAGCTGAGAATGCGGGTTCGATTCCCGTCATTCGCTCCAAAGTTTCGGACCGTCGGGCCGCCCTTGGCCGGTCCTGCTCCCGATCAATGGCGTCCGCGGTCGCGGCCCTGATCATCGAAAGAAGAGTCTGACCGGGTAGCGCCGCGCCTCGACCCATCGCCTCGCGCCGCATCCCCGTCCCCGATCACGTCACGGTCATCGCGAAGAGTGGAACCGTCACCGTCGCGCGATCCACCATCGCGAGCATCACGATCCCGCGCTCCGGCGTCACGGGACTCGAGATCGCGCGGATCGAGATCTCGTGATCCGGTGTCGCGGTGGTCGCGTGACGCGGTGTCGCGGTGGTCGCGTGACGCGGTGTCGCGTGCTGCGGTGTCGCGGGTGTCGCGTGCTGCGGTGTCGCGGGTGTCGCGTGTTGCGGTGTCGCGGGAGTGATCCGGGTCGAGACGGGACGCCTCGCTCAGGTGCTCCCGGGCCGTGTGCTGGGCGTGGTCCGCCTCTGCTGAGCGGTCCTTGGCTTCGCGTTCCAAACGCTCGGACTCCATGCGGGCGCGGTGGGCCTCCGCCTCCTGCCGAGAGGCGTCCGCCGCGGCTTCCTTGGCGCGCAGCTCCTCCTCCTGGCCCTGCGTGCGGAGTTCGCCCGCGCGTTCGCGTCGCTGGGCCAGCTGGCGTTCCTTGCGGTTCTTGCCCGTCGAGGCGGCGATGATCACCACGATGATGACGACGACGACCAAGGCCGCAATGACGATCCACATCCAGGTATCCATGATCTCTCTCCATCCAGCGAATATTTACCGACAAATCTACTTGCCGCTGTGTTGGGGGAGAGTTCGGGGTCCCCAATTGAGGACGTGGCGGGAACGTGTCGGCGCTATCGCCTAACCCTCGGACAGCAGGTTCTGCATGAGAAGGGCATAGGAGAACATGCTTCCGTCACCGAGGAACCGACGCAGGACCTTCTCCTTCGCCGCCAAGCCGAGGCGTTGCGCCACCCGTTCATCTGCGAGCAGGACATTGATCTCCGCACCCAGGGAGGCCAGGTCAGTGGGATCGGGGAGCAGCCAGCCGTCGATGCCGTGGGCGATCTGATTCTGGATGCCGCCGACCGCGCTCGCGATCACGGGGCGCGATTTCCACATCGCCTCCGTGACGGTCAGACCGAAGCCCTCGAAGAGGCTCTTCTGCACGACGGCATAGGCATAGCGCTGCAGCGCGTTGATGATGTACGCATTCTCATCCGTGTCGTCCATCGGAATCGAGAAGAGGTGCACGCGTCCCTTGGCGCTGTCGTCCAGGGCGTTGAATATGGTGCGGCAATCTGCGAGGACCTCCGCTCCTTCGGGGTCGTCGCTGACCCCGTCCACCGCGGGACCGCACAGCACCAAGTGGGCATCCGGGGCCGTGACGTTGTCGAGGAACCCGCGCATGACACCTGACATGTCCTTGAGCCGGTCCCAGCGACTGACCTGGACGATCGCCCGGGCGCCCCGGGGGAGCGGGCCCCCCTCCGTGACGGCGTTGTCGAGCGCGCGTACGGCACCGGTGCTGCCGTCCCGGCGGGGAAACTCGACCAGGCCGTCCCGCTCACCCTCGAGCAGTCCCGCTTGGACAAGGACCTTCTCGACGACGTCGGCGGGGATGTCCATGTTCTTGGCGGTGAAAGGATCGATGCAGGGAGTGATCACCGCAATCTTGTGGAGTGGCACGGTCGGTGGTCGATAGAGCAGCCGGCTCACCACGACGCGGTCGGCGTGCTCGATGTAGGGAGCGAGGAACCGCCAACCTCTCGCCGTGTGCTCGTTCGGGTCGTCCCGACCTATGTGGCTGCGCCAGATGACGCGGGCTCCCAGCGCTTTGACGCCCTCAATGAGGCCAGCAGTCTGCGGGTCGTGGAGGACCACGAGGTCCCCTGGTTGGACCAGCGTGCGCAGGTGGTCGAGGTTGGCGGCCAGGACCTGCTCATAGTTCGTGCGCTCGGCCTCGCCCAGTTCCCCGCCGTCTCCGGGTGAGCCGTGGAGGAGATTGTGCAGGCGCTTGGTGATGCCGAAAAAGGTGGGTTCCCCGTGGAGAACGAGCCATCGCGTGTCGATGCCGGTGGTGCGCCACAACGGCAGCAACGCCAGCAGCATCTCGGCGACGCCCCCGCCCGTGGCGGTCGCGTTCACGTGCCAGATCGTCTGACCGCTCAGTTCGTTTCGGGCGGCGTCCCAGGACTCCTGGACGTGGGACCAGCGATCCGTGCCCACGAGTTCGGCCAGTGGTGTGATGTCTCGTTGTGCAAGCTCGACTTCTTCCATCGAGCAAGTTTGCCCGGCCCGGCGGATTCGCGGGCGTGTTCCGTCGGTATTGACCGTGAGACTGTGGAGACATGGCCACTTTTGCTGGGTTTGTGTTCGATATGGATGGTGTGTTGACCGATACCGAGTCGTTGTGGGACGAGGTTCGGCGCGGGCTCGCCGAGGAGGCGGGGCGGCCTTGGCCCAAGGATGCGACGACCGCGATGATGGGGATGAGTACGCCGGAGTGGTCCACCTATCTCGTCGAAGCGGTCGGCCTGGCGGGACCGCCCGAGCGGGCTGCTGCTGAGGTGATCGACGCCATGGCTGCCCGCTATCAGCAGCATCTGCCCACCTTGCCAGGTGCGGTGCCGGCGGTCCGTCGTATTGCCGGGCTGATGCCCATCGGTCTGGCGTCCTCGTCCCCCCGACGGTTGATCGACACCGTGCTGGACGAGTTGGGGATCGATGAACTCTTCGCCGCGACCGTGTCGACCGAGGAGGTCGGGCGCGGGAAGCCGGCGCCCGACGGCTATCTGCGAGCGTGCGAGCTGATGGGGGCCGACCCTGCGCGATGCGCAGCGGTGGAGGACTCGAGCAATGGGTTGCGGGCCGCCCACGCGGCGGGGATGACTGTCATCGCCGTGCCGCACCCATGGCATGAACCCGCAGAGGACGCCCTGGCGCTCGCAGCGGCGGTCCTGGAATCGCTGGACGAACTCGACGCTGCCCTGCTCGGACGGCTGGCGGGCGCGCGGTTGATCTGATGGCAGATGTGCCCGAACTGCCGGTGCTGGGGCGCTTGCACTTTGACCCGGCTGGTGGGCCAAAACACGAGGGCGCTGGGGTGCTTGCACTTTGATCCGTTTGGTGGGTCAAAACGCGAGGGCGCTGGGGTGCTTGCACTTTGATCCGTTTGGTGGGTCAGAACACGAGGGCGCTGGGGTGCTTGCACTTTGACCCGTCTGGCGGGTCAAAACACAAGGCCTGGACCATCACCCATGGCGGGAGCGTCCAGACTGATTGGTTGCTCGGGTCAAGCGGTTGGATAGCTGGTCAGGATCCACCACAGCGTTTGGTTGTGCGGTGTCGGGATGCCGTGCTTGCGGCCGAGTGCCACCACTCGGCCGGCGAAGATGTCGACCTCGGTCGGCCGCCGGGCGAGCACGTCCTGATGCATCGACGTCCGGCCTTCGGCCGGCTGTCCGGTCAGAACCTTGTCCCAGGTCGCGCGGTCCTCATCACCGAGTTCGACGCCCTCGGCACCCCCGACCGCGATGGCTTCGTCGATCAGCGCCCACATCAGATCCCGCGCCGGGCCCTCCTGCTGGAACGCGCCATAGGGGGCGTCCAGAACGGCGGTCGCCTGGTTGATGCCGACATTCACCATGAATTTCCACCACATGGCATGCTCCATGTCCGCTGGCGTCTCCCAGGCGAGACCAGCACGATCCAGTGCCCGCTGGACCCTGTGCGCCCGCTCGCTCGGCTGTCCGTCAGACCCGGCGAGCCCTGCCGGGTCTCCGAACGTCAGCCGACCCGCTTGACGGAATCGAACGTCGTGGCCGACGCGCTCCGCGTCCATCGCCAGAGCGATACAGGGCAGAACCCGCTCCGCGGCATCGAAGCGCTCGGCAATGACGCCCTCGCTGTCGAGCCCGTTCAGCACCGACAGGAACGTGGTATGAGCACCCACCAGAGGAGCAACGGTCTCCAGGGCCTCCTCGAGCTGTTGATGTTTGACGGCCACCAGCACCAGGTCGGCGGGCGCATGGTCACCCCCGTCGGTGTCCACGACATGAGCAGCCACTGGTTCGCCGTTCACCGTGAGCCCGGCCTCCGCGAGGCGGCGCGCACGCTCGCCCTTCGCGACGATGCGAACGCTGAAGCCGGCGCGGGCGAAGTGTGCGGCGTACATGGCGCCCATGGCCCCGGCGCCGACCACTGCTACGGACTCGATCTCGCTCATGTGCTGAAGATTAGTCCCGCCACACACATTGTTCGGGACAGCAGTCCTCATTGTTCGGGACAGCAGTCCTCATTGTTCGGAACAGCTAGTCCTCAGCGCACTGAGCGTCACGCCTGGTTCTGGGCGAGGCGCAGACGCCAGCCGATCAGCAGGATCACACCGCCCAGGAACGAGGGGATTCCGCCGGTGAGCATGGCCAGATTGTGGTCGACGCCATAGATCGGCATCCAGATCACGGGTGCCAGCGAAGCTCCACCGAACTGGACGGCCAACATCACCGACGTCGCACCGGAGCGGTTGGCCGGGGCAGAGGTCACCGCCAGCTGCTGGACCACTGCACGGGTCGCGGTGGAGGCGCTGCCGGCGATGACGAGGAACAGACAGACGAGGGCCAGCCCCGTCCAGCCACCGATCAGAGCCGTAATGCCCAGGAGCGAGGCAAAGACGCCGAACACCAAATGTGCGAGTCCGCCGATCTGGAGTCGGCCATAGCGGTCCATCATGCTGCCCGACCAGCGCCCGGTTGCCAGTCCGGCGACGCCGAAGATCGCCAGGATCAGGCCGGTGACGGTGGGCCCGATACCGAATTCGTCGCGCAGATAGAGCACGCCGATCACGACGACGACCATCAGCGTGAAGAACGACAGGGCGGCGGCGATCGAGGCCACCGCAAGCTGCCGGTTGGCCAGGGCCTTCCAGCGTTCCCTCTGGCTGCCCGTGAACGGCTCGCGCGCATTCTCCGGCGGCAGCGCCGCGAGCACGAACGACACGAGGGCGATCGCATAGAAGGCCAGCGGCCAGTGCAGATCAGCCGCGATGCCACCGGCCAGCGGAGACATTGCCTGCCCCGTGGCCTGCATGGCCCCGAAGATGCCCAGCGAGCGACCGAGCATGTTGCGTGGGACCAGGTCGGTGATGGCTGCCACCAACACGGGGGTCGTGAAAGCGTTCGACGCACCCATCAGGATGCGGAACAGCGTGAAGAGCACGAAGCTGCCGGAGAAGTACGCCACCCCGCAGCCGATGGCGGTCAGGGCATAGGCGATATAGCCCACCTGCACGGTGCGCTTGCGTCCCCACTTCTCGGCGAAGGTCCCGGACATGAGCATCAGCATCGCGAACGGGATCAGATAGGAGGTCACAGCGGTGCTGGCCATCGCGGGGGACACATCGAAGGTGTCCGCGAGCTCCGGCACCATGGTGGCGACGATGGGGGAACCGAAGGGACCGAGGAAGCCGCCCAGATAGAGGGGCCACAGGCGTCCGGCAGTTTTCGTCATTGCCGCAGTCTAGGCATACTCGACGGCTATCGAGCGTCAGCCTCTCCCGGTGCCCTTGCCCGGCGCCGGCTCGACAGGGCGACCGGCTCGTTTCCATGCGGAGAATCCGCCCTCCAGGTGGGCCACGTCGGTGCGTCCCATTTCCTTCAGGCTCCTCGCCGCGAGTGCCGAGCGCCAGCCGGATCCGCAATAGAGCACCAGTCTGCGGCCGTCGTCGAGTGCGGGTTTGAAATAGGGGCTCTCGGGATCCACCCAGAACTCCAGCATCCCGCGGGGTGCCCGGAATGCGCCCGGGATGACACCCTCCCGCTCCAATTCGCGCGGATCACGGATGTCCACCAGCAGGATGCGGGGGTTGTCCAGCAGCGCGGTCGCTTCGGCCTGCGAGATGCAGTCGATCAGGGCGTTGGCCTCCGCCACCAGCGCGGCGGAACTCTTGGCCAGGGGAGTGCCCGGCTTGCGAGGGGTCATGCTGCCTCCGATCGGTGTGGGCTCAGCCACCTCGTTGGTTGCTGCTGCCCTGGCTCGTGCGGTTGGACGGGCTGGTGCGGGTGCTGTTGTTCCGGCTGTCCTGGCTGAAATCGCCGCTCACCTCGTCGCGGCCGGGCGTGGACACCCTTGTGAATCCGGTCTTGGGTCGGCCCTGCAGCGCGGCAGCCATCGCAGGTCGATAGATGTCCTGACCGACATCGCCGGAGCCCGAGCCCTCCATCCAATAGCGCGAATAGGGCAGGCGGATGTTCTTGAGGCTGGGGCGGCTGCGGTAATAGTTGCGGGACTTCCAATACGGATGCGTCTTGTCGATGGCGATCATGCTCGCGGTCGCGACGGTGGGCGTATATCCCATGAACCACACCGCTTGGTTGGCGTCAGTCGTGCCGGTCTTGCCCGCCTGGGGATAGCCACCGGGAACGACCGCCCGCGTGCCGGTGCCGCCGGCCATCACGTTCTGCAGCAGGGCGTTCATCTGGTCGGCGACCTGGGGTTCGATCACCTGTCGGCAATTGGCGTCGGGGACCGGCAGGGGTTCGCCGTCGCGGTCCGTCATCCGTTCCAGGATCACGGGTTCACACATCTTGCCGCGGGCTGCGAAGGTCGCATAGGCGACGGCCATGGACAGCGGGCTCACCTCCGCCGCACCGAGAGTGAACGACGGATAGTGCGAATAGTCGTTGAAGGAACCCGGCGAGGCGAGCTCGACCCCGAGCTTCTCGGTCATCCGGGTGGTGTTGCAGATGCCGGCCTGCCGCTCCAGTTGGACGAAATAGGTGTTCACCGAGTACGCCATTGCGCGCATCATGTTCATCGGACCGTGCACGCCGGTGGAGTTCGCGACGGGATAATCGGGGGATCGGAAGCTCCCTGCGCACGACTCGAACACTTGGCCCCTGAAGTTCATGTTCGGAGCTGCGTTGTAGCTCTGATTCAGGCTGATGCCTTCTTCCAGAGCGGCGGCGGCCGTGAATACCTTGAAGGTGGAACCGGGCTGATAACCCTCGGCGCCGCCCATGTCGTTGCCGGAGGCCGCTCCGCCCACCGCATAGTTGTAGTAAGTCTCACCCACCCCCACCTTGTCGCCCATCACGGGCCGGCTCTGTGCCATGGCGAGGATCTGTCCGGTGCCGGGTTCGATCATCGCCACGACCGAGATCACCGGGTCGCGTGGATCCAGCCGCGCATCGATGGCACGCTGCGCCGCGTCCTGGGTCCGGGCGTCGATCTTGGTGTCGATCGTGTAGCCGCCCCGTTTCAGGTTGGTCAGTCGCTCGGCAGGGGTCGCGCCGAACGCCGGCTGCTTCTCGATCGTGCGCTTCACGTAGTCGCAGAGGAAGGGATAGCGGGTCCCCACGCAGCCGTTCGTGAAGTGCCGCATCCGGGCGGAATCCCAGCCATAGCCCTTGGCCCACTCAGCCTCGTCGGGCGTCGCCCAGCCGAGTTCCACCATGCGGTTGAGCACCACATTGCGCCGTTCGAGGGCGATCTCCGGAAAACGGGTCGGGTTGGTGGCGACCGGGTTCTGCACGAATCCGGCCAGCATCGCCGCCTGCTGGATGTCGAGGTCCTTGGCCGACGTGTCGAAAAAATGCTGGGCCGCGGCCTCGACCCCATAGGCGCCATCGCCGTAATAGGCGATGTTCAGATAGCGCTCCAGGATCTCGTCCTTGGTCAGTTCCTTCTCGACGGCGATCGCGTAGCGCAGCTCCTGCACCTTGCGCGCGACGGTCCGGGCCTGTGCGCGGGCCACGCCCTCGCGGTCGTCCTTGGCTGCGGCAATGGAAACCTGGACCATCTTCACGTATTGCTGCGTGATCGACGACCCGCCCTGCACCGAGGCGGAGCCTGCGGTGTTCCGCACGAGCGCGCGCAGCGTGGCCCGCACGTCGAGCGCCCCGTGGGCATAGAACCGGTGATCCTCGATCGCCAACTGGGCGCGCTTCATGTCCTCGCTGATCTCGTCGAGCGGGACATAGACCCGGTTCTCATCGAAGAAGTACGCCAACGTCTCGCCGTTGGCCAGTTTCACCTCCGAGCGCACCGCTTGCGGGGGCGTCAGGAAATCGATCGGGACGCTCTCCGAAGCGACGGCTGCCGCGTCCACCGCCGACTTGGAGGCGCTCACCAACGGCAGGAAGAGGCCGGCGACCAGCAGTCCGGCCAAGACGGACACGGCCAAGAACATCAAGGCATGCCACGTCTGCTTGGCCGTATCCCTCAACTGTCTCGCCACTCCGCCAGCTTAAGTCGGTTGTTCAAGAAGTCCGCCATGGATGCCCGGCAGCGTAATCGGATTGTTCCCGCATCCTGAGAGCCATAGCCCAGGATTATCGAGCCATTGAAGATCGTGATAGAACTGCGTGCGGTCGACGATCAAGGAGTACCCCTATGTCCCCTCCTCGCGCAGCGGTCGCGCTGCTGCTCGTGCTCGCGCTCGTTGGCTGTGTTCCCGGCGGCGGTGCCAGCGACGTTCCGCGCCGGTTGGCTCTGGACTCCGGGACCGAGGGGACGCACACGACCCTCAACCTGTTTGCCTACGCGGTGCCGAAAGTCGCCTATGACGAGTTGGTGCCCGCTTTCGGGCGCACCTCGGGCGGTCGCGGCATCGCCATCCAGCAGTCCTTCGGCGCGTCTGGCGACCAGTCCCGCAAGGTCGCGGCCGGTGCGGCGGCGGACATCGTGAACTTCTCCGTGGAGCCGGACATCACGCGCCTGGTCGAGGCGGGTCTGGTCGATCCCGAGTGGCGCGCCGGGGCCCACGATGGCGTGCCCTACGGCTCCGTCGTGACCATCGTCGTCCGTGCGGGAAACCCGAAGAACATCCGTGACTGGGATGATCTGCTGCGGCCCGGGATCGAGGTCGTGACGCCCAACCCCTTCTCATCGGGTGCGGCGAAATGGAACCTCCTGGCGCCCTATGCCGCGAAGTCCGACGGGGGACGCGATCCGGCCGCAGGGCTGGCGTACGTCCGAGAACTCGTCCACAACCACGTCAAACTCCAGCCCAAGTCCGGCCGGGAGGCAACCGAAGCGTTTCTGCAGGGCACCGGGGACGTGCTGCTGAGCTATGAGAACGAGGCGTTGTTCATCGAGCGCAAGGGCGAGCCGGTCGAGCACGTCATCCCGGACGTCACGTTCCGGATCGACAACCCGGCAGCCGTGCTCGCCGGCAGTCCCAACCGGGACGCCGCGCAGCAGTTCCTGGATTTCGTGAACTCCGCCGATGGCCAGCGCATCCTGGCCGAGACCGGTTTCCGTCCCGCCGACCCCGCCATCGCCCGGGAGTTCGCCACCGAGTTCGGGTCGCCGGACAAGCTCTGGTCGATCGATGACCTCGGGGGCTGGCCGACGGTGGATGCGAACCTGTTCAAGGCCGGGAGTGGCTCGATCGCCCAGATCTATGAGGGAGCAGCCCGATGAGTTCGACCACCACCCGAGGTGCGGCCGACCGGGCGGAGGCCCGTGATCCTGGTTCCGCGCTCCGTGCCGGGGAATCGCCCACGACCGCGTCGACCGCACCCGCAAAGAGTGCTGCACCGGCACCGAGCCGGCGTACCCCCACCCGCAACCACCGCCTTGCCAAACCACTCACGATCGGCGTGGTCACGCTCTGGCTGAGCATCATCGTGCTGCTCCCGCTCGCCGCGATCACCGTCGCCTCCCTCGGTGCCGGACCCGCGGGCTTCTGGGCCGCGATCACCGAACCGGCGGCGCTCGCCACGCTCGGCGTGACCACCGGCATCGCCGCGGCCGTCGCCCTGGTCAACGCGGTGATGGGCACGATCATCGCGTGGGTGCTCGTCCGCGACGACTTCCCCGGGAAGCGGATCGTCGACGGTCTGATCGACCTGCCGTTCGCGCTCCCGACGATTGTGGCGTCGATCGTGCTCCTCTCGCTCTACGGGCCCAACTCGCCGATCGGGCTCCAGCTCAACGCGACGCGCTGGGGTGTGGGGATAGCACTGGCATTCGTGACCCTGCCGTTCGTGGTCCGCGCGGTGCAGCCGGTGCTGATGGAGGTCGACAGGGAGGCCGAACAGGCCGCCGCCTCACTCGGGGCCTCGAATTGGACGACGTTTCGACGGATCGTGCTGCCTGCCCTGACCCCCGCGATCCTGTCCGGGACGGGATTGGCGTTCGCGCGGGCGATCGGGGAGTACGGGTCGGTGGTTCTCATCGGCGGCAACATTCCCCGGCAGACGCAGGTGGCGTCGCAGTACATCCAGCAGCAGATCGAGATCGACCGGCCGCTCAACGCGGCGGCCGTCTCGGTCGTCCTGCTGGTGATCTCGTTCGCAGTGCTGATCCTGCTGCGCATCGTTGCCGTCCGCACCCAGAGCAGAGAGGGCCACCAGTGATCCAGAGCCGCACCGCCCGGTGGAGCCTCCGCACGGTTGCGCTGGGGTACCTCTTCGCCCTCGTCGCCGTGCCCGTCGGCATGATCCTCGTCCGGACGTTCTCACCCGGACTCCGCACCTTCTGGGACTGGATCACCACCCCTGCCGCGATCGCCGCCCTCAACCTGTCCCTGCTGATCATCGCGATCGTCGTGCCGCTCAACGTGGTGTTCGGGGTGGTGACCGCGCTGCTGCTGGCGCGGGGACGATTCCGCGGCCGGCAGGTCCTGCAGGCGCTGGTCGATCTGCCGTTCTCCGTCTCCCCGGTCGTGGTCGGGGTCGCGCTGATCACCCTGTGGGGAGCGGGCGGTTGGTTCTCCGGCGTCGAGAACCTCGGCTTCAAGGTCATCTTCGCACTGCCCGGCATGGTGCTCGCCACGGTCTTCGTGACGATGCCGTTCGTGGTCCGCGAGGTCGAACCGGTGCTGCACGAGATCGGCACCGAGGCCGAGGAGGCCGCGGCCACGCTCGGGGCCACCGGGTGGCAGACGTTCCGGCGCATCACACTGCCGGCGATCCGGTGGGGCCTGACCTATGGCGTCATCCTCACGATCGCGCGGTCCCTCGGTGAGTTCGGCGCGGTGCTGATGGTGTCGTCCGGCTTCCCCGGTGTGTCGCAGACACTCACCCTGCTCGTCCACGGTCGCTATATCGACGACCACAACCCCTACGGGGCGTACGCCGCCGCGACGCTGCTGATGGTCCTCGCCGTCCTCGCTCTGCTGCTCATGACCGTGCTCGACCGACTCCGGAGGAACGCATGATCCGCGTCACCGATGCCCACAAACACTATGGGGACTATCAAGCCCTCAACGACGTCTCCATCGACATCCCCTCCGGATCGCTGACCGCGCTGCTCGGTCCGTCCGGGTCCGGGAAATCCACGCTGTTGCGGTCGATCGCGGGCCTGGAGACGCTCGACCGGGGAGCAGTGCTGATCGGCGGACGTGACGTCACCCACGAGCCGCCGCAGAAGCGCGGCATCGGGTTCGTGTTCCAGCACTATGCGGCGTTCAAGCACATGACCGTCCGCGACAACGTCGCCTTCGGTCTGACGATCCGCAGAAAGCCGAAGTCGGTGATCGACCGCAAGGTGGACGCGCTGCTGGAGATTGTCGGGCTCGGTGGTTTCCACAAGCGCTATCCGTCCCAACTGTCCGGTGGACAGCGGCAGCGGATGGCGCTGGCAAGGGCGCTGGCCGTCGATCCGGAGGTGCTGCTGCTGGACGAGCCGTTCGGTGCCCTGGATGCAAAAGTCCGCACCGATCTCCGCACCTGGCTCCGCCGGCTCCACGACGAGGTCCACGTGACGACCGTCCTCGTCACGCACGACCAGGCCGAAGCGCTGGATGTCGCCGACCGTGTCGCCGTCCTCAACGCGGGCCGCATCGAACAGGTCGGAGGGCCGGTTGAGCTCTATGAACAGCCCGCCAACGACTTCGTCATGTCGTTCCTCGGTGAGGTCGCCGATCTCGGCGGGCGGCTCTATCGGCGGCATGACATCGCATTGGTGCGCAGCCGCAGCGAGGCCGAGGGCCGACGGGCCGAGGATGCGCCGCCGGTGATCGCCGCCAAGGTCCTGCGGGTCGTGCCGCTGGGGTTCGAGGTGCGTGTCGATCTGACCAGCGCGGACGGTGACTTCTCCGCGCAGCTCACGCGCGGCGACGCGGCAGCGCTCAGGCCGAGGCCCGGCGACGAGGTGTTCGCGCTGGTGGGACAGAAGGTGTCGGTCCTGGAGGAGTACCCCGCGCTGGGGATCTGACCGGCCGTGGGCAACTTGCGATGGCCGTGTGCGGCGTCAGGCGACAAATCGTTTAAACTCGTCGACGAGGCCCACACTCGGGCCTGCGGACGAGGGAGCAGTACCCGCTCAGCGACAAGACTGACCACCAAGGAGAGTCATGTCGTGGTTCGTGCTGATCCTGTCCGGGGTGTTCGAGGCCGTCTGGGCCGTTGCCCTTGACGCCACCCAGGGGTTCAAGAAACTCAAACCCACCATCGTGTTCGGAGCCGCGCTCATCGTGAGCATGTTGGGACTCGGTTATGCGATGCGGGAGATTCCGACCGGCACTGCTTATGCCGTGTGGACCGGTGTCGGGGCGGCGCTCACCGTCATCTACGCGGTTGTGCGTGGCCTCGAGAAGGCCAGCGTGGTCAAGCTCGCGCTCATCGCTGTGCTGATCGGCTGCGTCGTCGGGCTCAAGGCGGTGAGCTGACGTGGCGTGGATCGTGCTCATCCTGTCTGCCGTTCTCGAGGCCGTCTGGGCGACCGCACTCGGCATGTCGCACGGGCTCACGAAGCCGTTGCCGTCGTTGGTGTTCTTCATCGCCACCACGCTGAGCATGATCGGTCTCGCGTGGGCGATGAAACACATTCCGCTGAGCGTGGCCTATTCGGTGTGGGTCGGGCTCGGCGCCGGTCTCACGGTTGCCTATGCCATGGCCACGGGGAACGAATCCGTGTCCGTGCTCAAGGTGGTGTTTCTGCTCGGTCTGATCGGCAGCGTCGTGGGCCTCAAGTTCGTGCCGACCGAGCCGGGCGGCAGATCACCGGTCACGGACTCTCACGAGGCGATGACAACAACAGGCGGTGAGCAGCGGGCGGCGATCACTCGACAAGATCCAGCTCATCCGCGATCCGGCGGGCGATCTCCAAGGAGGCGGTGGCCGCGGGGGAGGGGGCGTTGAGCACATGCAGCTGGAACGGCGCACGGACGAAATGGAAATCCTCCACCAGGGTGCCGTCCTTGCGCAGCGCCTGGGCGCGTACGCCCGAGGGTGTCGGTCGCAGGGCATCGTCGGCGAGCGCGGGGACAAGTTTGCGCAGTGAGCTGAGGAACTTGGCCTTCGACATGGACCGGCTCATCTCGGCGAGCCCGGACTTCCAGTGCCGCTGGCCGAGCTTGACCAGCCCGGGCCAGCGCAGGGTCTCGGCGAGTTCGAAGGGGTTGATGTCGCGCCAGCGATACCCCTCCCGCGCCAACGCCAGCACCGCGTTCGGGCCCGCGTGCACACCGCCGTGGATCATCCGGGTGAGGTGCACGCCCAGGAACGGCAGCGACGGGTCCGGCACGGGATAGATCAGCCCCTTGACCAGATGCGCCTGGTGCGGGGCGAGTTCGTAGTACTCCCCCCGGAACGGCACGATCTTCACCTCCGGGTCCAGCTCGGCGAGCCGTGCGACCCGGTCGGCCTGGAGACCGCAGCAGGCCACGAAGCGATGCGCGGGCAGGAGGCCCTCGTTTGTGGTGATCCGCAGCCCGTTGGCGAGCCGCCGGATGCCGCGGACTTCGACGCCGAGGCGTACCTCACCGCCCAACCGCTCGATCGCCCGCCGCAGGGCGCTGCACACGGCGGAGAAGTCGATGATGCCGGTAGAGGAGACGTGGAGGGCTGCGACGCAGTCGACCTCGGGTTCGAGGACATGGGCTTCGTCGGGGGTGAGGCGTCGGACGGGTACGCCGTTCGCGGTCCCCCGGCGGTGGAGCTCGTCCAACGCGGGGAGCTCGTCGGGTTTGGTGGCGACGACGAGCTTGCCGCAGACCTCGACGGGTACGCCGTGGGTCTGGGCGAACTTCACGATCGACGCGGCACCGGCCGGTCCCAGCGAGGCCTTGAGCGTGCCGGGGGAGTAATAGAGCCCCGAGTGGACGACCCCGGAATTGCGCCCGCTCTGATGCGCGGCAACGTGGTCCTCCTTCTCGAGGACAGTAACCCGGTGCCCGCGGCGAGCGACCTCATATGCTGTCGCCAATCCGATGATGCCCGCGCCGGCGACAACGATATGGCTGACCATGGGCCCATCATTCCTTATCCCTCCAGCACTCCGCTCTCCCGCCCTCATCCCTTCAGGAGGTCCGCATGGTCCCCGACGCCAACCTCGCCTGGTTGTTCACCGAGGTCGACTGGCCGGACCGGTTCGCGGCTGCCTCGGACGCCGGGTTCACCGGGGTCGAGATGCCGTGGCCGCCGTTGCCCCCCGAGGAGGTCGCCGCGCGGCTGACGGAGCACGGACTCGCCTCGGTCCTCGTGAACGTCCCGGTGGGGGAGCCGGGTGGGGAGACCGCGTACGGCTGGGCCTGCCGACCGGATTCGGTGGGGAGGTTCCGTGAGTCGTTCGAGCAGGCGATCATGTACGCCGAGTTGTGCGGCACGCGGTTCATCCATGTGCTCGCCGGGCTGTGCCCGGCCGGGGTCGACCACGATCGGGCCTATGCCACCTATCGGGAGAATCTCGTGTGGGCGCTGGACCAGCTGCACACCGACAGTCCGACGCTGGTCGTGGAGGCCATCAACCGGCGGGACAACCCGACCTTCCTGTTGGACGGGCTGGCGGAGGCGACCCGACTGGTGCGCTCGATCGACAATCCGCGTCTGCGGTTGCTGTTCGACACGTTCCACTGTGGCGTCGAGCTGCTCACTGCTCGGCCCACCGCTGTGGCGGGCGCCGACCCCGCGCAGGACTCGATCTCGGGCCACGCGACCGTGGCGAGCCGGTTCGCCGAGGTCCTCGACATCGTCGGCCACATCCAGGTCGGGGATGCCCCGGACCGGACCGATCCGGGGACGGGTGTGATCGACTTCGACCTCTTCTTCACCACCCTCTCCGATCTGGAGTGGAGTGGTTTCGTCGGCGCCGAATACCGGCCGGTCGCGGGCACCGCGGCCAGCCTGGGCTGGCGGGACGAACTGAGGGGGTGACGGGGTGACGGCGGACAACGCGGGGCCCGCCTCCACGCGGGTTCGGGACGACTGACAGGATCCGCAGAGAGGGACCGCAGAGGAGGAAACCATGACGCAGTTCACCCGCAGCATCGTCTCCACGCCCCGCCTGGACATGAACGTCTGGACGTCGGGACCGGAGGACGGGCTGCCCCTCCTGCTTGTCCACGGCAACCTGTCCTCGGCGGGGTTCTGGAAATATCTGGCGGCCGAGCTGCCGGACGACATCCGGGTCATTGCGCCCGACATGCGGTGTTTCGGCCGGACCGAGGCCAAGCCCGTCAACGCCAAACGTGGGCTGGGCGACATGAGCGATGACGTGCACGGGCTGCTCGAGGCGCTCGGCCTGGCGGGCCGGCCCGTCAACTCGGTGGGCTGGTCGATGGGTGCCGGCGTACTCATGCAACAACTCCTCGAGAACCCCGGTGACCTCGCCTCGATGGTGTTCATCGCGCCCCTCTCGCCGTTCGGCTTCGGCGGGACGATCGACGCTGCGGGCACGATGGCCTATGCCGACCAATTCCCCGATGGCGCCGGCAGCGGGGCCGGTGGGGCGAACCCCGAATTCATCCGGCGGCTGATGGTCAAGGACGACACCGAGCTCGTCCCTCTCACCAGCCCACGAGTGCTGCTCCGCACCTATTTCGGCCCGGAGGGCAACGCGGCCAATGTGGACGAGGACTTCCTGGTCGAGGAGCTCCTGCGCGTCCGAATCAGCGACCAGCACTATCCCGGCAACAGTGTCCCGTCGCTCAACTGGCCCCATATCGCACCCGGCGACAAGGGGGTCAACAATGCGATGTCGCCCAAGTACTTCAACACCTCCGCCATCATCGACCTCCCCCGGAAACCGCCGGTCACCTGGATCTTCGCCAGCAACGACCAGATCTCGTCCAATCGGTCCATCTTCGATTTCGGCACGCTCGGCATGATGGGTGCGGTGCCGGGGTGGCCGGGGCCGCTGGTCTATCCGCCGCAGCCGATGGAGGATCAGGTGCGTTTCGTTCTGCAGAAGTACGCCGCCGCCGGCGGTCAGGTGCGGGAAGTGCCCCTCCAGGGGGTGGGGCACGGGATGCCGTTGGCGGTGCCGGATGTGCTGGCGAAGGAGATCGTGCAATCACTCGTCCGATGAGCCGACCGGAGTGGCACCGGGAGGATCGCGGGAGCGATCCGGTCTCCTCGCGCGTTGGTCGCGGGCGCGATCGGGTTCCCTCGCGCGCTGGTCGCGGGCGCGATCCGGATGGCCGACCCCGCCAGCAGCGACCCCGTGATGCGCTCGGTCGCCCGCTGCCGTTCGGCGCGGAGGGCGTCGCCCCGGTCCCCGAGGAGCCGCTGCCGCCGCTCGACGCGCTCGCCTTCGCGCGGACGCTCATCGACGAGGGGCGGGCGTTCGGTGCGCACGAGGTGCTGGAGGCCCGCTGGAAGGACTGTCCCGAGGAGGAGCGGGACTTCTGGCAGGGCCTTGCTCAGTTGTGTGTCGCGCTCACCCACCATGCTCGCGGCAATCCCGTGGGCGCGCAGCGGTTGTTCGAGCGCGGAAGCGAGCGGCTTGTGGGGTATCCGGGGCCGACGTACGGCTTCGACTCGACCGCCTTTATCGATGAGGTGCGGTCCGTCGTGTTTTGACCCACGGGGCGGGTCAAAACACAAGGCGTCGAGCGACCGGGTCGGCTCCGGGTCAGACCCGCTGGAGCTTCGCGGTGAGATGCAGCGTGAGGGGCTGATCGACGGCGGCCATGTCCATCACATAGGTGAGGGTGTCCCCGTCGACCTCGAACCTGCGCACGATCCGATCGACCTGCTTGGCGGACTCATTGTTGGCCACGGTCGCCTCGGTGGTGACCACGAGTCCGTCGCCTGCGGCGACCGTGCCGCTGCCGCACTCGGCTTGGCCGCTCGGGATGGCCGCGACGATCTCGACCACTCCGGGGGAGGGGCAGCGGAGATAACCCATCTCCGTGTGCCGTGCTTCACCATCCATCCAGGTCCGCTCGACGAAGCGGATGAACGGCTTGCCGTTCTCCGTGAACTCCCACTCGTCGTCATAGTCGAACGACGGGATCGTGGGGTACTCCCCGTGGCCCTTGCCACGCCAGGTGCCCAACAGGGGTTCCAGAGCTGCCGCTGCTTCATGCATGTCTTCTCCCGGACTGTGTGCTGATCTGCCCTCAGGGTAGTCAGCGGCGCAGCGCCTTGCGGGCCAGCCAGTTGCCGAGGAACTGCACGGACTGGACGAACAGGACGATGACGCCCACGGTGATCCAGGTGATCGCCCAGTCGAAGCGTTGATAGCCATAGGACAGCGCGAACGCGCCGAGGCCGCCGCCGGCGACGATCCCGGCCAGGGCGGACATGTCCACGACGGCGACGAAGAGGAAGGTGTACGCGAGGATCAGCGGCGCCAGCGCCTCCGGTATCGCGACGGTTCGGATGATCGTCCACGTCGAGGCCCCCATGGATCGGGCCGCCTCGATCATCCCCGGATCCAGGGAGACGAGTGACTGCTCAACGAGTCGGGACGACGCGAACGTCACCATGAGCGCCGCGGGGAAGATGAACGCGTTCGTGCCGATGCTCGATCCGACGACCTTCAGCGTCAACGGCCCCATCGCAGCGACAAAGATGATGAACGGGATCGGCCGGAAGAAGTTGATGAGGACGTTGAGGATGTTGAAGACCACCGCGTTGGGACGGAGACCGCCCTTGCGGGTGATGAAGAGGAGTACGCCGAGACCCAGCCCCGCCAGCCCACCCGTGCCGAGGGCGACGCTGACGATGTAGAGCGTCGTGACGATCGCCTCGAGGAAAACACCGCCGTTGGCGGCGAAGTCGAACTTCATCGGAGCCCCCTCGGGGCGGAGGGGGAGGTCATCGCAGCCCCCGGTCGTGTTCCTCGACACCGCCGTTGGCGACGAGCTCGGCGAGCGCGCGGTCGATGGCGGCGTCGTCACCGGTGAGGGCATAGGTCAGCGAACCATAGGGTCGCTCGGAGATCTCGATGATGCCGCCATAGACCACCTGTGCGTTGATCCCATGGCGGGCGAACACCGAACTGCGTTCACCGGCGATGATGGGATCGACCACCACCGGCACCGTCACGAGTCGGCCGGGGTGCGCATGGGCGAGCCTGGCCAGCGCATCGGGGCTGGGGCGATCGCGCAGTGCCGTCTGCACGAAGCGCCGCGTGACGTCCTGCTTGGGAGAGGCGAAGACGTCATAGACCGACCCCAGCTCGACGACGCGGCCCCGCTCCATGATCGCGACCCGGTCGCAGAGATGGCGGACGACATCCATCTCGTGGGTGATCAGAACGATCGTGAGGCCCAGCTCCTGGTTGACCCGACGCAGCAGTTCCAACACTTCGTGGGTGGTCTGCGGGTCGAGCGCCGACGTGCTCTCGTCGGCGAGCAGGATCTTGGGACCTGTCGCCAATGCCCGGGCGATGCCCACCCGCTGCTTCTGACCACCGGAGAGCTGTGCCGGATAGGCGCTGATCTTGTCGCTCAACCCGACGAACTCGAGCAACTCGGCCACGCGCGCGCGGCGGCGTACCCGATCCCACTTCGCCAACCGGAGCGGATACGCGACGTTTTCCGCGATCGTCTTGGACGAGAACAGATTGAACTGCTGGAAGATCATCCCGATGTCCGGGCGAACGCTGCGCAGCCGGCCTTCGCTCATGGCCGAGATCTCGAATCCATCGACAGTGATGCGTCCTGATGTGGAGCGTTCCAGGCCGTTGATGAGACGTACGACCGTCGACTTCCCAGCGCCGGAGAACCCGATCACGCCAAAGATTTCTCCGGGCTGGATGGCGAAGGACACATCGATGACGGCGTGCACTTCCTCCGGCCCGTCGCCGAAGGTTTTGTGCACGCCGTCAAACGTGATGATGGGGTCGGCCATCGAGCGGATCAGCCCTCTTCGAGCGACGTGGTGACCTCGGCGAGGATCTGCTGCAGCTCCTCCGGGGTCTTGTCCACGATCACCGCGGAGCCGGCGGAGTTGTTCTTGAGTGCCTCGACGACCTCGGGGTGGTGCAGCAGGCGGCCAACCTGCAGGAGACGCTCGTTCTCGGCGTCGGCCTCGCGCACCACGAGGACGTTGATGAACGGCTGCGCCGACGGCGAGTTCGGGTTGTCCTCGAACAGCGCGGCATCGGGATCGAGGCCCGCGTCGTTGACGAAGTCGTTGTTCACCACGGCGCCCGCGATCGACGGCAGCGCGGTCACGGTCTGCTGGGCGTCCATCGGCGCGACGGTCACTCTCGAGGCGGCGGTGTCGATGTCTTCCTCGGCCGCGATCACGCCGGTCTCCGGCTTGAGGGTGAGGAGCTTGGCCTCGGCCAGCACGTGGATGGCACGGGACTTGTTGGTCTCGTCGTTCGGGATCGCGATCTGAGCACCCTCGGGGATGTCCTCGATCGACTCGTGCTGTTCGGAATAGAGCGCCAGCGGATAGATCGCGGTCGACGCGATCGGGACGAGCGTGCCGTTGTTGTCCTTGTTGTATTGGGCCAGATAGAGGATGTGCTGGAACTGGTTCGCGGTGAGCGAGCCGTCCGACACGGCCGGGTTCTCGGTCGTGTAATCGGTGAAGTCCCTGATCTCCACGTCGAGGCCCGCTTCTTCGGCCTTCTGGCGGAACACGGTCCACTGGTCCTTGGAGGCCCCGACGACGCCGATGGAGATGGTGTCGTCCTCGCCGGTGGGAGCGGTCGCGTCCTGCTCACCTCCGGCACAGCCGGTCAGGACCAGCGACAGCGCCGCAACGGCGGCGACGCTCGACAGAGCGCGACGGATGGACTTGGTGATGTGCATGATGATCCTTAATGACACTGGTGGTGCGGTGGGCGCCACCGTGTCTCACGGAATCCCCTTCGCACGCATGACCGGTGCACGATGCCCGGCGGGGAACATGGTAGCCCTATTGGGCAGGCCTATCGGATCATAGATATTTGATGAAACCGCCGGCGGGCCGTTCGTCCGGGACGGTGACCTCGTCCGCGGGGCCGGCTTGGTGCCACCGCTGGATGCTGTGGTGTTGATGCGCGAGCATGCGGAGCGCGTTGAGATAGGCGGTCCCCAGCACGGTGCCGATGACCGACAGGCCGACGGTTGCCGCGAGGTCCTGCTGGGCAGCGATCGTCTCGACGTCGAGGCGGGCGATGGCATCGGCCTGTTCCACATAGCCCGGCCACACATTCACGAGGTCGAGGTCAAGCGTGCGGCGGGCGGAGATGAGGAGCGCCCGGACCTGTCGGGCCACGGCGCTGTCCGGCCGCGTGACCCAGCCGGTCTTGGCGATGAGCTCCGCATAGCGCTCGTCCGCCCACGTGACTTCTTCCTCGTCGGCGTCGATGTCGGCCGCGGGTCCGACCAGTGCCTCGGCTGCCGTGGCGAGAGCCGTCAGGGGGCCGAGATCGATGGCCTGCAGCACGGCCTTGGTCTCGGCCACCGACATGTTGCCGACCGTCATCAGCGAGTCGAGAAGCCACAGCCTGCGCAGGTGTTCATAGGAATAGTCGGCGCCTGCCGGTGTCGCCCCTTCGCCCGGCTGCAGGAGGCCCTCTCCGAGGTAATATTCGATCGCTTCCGCGGGCAATCCGGATTCCTCGATCAACTCGGCCATGCGCATGGGAGAACCTCCTGTCGGGCGTCGCGCCAAACTTACTGCATGGCCCTTGTGGGATTATTTGCCTGTTGTGCGGTGATTTCTCGACGCTCGGCAGTGCTCCTGCATGCGGTTCCTGCGTGCGGTTCTTGCGTGCGGATCTTGCGTGAGGTTCTCGCGTGCGACTACTGCGTGCGGCGGATGATGATGATTCCGACAATGACGACGACTGCGCCGATCCATTGGATGGGGGCCAGCGCCTGGCCGAGCACCAGCGCCGCGGTGGCCGTGGCGATCAGCACCTCGATGAGTGCGAGGAACGCGGCCAACCGGGGGCCGAGCCGGCGTACGGCAAGAATCCCCGACGCATAGGCAACCGCCCCGCTGACTCCACCCAGCGCGAGAGCCGCGGTCCACCACGGCACGGTCAGGCCGCCATAGTCGAGGCGGAGGGTGGAGGTGGTCCAGGGGAGTACGCCGACCGCGCACAGCGCCAGCAGGCCCAGCGCACCCAGGCCGAGACCGCCGGCGGCGAGGACCGGGGGCGGGACGGGCTCACCGGTGTGCGTGACGGCGTTGTCGGCGTCGGTGCGCGGGGAGTCGGCGAGGATGAAGTACGCCGCCAGTCCCACCGCTGCTGCCAGGCCCCAGCTCACTCCGCGGAGATCGAGCTGGTCGATCCGGTCGAGTTGGAGCACCAGCACCATGCCGGTCAGCGCGACCCCGGCACCCATCCAGGCGGGCCAGGCCACCTTCTGATGCCGGCGTACCCGCAGCCACACCAGCACGAGGACCAACCCCAGGTATTCCAGCAGGAGCGCGACGGCGACGGGGATCGTGCGGACGGCCTGGAAGTACGCGAACTGTACGCCCGCCACCGCCAGCGCGCCATAGACCGCGATCGTGCCGAGCATCGATCGCCACCGGGTCCAGTGTCCCTTCATGCTGATGACGGCCCAAGGGGCGAGCGCGAGCGCGCCGATCGACAGGCGGACGACCACTGCCGCGGCCGGGGACCAACCCGCCGTCAGCATCGGGGTGACGATCGTCCCCGACAGACCGAAGGCGGCTGCGGATATCAGGGCGGCAACCACACCGCTCGAGCGGGTGGGGACAGAGACGGAGGGCACATGTCCGAGCGTGGACCATGGCCCGCCCGGACTGGGAACTGTCCGGGGTTCGGGTCAGCGTCCCAGTGGGAGATCAGGTCTGGTCGCCCTGCTCCTCGATCGCTCCCGCATCCTCGGGGGCCCAGCACAGATCGAGCAGATCCACGATGTGGGGGAGCGCCTTGCAGAGCTGCTGACGGGTCCAGATCTCGGTGCTGTCCGGGGCGTGATCGCCGTCGGTGTCATAGCTGATCTCGTAGCCCCCGTCCTCGTCGAGGCGCCGCACCCAGACCTCCGCCTGACCGTCACCGTCAATGTCGAGGAGAGCGATGTCGAACTGCCGGTCGGGGGCGCCGTCCAGGTCGACCAGGCCGATGGTGCGGCCTTCGGTGAAGTCGATCAGCAGCGAATCGATCCGATCCTCCGGGGGTAGCTCCGAGGCATAGGGGTCGTCTTCCGGGATGTCCGGTTGGGTGGAATCGGTCATGCGCGCTCCTGCCACTTGGCCTTTGGAGTGAGGCTACCCTCTCCGCACCAGCCAGAACAGGCACCGAGCTGCCTCCCCGGTCACGCTGCCGTTCCGGGTTCGAGTCGGGCGCCGGGCTCGAGGTTCGTGCCTGCGCCCACTGTGCTGTCCCGGCCCACGAGCACCATGGCGTCCGGCCCGAGCGGGCCCGCGGAATGCAACGCCCCGATGCGGGCACCTCGCCCGATCCGGGTGCCGGAATCGATCACCGAACTGGCGAGATGTGCGCCGGCGCGCACGACCACGTCCTCCAACAGGACGCAATCCTCCACGACCGCACCCGACTCGACCACCACACGTGGGCCGAGGACGCTGTCCCGGACCGTGCCCCGGACGACCGACTGCGGTCCGATCATCGACCGTTGCACCCGGGCGTCCTCCCCGATCAGCGCCGGAGGGCCGAGCGTCGCCCGGCCGAGGACCGGCCGACCGGGCTCGGAGAAGACATCCACCCGTCCACGCAGGAGATCGCGGTGTGCCTGCAGATAGGCCTCCGGCCTGCCCGCGTCCCGCCAGTAGCCGGACAATCGCATCGCATGGGTCCGGCCCCGCTCGATCATCCTCGGAAGCAGGTGGTCACCGAAGTCGCCCAGGCCCGTGTCCGCCTCCTCCTCGCAGTCATCGAACTCCCTCCGCAACCGTTCCAGCTCCGTGACGAGGACCTCGGCGTCATAGAGCGTCACCTCTGTGGCGACCTCATTGCACGAGGGGTGTGCGGGCTTGCTCGCCAGGGATGTCACCCGGCCCCCGGCATCGGTCTCGATGACGACGTTGTGCCGCGCCTCCTGCGGTCCCACCTCCGAGGTCAGGACCGTGCACTCCGCCGACCGCTCCACGTGCTCGGTGAGCAGAGCGTGCAGGTCGGGGTTCATCACGCTGTCGCAGCTCAGCACGGCGACCACATCGGGAGCGAGATCGCAGATCGCATCGCGCAGGCGGTAGAGCCCGTCCGCATTCCCCCGCGCGAAGCCCTCCTGGTCGGCGGAGCCGGAGCCCTGCTCGGGCGCCCTCATGCGGAGTCCGCCCCGGGTGCGGTCCAGGTCCCAGGGGCGGCCGCCGGCGAGATAGTCCTCCAGGGATCCCGCCTGGTATTGCACCGATACCCACACATCGTCGAACCCCGCATGGGCCACGGCCGAGAGCGCGAAATCCACGAGCCGGAACGTGGCGGCGAACGGGAGGGCGGGTTTCGCGCGCTCGCGGGTCAGCACGTCCATGCGGTTGCCGGCGCCGCCGGCCTGGAGGATCGCGAGCACCTTCTGGTGGCTGTGCGCGGAGGGGGTCATGGGGTCACGGTACGCCCGCAGCCTCCTTGACCTCCATCGGAGATCGCACTCATCCACTGACCCGCGACCTGGCTGCCCGCCACGCCGGCGGCGCGTTCAGTGGCTCGTCAGCGGATCCCAGTCGGCGGGGACGGGCTCCGGCCAGCAACCGTGGACCGCCAGCATCCGGCTGGCGTCCGCGATCTGCTGATCGGTGACGGTGGCCCGGATGTGGTGGGCGAAGGTACGCAGGGCTTCGCGCGCCTGACGTCCTCCGGGATTGTGCGGTCGTGCGTACCGGAGCTGGTGCAGCGCGGACCGCACCCGCATGCCGGCCGTCCTCGGGTCAAGCCCGGTGGCCTCCGTCACTGCGTTGACGAGTTCGGTTTCGTCGGGATCGGGTACGCCGAGACGGGCGACCGCGGCCGCCACCAGCTCAGGCCCCTCCCCTTCGAGACCGGCGATCACATCGAGGTCGGCCGGGGGAAGGGGTGGTGGCGGGGTCGGGATCCCGGTGATGATGAGCCTGATCGCCGCCGCCGCCCCTTGTCCGGCGAGACGCCGGCGAAACTGGTGCTGAGCCATGGCCCGGGCGTACTGCCGCGCCACGGGTTCGACGTCCGGCACCACGGGATAGGCCGGCGGGGCACCGGCCGCCAGCACCCCTGCGCCCCGCAGGAATTCCGCGACAGCCCGGCGTACCTCCGCAGCCTCCTCCGCGCTCGGGCGTTGCCGGCCGAGGAACCCACGGCGGGGAGTCAGCCCGGCGGCGGACTGAAGTGCCCCTGCCGGCCGGGGGGTCTGATCGGTGCCGATCTGCCACTCGGCGGGCCAGACGGCCAACGGTTCTGCCTGCTGCACGCGCTGGCGCCAGCGTCCCCGCGTGGTCCAGCTGACCGCGCGCGCCCGGTCGTTCGAGACCGCGACAAGCAGGGGATGGGGGATCCACTGGGGTATGGCGCCCCGGCCGTCGTGGTCCGGCCACAGCAGGCTGGCGATGGGTTTGGCTCCACCGTCGTGTTCCGGTCCGAGGTCCAGCAGCACCAACCGACCGGGATCCTGACCGAGGAGCCTGACCGCACCGGCCTCCGTCCTGGCGTACAGCCCCCACTCATCCAGCCGGAACCGCCGCTGGGCCGCGGGAATCTCCGCGGCGATCTCCCCGGCCACCGCCTCGCCCCACAGCCGCACGAGGTCGTGGATGCGGGCCAGGGCATCGGCATCCCGCGCAGCCAGGTCGGCGAGGAACTCGCGGGGACCGGGCTGGAGGTCCAGCGGGAGCGGTGACCCGACCAGCCGCCGCACGTGCGCCGCGATCTCGACGGCCTCGGTGAGCTGGTCCTCACTCGGCTCGTTCGTGCGCAGTCGGGCGGCGATGTGCCGCAGGTGCGTGGTGAGTCGCGTCGGGTCCGTGGCAATCTCGTCGGTCACCACGGCGTTCCACATGACCCGGGTCAGCGCGGTGAGGTCGACATCACCGGCGACGTCCTGCTGGAGTTCGTGGGGCCCGTCGGGTCTCATCTGCTGCAGCACCTCTTCGTCGCTGCCGATCAGTTCGCTGACCCTCGTCATCCGGCCGTGCCGCCAGGGGTGAACGGGGTCGAGTTCGGTGAGGTTGTCCTCTGCCCAGCGCGGGTCGCCGTCCTCCGGGAGGCGGTCCAGGACCGCTCCGGACTGGTGCCAGCGTCCCCCGTCGAACCACGTGAACAGTCCCAGCGCCTCCCCGTGCCAGCGATTGGTGTCGCCGGTGTGGGCGAAGCCGGTCCAGTCGGGTACGCCGGGTCCGCGCTCCCCGGGGCGGAAGAAGACGTTCCAGTCCTCCGCCCGGTCGACCGGACCGAACAGATCGCGATCACCCCCGAACAGGACCCAGCGTTCCCCGTCCGGGCCGTCCGGGCGACGGATCACGACAATGCCGCCGCCGCTTCCGTCGCGATAGGCGAATCCGGAGTCGATGCGTTGCGCGGTGTCCGAACTCGGCTGGAGGGCGGCGGAGTTGGTGGCGAGGACGCCGAGTCAGGCGACGAGTTGGTGAAGGGTCTGAAGAGGGGTGAGATCGGGATTCACGGGTGCCACGGTAGGAGGCCGGGGGCTCAGCAACGGCGGACACGCTCTTCACTCCGGGGCCCTTCACTCCGGGGCCCTTCACTCCGGGGTTAGCCGAACAGCATCGGAGCGGGTTTCCTATTCCGGAAATATCGAACAGAAGAGCGAATAATGTCAGTCCCGCCGTGTGGACTGTGGCATGGAGAACCCGACCACCGGCCTCGAAGCCATCCCGGCCCTCGGCACCGTGCTGTCCAATGCCCTCGTCGCGCCGGAGGGTCCCGGGTTGAGCCTGGTCACCAACAAGAGTCTCGCGGAGTTGGCGACAGCCGCTGATCGGTTGGTCTCGATTGTCGAGGCGGCGCGTGCGGCGGTGGTCCGGGAGCTCGAGATCCGGGACGCCACTCAGGAGGTGGCTTCCTGTTCGGTTGCGGAATGGCTGCGCCGTGAACACAGCCACACGGTGCAGCGGGCCAGGAGCATCGTGAAGGAGGCCGTCAGGATCGGAGCCTTCCCGGAGTTGGCCGCTGCGCATGCGACCGGTGATGTGTCGACCGCTCAGGCGGTGGCGATTGCGAAGACTCTGGCGGAGCTTCCCGACGATCTCGCCACTGCCGAGCTCGCAGCCGCGACGGCGACGATGATCGGTTTTGCTGCCGAGCACGACCCCGCTGATCTGTCCCGGCTCGGGTGGCGGCTGTTGGAAAACGTCGCGCCTGATCGGGTCGAGGAGATCCTCGGCGAGCAGTTGGCGCGGGAGGAGCGGCGTGCAGCCGCTCAACGTGGGCTGAAACTCATCCCCGATCATCACGGGTCGTGGATCCTGCGGGGCAGCTTCGATGCGGCCGAGGGTGAGGAGTTGTCCGCGATTCTGTCCGCCTATTCGGAGTCCGCCTGGAAGAAGGCCCTTGACGACCCGTGCCCTCCGAAGGACAAGAGCCACCTGTTGGCGGACGCGTTGATGACCATTGTCCGGGCCCATCAGGCTCGGGGTGAGGCGCCCCTGCATGGTGGTGATCGGCCGCGGGTCAACCTGATCCTCCCCCTCGGTGCCCTCATCAGTGGGCTGGGGGAGATGGCCCTCACCGGTGGCAGCTTCGTCGGCGCAGACGAGGCGCGCCGCCTCGCCTGCGACTGCGACCTCATCCCGGCCGTCCTGGACGACCTGGGGGTCCCCCTCGATGTGGGCCGGGAGAAGCGGCTGGTGACGCCAGAGATCCGGGCTGCCCTGGTCCTGCGCGACCGCGGCTGTGCGTTCCCGGGCTGCGACCGGCCGCCGGAGGTCTGCGAGGCCCACCACATCATCCCCTGGTGGGCCGGGGGACCGACGAGCCGTGACAATTTGGTGCTGCTCTGCCCCCACCACCACCGTCGGATCGAGCCTGGTCGCGGACAGACCTGGGACGCCGACAATCCCCATCGGTGGGCGATCCGCCTGGGCGCTGATCGGCTCCCCGAGGTGATCCCGCCGACCGGGTGGGACCCCAGGCGAAGGCCTCGACGCCACACCCGTTACACCACCAGCCGGATCACCCGCTCCACTCCGCTGCGGCGGTGAGGGTCACACCCCGATCCAGGAGGCGAGCCTCGGTCCGATCCAGGGCGCGACGACCAGGCCTCCCTGCTGCGTCTCGAAAGTGAATCGATGGAGCAGCTCGACGCCGCCCGAACGTGACCTCGGCGGGCGTGCTCAGCGCGCCGGCCACCGGGGTCAGGCGGTCTGTGCGCGCAGATACCGCCCGAAGTGCGGCACCGTGAACGCGATCTGCCCGCGCTCGCCGGAATAGATCAGGCCCTTCTTCATCAAGGCGTCGCGTGCCGGGGACAGCGACTGCGGCTTGCGGTTGAGGTGCCTCGCGACGTCGGCGGTCGGGACCGCCTCGACCGGTTCGTCGCCTTCGGACGCTTCGTACGCCAGGTCCGCCATCGCTCGCAGATATTCGCGCTCGCCCGGTGTCGCCCGCTCGAACCGGGACCCGAAGAAGCCGATCGCCAGCTCGGACTCGGCTTCGGGCGAGGCGACGCGTACGTCCTCGGCGGTGATCGGCGAGCGGGGTGCGACGTCCCAGCAGACTTTGCCGTACGCCTGGATGAAATAGGGATAGCCGCCGGTGGCGGCATACATGGCGGCCAGCGCCTCCTCATCCCACTCCGCGCCCTCGTCCTCCGCGGGGGTCTGCAGCGCGCGGGTCGCCTCCGCGGGATCGAGCCGGTCGATCCGCGAATAGCGGAACAGCCGCTCGGAATAGGACTTCGACGCCGACAGCACCGCCGGCAGGTGCGGCAGGCCGGCACCGACGACGATGACCGGCAGTGCGTTCTGGGAGATCTCGTGGCAGGCAGCACACAGGGCGGACACGTCCTCGGGCTGGAGATCCTGCATCTCGTCGATGAAGATCGCCACGCCTTTGCTCACGTCCTGGGCGAGCCCGCCAACATCGGTCAGCAGCTCGACGAGATCGATCTCGATGTCCCCGGAGTCCGCGCGCCCCGGCACCGCGGCCACGTCGATCCCCGGCTGCCAGCGGTCGCGGATCTTGGCGTTCGGCGCGGCATCCCGCAGCGCGAACGACTTGATCACGCCGAGCACCTGCTCGACGTCCTCGCCGGAGGGGTGGCCGAGCTCCCGCACTGCGGTGTGCAGCGCCGCGGACACCGGCCGCCGCAGCCCCTGGTCGGGTCGGGCCTCGAACTTCCCGGAACCCCAGCCCCGGCGTACCGCCGCCGAGCGCAAGGTGTTCAGCAGGACCGTTTTCCCGACGCCCCGGAGGCCGGTGAGCACGATCGACCGCTCCGGGCGGCCCTTGGCGATGCGTTCGAGGACGACCTCGAACGTGCGCAGCTGCTCATCGCGACCGGCGAGTTCGGGTGGGCGTTGGCCGGCGCCGGGGGCGTACGGATTGTTGATCGGATCCACGCTGAGACTTTATGGCGCTGTCTAGCGGAATCCCGAGATCTGCGGAGAAAAGATGATGGCGTGTCGGGCTCGCGTACAGTCCTCCGGGTGAAAAGGGTGTGGAAGGTCGTCGCGGGCTGGCTCGATGTGTACATCCTCCTGCTCTTCGGCATGGTCCTCCTCGCGGCGATCCTGCCCGCGACCGGGCGCGCGGTCCGTCCCGTGGAGCTCGCGGCCGACCTGGCGGTGGCGCTGCTGTTCTTCCTCTATGGGGCGCGACTGTCCGCCGACCAGACGCTGCAGGGCCTCAAGCACTGGCGGCTCCATTCGTTGGTGCTCGCCTTCACCTATGTGATGTTTCCGATCCTCGGGTTCGTCGCGGCGTTCGTCAGCCGCCCGTTCCTGGGTCCCGAACTGGCAGCCGGGATGCTGTTCCTGTCGCTGCTGCCGTCGACCGTGCAGTCATCGGTGGCGTTCACCTCCATCGCCCAGGGCAATGTCGCGGCCTCCATCGTTGCGGCCTCGATCTCCAACCTGCTCGGCGTGGTGATCACCCCGCTGCTCGTCGCGCTCGCCATGGGTGCAGCCGCCGGAGTGAACCTGGGCACGATCCGCGCACTGTTCCTCCAGCTCGTGCTGCCGTTCGCGATCGGCCAGCTCGTGCATCGCTGGCTGGGCGGGGTCCTGAACCGCCACAAAGCCATCACGACCAAGTTCGACCGTGGCGCGATCCTGCTGGTCGTCTATGCGGCGTTCTCCGCAGGCATGCGCGAGGACATGTTCTCCAGGCTGGGCGGATGGCAGCTGGTCGCCCTGCTCGTGGCCTGTTGTGTCCTGCTCGCCGTGGTGATCGCGGGGACGATGGTGATCAGCAAGGCGCTCGGCTTCTCCTGGCCGGACCGGGTTGCGATCATCTTCGCCGGATCGAAGAAGTCCATGGCGTCCGGGCTGCCGATGGCCCAGGTCATCTTTCCCGCCGCCACCGTCGGCATTCTCGTCCTGCCGTTGATGATCTTCCATCAGATCCAGCTCATGGTCTGTGCCCAGCTCGCGCGCCGCTGGTCGAAGCTCGAGCCGGAGGTCGAGAACGCCGCCACAGCGTGAGTGGGCGGTTGGTGTCAGCCGGAACTCGCTTGCGGATTCCCGGGCCGATGCCAGCCGAGGCGCGGGGAATAGGCCAGGCCGGCGCGCTGGCCCGGCGAGCGTGTGATGCCCAGAACCAGGAGGCCGTGGGACACCGCATAGGTGGCCATCACGGCCACGTCGTGGTGGGGGAACGTGAACGCTGTGAAGTTCTGCGCGGCGATCAGTGAGTCGGAGACGATGAAGAGCGCGCCGCCGACCACTCCCGGCCAGCCGAGACCGCTCGCCAGCACCGCTGTCGTCAGCAGTGCCGCGGCATAGACGACCACGCCCGGCGCGAGGAAGCCGGCGCCGGGAATCGTCCAGGTCACCACACCCACGGCGACAGCCAGATAGACGATCAGCAGCCAGGGGCGCGGCGGGCGTACGCGCCACAACCCGATGATCCAGGTGACGTGCGCGATCAGGAACGAGGCGAGCAGTGCCGAGAGCTCGTACGCCTCGGGGACGAACCGCGGCAGGGTGTCCCCGAGGAACGAGAAGAACAGCGCGACGAAGCTCCAGGTCCGGAGCTGTCGTGACGGGATGGCCAGCGCGACCACGGCGAGCACCGGCATCAGCAGCGACTGGGCGGGGACGCTGATGCGGCGCTCGCCGAACCACAGCGCGGTGAGTTGGACGGCGACGACAGCGGCGTACGCCAGCCAGCGGGCAGGCATGAGCCGGCGGTTGGGGGCGGGGGTGCCCCGGGTGTTCACAGCGGTGCCGTGGTGATGGTCAGGGTGAGTTCGTGGGCCTGGCCCGGGTTGAGGTGAACCGCGCGGTCCCGGACGTTCGCGGTCTCGACGCAGGCCATCGACCGCCAGGCGTCATCGGGCATGTCGGAGAACCCGGCACTCTTGTCCGGCCCCGGGTTCCACACGATCGTGTTGTCGGACCGCCCGGTTGTGAGGATGATGCGGCGGTTCAGGACTGGGTCGTGAACCTCGACCGGAGTGTTCAGCCAATAGATCCGGTCGACCTCCCCGTCGAACTCCACCGCGCCGATCTGGGTGTCATAGCGCGACGTCAGCTTGTCCAGATATTCGACGCCCGACAGCCCGTGCACGGAGACCTCGTTGATGTCCCCCACGGTCAGATAGGTGTGCAGGGCCTCCTCGACGACCAGCGGTGCGGCGTCGGTGTTTCGCAGCGACAGCCGGACCGTCAGGTCCTCACCGAAGGTCTGGGTGACCTCGAGCTCGAACCGATTGCGTCCCGGGTCGACGGCTTCCAGATCGGTGATCATCGTTTCGTCCAGGCGCCAGCGCAGTGTGGTGACACCGCCGGCCTCCTTGCCCGAGAGCAGCTGCCACTGCAGCAGCCGGGCGAAGCCGTGGGCGGGGGTCTTGTTGTCCTTGCGGCCGTTGGCGAACCACGGGAAACAGATCGGGATCCCGCCCCGGATTGCGGCGCCCTGTTCGAAACGCGCGTTGGGGCTGGTCCACAGCACCGGTTCGGCATCGACCGCCGGTTTCCATTCGGTGATGTGGGCGCCGTGGTCGTGCACTGTGAATCGGCCACCGGCCGGGGTCGCACCGGAGCAGCGTCCCCAGCCGTTCGAGTCGATGGTTCGTTCGAACACGCTGATCCCTCCTGGATTCGAGCGTACGCGGGGTCAGATCCCCGCAAAAACGCGTACCGCGTCGAGATGGGGGAAGGATACGGCGGCGGCTGCAGCGGCGTGCGTGATGGGCTTGGCGCAATAGGCGACCCCGAGGCCGGCCGTGGCCAACATGTCGAGGTCGTTCGCGCCGTCGCCGATCGCGATGACCCGCTCGGTGGAGACCCCGAGCAGGTCGGCGAACTCGAGAAGATGCCGCCGCTTGGCGTCGCGGTCGACGATCGGCCCGAGCGTGCGTCCGGTGAGGCGACCGTCAACGACCTCGAAGCGATTCGCCCGGACGAGTTCCACGCCGAGGGACGTTGCGAGCGGGTCGACGATCTCGTGGAAACCACCGGAGACGAGACCCACGCCCACCCCTTGTTCGTGGGCCGCGGTGATGAGGTCGGCCGCGCCGTTGGACAGCCTGACCTCGCCGGCGACCTTGCCGAGTGCGGTCTCCGGCAGGCCCTCGAGCGTCGCCACCCGCGCGGCGAGGGACTCGGCGAAGTCCAGCTCCCCGCGCATGGCGCGCTCCGTGATGTCGGACACCATCTCCGCACTGCCGGCATGGGCGGAGATGAGCTCGATCACCTCGCCGGTGATGAGCGTCGAATCGACGTCCATCACGATCAGACCGGGTCCCTCCTCTGCCAACGGGCCCCAGGTGAGCGTCGCATCCACCCCCGACTCCTCGGCGAGTTCGCGGATGCGGGTGCGCAGCGCAGGACCGGCGCCCTCGTCGATCCGGCCGGTGAATGCCACGGCGTCGAATCCCGGGCTGGTCGGCGTGGTGGCGATGAATCGGGGCAGCAGAAGGTGCACGCGGTCGAGCAACTCGACGGGGATCGGATGGGCGCTGACGAGTCCGGCGCGAGCGGCGATCATGATCGGAACCGTACTAGACCTCACACCCGCCCCGGATTCACCGCCTGGGCGCCGATCCCGCCGGAATCTGTGGCTTCAGAGGGTGGTCAGTGCGATGGCCGCGAAGACCAGCGTGACCGCGACCTCACCGAAACCGGCGTGCTTGGGAGAGACGTTGCGCCCCGACATGGGTCCGAGCGCCGGGACCAGCCACGCCCGGACCGTGATGAGTGCGAAGAAGGCCGTCCACCACCACGACAGCACGCCCAAGGCCGCTGCGACGGCGGCCAGCGCGGTCGCCACGACGTGATAAACCACCGAGCCGATCACCCATGATTTGTGGCCACGCTCACGGATGAGGGTCTTCACATAGGGGACGGTGCCGAAGAAATACGTGAACGCGAGCGCCGCCAGCCACCAGGCGTTCGCGGCCTCCGGGCGCAGCGCGTCGGTCGGGACCGGATGGGCCGCGGTGACCGCCATGAGCCCCGCGGCGGCAATCGTCAGCAGCCCCGAGAGCGTGGAGCGCTCCTTCCTGTGCGCGACGAGCCACAGCGTGATGGCGGTCAGTGGCACATAGGCGACCCCCCACCACAGCAGCGCCGGACCGATGAGCAGCAGCACCAGCAGGCCCAGGACCCCTGCGATGCTCGCATAGGTCACCATCGGCTTGAGGAACTTCTGCTTGCGATGGGACTTCAGCCACAGTGAGGCGGCGGCGAACGCGAAATAGCCGAACATCCAGGCGCCGAACAGCGGCAGGATGTGCCAGGACCACCCGAAATCCCGGACGTGCAGCGCGGCACCGACGGTGAAGGGTGCGATGAGCATCGCCCAGGCCCCGTGCTGATTGGGGACCCACCCGGAGGCCTTCTTCCCCGCTGGCTTGTTTCTTGTTCTTGTCGGGCGCTTCGTCGCCTGTGTGCGGGGCTGGGAGGATGTGGTGCTCATCCCGGAATAATACGCCTCCTTCCGGACAAAAATCATAAGGTGGGACGAACCCGGCGAACGCTGCGCGTGACGATGAACTTCTGGTTCCGCGCGACGATCTCCGTACGCCCGATCCGCTGCCGCAGCCGTGGCAGATAGGGCAGGTGCGCGTTGAACACCAGCCACAGTTCCCCGCCCGGCTGCAGCACGCGGGCCGCGTCATCGATCATCGCCAGCGCCGGCGTGGAGTCCTTGGTGGTGCCGACGTGGAAGGGCGGATTGCACACGATCAGCCGCGCGCTCCGGTCCGGTGTCGCCGTCAGGCCATCCGCGCGCTGCACCGTCACGTCGCCCGCCGCCTCCCCGGCAGCGTGACCGTTCAACCGCGCGGTCGCGGCGGTCGACAGGCAGGCGGCCCGGGATTCGTCGATCGCGATCACGGCGTGCCCGGCGCGTGCAAGGAGCGCAGCCAACGTCCCGTTGCCCGAACCGAGGTCGATGGCGGGGATGTCCGGGTCGGCGGGCGGCAGTCGGTCGAGCGCGCCGACCATCAGCCGGGTGCCCGGGTCGATCCGGCTCCCGGCGAAGGTCGCGCCGTGGGCCGCGAGCGTCAGCCCCAGTTCGGCATGCTGTGCGGTGCGCGGAAAATCGACCGTCCCGGGCAGCGGCCCGGTTGCGTGGAGCACGCGGGACTTCTGCCGGCCGAGGCTCGCCCGGACGGTGTCGAACCGGGTGGCCAGCACCTCGTTCATGGACCGCGTCATGTGCTTCACGCGCCCGCCCGCGACCACGTGGCGCAGGCTCGGGAGCAGGGCGAGACGTTGCGCGTACTCCTCCAGCGCCGCCGTCGCCTTCGGCAGCCGCAGCAGCACCAGGTCGACGGTCGTCAGGGATTCGGGTACGCGGCCGGGTTCCGGCAGCCGGTCGGTCACCGGGACCTCGCAGCGTCGCTCGTCGAGCAGGGAGTCGGCGTACGCAATCACATCCCAACCCCGGGCCGCCGCGGCCGTGGCAAGTTCGGGCGCATCCAGCACCAGCACCCGGCCGGCGGGCTCGGGGGTCTCGTCGAGGATGAGGCGGTCGACGGGGTCCATGTCCCGGGACGCTAGCGGAGTCGCCGGGAGCCCTGGCGCGGGTGGAGAGAAGAAGGAGGGGAGGGGGAGAGGGCGAGAGAAGGGGGAGAGGGGAAGAGAAGGAGGAGAATCGTGCCACGAATCCGGGAGGAATACTCGCGTACGCGGAATTTCGGACGTCAACGACCCCTGAACATTCACCCTGCGAGACAAAGGGCCCGGATAGTGGCTTTGGTTGGGTGGTACGTGCTCCCGCGAAGCACGGACAGAGTAAGTTGGCGATGTGTCCGACCAGGCCCTCGAGATTCACGTGATCGCCGACTCCACCGGCGCCACTGCAGCACGCCTGGCCAGGGCCGCTCAGGCCCAGTTCCCCGACCATCCCTTTCGGATCGTTCGCCATCCCCGGGTGACGACGGCCGAGGAACTGTTCCTGATCTTCGACACCCTTCGAGGCCACGTCGACCGGCCCTCCGTGGTCATGTCGACCCTGGTCAATCCAGTTCTTCGCGATTTGGTCGACGATGGCTGCGCCGAGCTGGGGCTGGTGCACATCGATCTGCTGGGGCCGACCCTGCAGCAGCTCGAGCTCGCCACCGGCGTCGCGCCCGTCCGGGTGGCCATGCGCCCGGTCGGGGTGGAGAAGGACTATTTCACCCGGATCGCGGCGATGGAATTCGCCGTGCGCCATGACGACGGCCAACAGCCGGAGGGGCTCAAGGACGCTGACATCGTCATCGTGGCCGCCTCGCGTTGTGGCAAAACACCGCTGTCGATGTATCTCGGTTATCTCGGCTACAAGACGGCGAACGTCCCGCTGGTGCCCGGCATCAAGCCGCCGGCGGAACTGTATGAGATCGAGCGCTGGCGCATTGTCGGGTTGACCCTCGACCCCCAGTTGCTCGCGGACATCCGGGCCAGAAGACTCAAGGGCATGGGCTCACATCAGCGATCCGATGGCTATGCGGAGCTGGTCAGGATCTATGACGAGTTCGATGAGATCAAGGCGATCCAGCGCGGGTTGGGCTGCCCGGTGCTGGACACCACCAAGATGGCCCTTGAGGAGTCGGCCGCGCGGATCATCGACATAGTCGACGACCGCGCCCGCGCCAATGGCGGCGTGCTGCGCAGACTGCCCGGCGAGCTCAAGTTCGCTCCCTGAATTCGCTCCGAAGCGACTGCAATACCCGAGAAACAAGGAGACCCGATGCACACCGAGTACGTGTACGACCTCGCCGATGGCGACGCCACGATGCGGAATCTGTTGGGCGGCAAGGGCGCCGGTGTCGCTGAGATGCACCGTCTCGGCGTGCCCGTCCCCGACGCCTTCACCGTCACCACCACCGCGTGCGTGGAGACGATGAATCGCGATGGCGAATGGCCCGAGAACCTGTGGCCCGAGGTCGAACAGGCCCTTGCCCGTCTTGAAGAGCGCACCGGCCTCGGCCTCGGTGACCCGGAGAAGCCGCTGCTGCTCTCCGTGCGCTCCGGTGCGGTCCAGTCCATGCCCGGCATGATGGACACCATCCTCAACCTCGGCGTCTCCGACGAGACCGTGGCCGGTCTCGCCGCGGGTGGCGACGAGCGCTTCGCCTGGGACTCCTATCGTCGCTTCATCCAGATGTACGGCGAGGTCGTCGAGGGCATCGAGCCCCACATCTATGAGGACGCCCTGACCAAGATCAAGGCCGACAAGGGTGTCGCGGAGGACACCGACCTCACCACCGAGGACCTCCAGGAACTGGTCGCGATCTTCAAGAAGCTCTCCAACGACGCCCTGGGCGGTGACTGGACCTCCGATCCCAAGGAGCAGTTGAAGCGCGCCATCAACGCAGTCTTCGAGTCCTGGCAGAACCCGCGCGCCGAGGTCTATCGCAAGGCCAACAACATCCCCGCCGACCTCGGGACCGCCGTGAACGTCATGCAGATGGTGTTCGGCAACCGCGGCGAGACCTCCGCGACCGGCGTGCTCTTCACCCGCAACCCCTCCACCGGCGCCAAGGAGCTCTATGGCGAGTTCCTCGTGAACGCCCAGGGTGAGGACGTGGTGGCCGGCATCCGGACCCCGCGCAACCTGGAAGAGATGGAAGAAGTCCTGCCGGAGGCGTACAAGCAGCTCATCGACACGATGAACGCGATGGAGCGCCACTACAAGGACATGCAGGACATGGAGTTCACGATTGAGAACGAGAAGCTCTACCTGCTCCAGACCCGCAACGGCAAGCGCACCGCCGCCGCTGCCCTGAAGGTCGCCAACGACATGGTCGAAGAGGGGATCATCACCAAGGAAGAGGCGCTCCAGCGCATCGAGCCGGCTCAGCTCGACCAGCTCCTCCACCCCGCGATCGACCCCGAGCACGGCCAGACCGCGATCGCCAAGGGCCTCCCGGCCTCCCCGGGCGCCGCAGTCGGCAAGCTCTGCTTCGACGCCGAGACCGCTGCGGAGCGTGGTGACGCCGAGCCCGTCGTGCTCGTACGCTTCGAGACCACCCCGGACGACATCGCCGGTGTCATCAAGGCCCAGGGCGTCCTGACCGCCCATGGCGGCATGACCTCCCACGCGGCCGTCGTCGCCCGCGGCATGGGCAAGCCCTGCGTCGCCGGTGCCCACGGCATCAAGATCGACCCGCTCGCGAAGACCGTCGCCATCGGCGACAAGGTCTATGGCGAGGACGACGTCCTGACCCTCGACGGCTCCACCGGTGAGGTCTTTGCCGGGTCGCTGCCGCTGGTTCCGCCGCAGATCAACGACGACTTCCAGCACATCGTGCAGTGGGCCGACGAGGTCCGCCGTCTCGGTGTCCGCGCCAACGCCGACAACAAGGTCGACGCGGAGAAGGCCCGTGAGCTGGGCGCCCAGGGCATTGGCCTGTGCCGCACCGAGCACATGTTCATGGCCGAGGATCGCCTCCCGGCCGTGCGCGAGATGATCCTCGCCGAGAGCGACGAGGAGCGTGCCGCGGCGCTCGAGAAGATCCTGCCGATGCAGCAGCAGGACTTCGAGGGCATCTTCGAGGCCATGGCCGGCCTGCCGGTCACGGTCCGTCTGCTCGACCCGCCGCTGCACGAGTTCCTGCCCGACCTCGTCGAGCAGTCGCTCAAGGTGCAGAAGCTCGAGCTGACCGGTGCTGACGAAGCCGAGATCGAGGCCGAGCGCCGCGTTCTGGCGCAGGTCAAGGGTCTGCACGAACAGAACCCCATGCTCGGCACCCGTGGCTGCCGTCTCGGCATGCTCTATCCGGAGATCCCCGAGATGCAGACCCGCGCGATCATCCGTGCGGCCCTGGCCGTGCGCGATCGCAAGGGCGAGACCGTGGACGTGGAGATCATGATCCCGCTGGTGGCGTACGCGGAGGAGCTCAAGCGTCAGCGCGCCATCGTCGTGGCGACCGCGGACGAGGAAATCGCGAACTCCGGCCAGGAGCTGGCGTACACGGTCGGCACCATGATCGAGCTGCCGCGCGCGGCGGTGACTGCGAACCAGATCGCCGAGCACGCCGACTTCTTCTCGTTCGGCACCAACGACCTCACCCAGACCGGCATCGGCATTTCCCGTGACGACGCCGAGGGCGGGTTCCTGGGGCAGTACGTCATCGACGAAGTCATGCCGCGCAACCCGTTCGAGTCCGTGGACCGCGACGGCGTCGGCGAGCTCGTGCGCATGGGCGTCGAGAAGGGCCGCTCGGTCAAGGCGCAGCTCAAGACCGGCGTCTGCGGTGAGCACGGTGGCGACCCCGAGTCGATCGACCTGTTCAACGAGATCGGTCTGGACTATGTGTCCTGCTCGCCGTTCCGTGTCCCGATCGCGCGCTTCGCCGCGGCTCAGGCAGTCCTGAACGCCAAGAACGCCTGATCTTCGGATCTGACACTGGTGGCCCGTCCCCTGGGGGCGGGCCACTGGCGTTGCAACTAGGGTCGGGCCATGGCGTTCACGCTCCCCGACCGCATTGTTCCTCCGCTGATCCGCGCCACTGGGGTCAACAAGTCTTTCCTGTCGGCCGATACTGCGCGCCGGCATGTGCGCGCGTACGCGATCCGGCCGCAGTCGTACGCCCCACCCAAGCGCATCCGCCGGGACGTCGTCATCGACATCGACCGGTGGCGCGGCTGGCCGGTCTATCGGGTGAAGCCCAGGCACACGAAACCGTCGGGCGCGGTCATCTATGCGCACGGCGGCGGGTGGGTGAACGAGATGACGTTTCTGCACTGGCATTTTGTCGCGCAGCTCGCGGCGGAGGCCGCCACGACGTTCATCGTCCCGATCTATCCGCTCATCCCGTTCGCGAACGCGGCGGAGGTGATCGACCGCTTTGTCCAGATCACCCGGGAGACAAAGGCGACCAACACGCGTACGACCATCGCCGGCGACTCCGCCGGCGGCCAGATCGCCCTCTCGACCGCCCAGGAACTCCGCGATCGCCACGGGATCACCCTGGACGACACGATCCTCATCTCGCCGGCTCTGGACCTGCGGCTGGAGAACCCGGAGATTCCCGAGGTCCTGCCGCGGGACCCGCTGCTCGGCGTCGAGGGGACCCGCTATTTCGTCGAGCTCTGGCGCGGGGACCTGCCGGTCACTGATCCGCGGGTCAGCCCTCTGTTCGGGGAGATGGAGGGGCTCGGGCGGATCCTGCTCTTCTCCGGCACGGACGACATCCTCGCCCCGGACATCCGCATTCTGGACGAGAAACTGCGGGCGGCGCAGGTGCCCGTGGACTTCCACGAGGAGGAGGGGCAGATCCATGTGTTTCCCGTTGTCCCGGTCCGCGCCGCCCTCGCGGCGCGGGAATTGATCGTCCAACGGCTCCGGGCCTGAGGCTGCAAGGTGCGCTCGGCGCTCGGTTCGGGTGGCGCACCACCCGAGAGCAAGTTACTATTCAGTAGCCTCGCTTCGAGCGTCAAAGGAGACCTCAGTGACACCAAGAGATGTGGTTTTCGTGGATGGGGTACGCACCCCGTTCGGGAAGGCCGGCGACGAGGGGCTCTATGCCCACACCCGAGCGGACGACTTGGTCGTTGCCTGCCTTCGGGAGCTCCTGCGCAGAAATCCCACCCTGCCCCCCGAACGAATCGACGATGTCGCGATCGCCGCGACGACCCAGACCGGTGATCAGGGTCTGACGCTGGGCCGGACGACCGGCCTGCTCGCGGGCCTGCCGAAGTCGGTGCCCGGTTATGCGATCGACCGCATGTGCGCCGGCGCGATGACCGCAGTGACGACGACGGCCGCCGCGATCGGCTTCGGTCAGACCGACATCGCCCTTGCCGGCGGCGTCGAGCACATGGGGCGCCACCCGATCGGTGCCGGCATGGATCCAAACCCGCGGTTCCTCGCGGACCGGATCGTCGATCAGTCGGCGCTGGTGATGGGCAAGACCGCGGAGAACCTCCACGATCGCTATCCGCAGATCACCAAGGAGCGCTGTGATGCCTATGCGGTGGGGTCGCAGGCGAAGTACGCCGCAGCACTCGCCGCGGGACGCATCCAGGCGGACCTCGTCCCGGTGGCCGTCCGCTCGGTGGAGCTGGGCTGGGGTGTCGCGGATGCCGACGAGCCCCCGCGCCCGGGGACCACGCTGGAGAGCCTGGCCACCCTGCGTACCCCCTTCCGCGCCCACGGCCACGTCACCGCCGGCAACGCGGCCGGACTCAATGACGGAGCGACCGCGTGCCTGATCGCCGGGGCCGACACCGCCGCCGAGCTCGGCTTGCCGGCCGCGATGAGGCTCGTCGGGTTCGCGTTCGCAGGGGTCGAGCCGGAGGTGATGGGCGTCGGACCCGTCCCGTCCACGCGCAAGGCTCTGGATCGCGCGGGTCTCACGCTCGATGACATCGGGCTGATCGAGATCAACGAGGCGTTCGCCGTGCAGGTGCTGGCGTTCTGCGAGGAATTCGGGCTCGCCGACGACGACCCGCGGATCAACCCGTGGGGCGGGGCGATCGCGGTGGGCCATCCGCTGGCGTCGTCCGGCGTACGGCTCATGACGCAACTCGCCCGCCAATTCGCCGAGCGGCCCGACGTCCGGTACGGCATCACCACCATGTGCATCGGCCTCGGCATGGGCGGCACCGTCATCTGGGAGAACCCGTCCTTTGCTGCTGGCACGGAGGGGGAGAAGTGAACACACTTGAGACCGTGAAGGCGCTCGCCGCTCAGTTGGCGGAGATGGAGCGGGCGACGGAATTCCGGGTACGCAAGGTCGCGATCCCCGACCCCGCTCAGACGAGAGACGCAAACACGTTGGGCACGGACCCTGGACCGTTCGCGCCGCGGCTTGCGGCGCTGATTTCCATGGACAACGGCTTCGACCACACCAAGCCGACGACGCTCGGCTTCAACGGCCTGTTGAACCTCTCGGCCGCGCTGGACGAGGTCGAGCGGCTCGCGCGGGACGGGGAGATCGTCGCGGCGGGGATCACGGGCAAGCCGTTCATCTTTGCGGCGGGTGCGGACCTGTCGCTGATCAGCATGGTCACGGAGCGGGCGCATGCGCGGGCGCTGGCGGAGTTCGGGCACGAGCAGATGCGGCGGCTGCACAACCTGGGCGTTCCGTCGTTCGCGTTCGTGAACGGGCTCGCTCTGGGCGGTGGCCTGGAGGTGGCGCTGGCCTGCGATTACCGGACGATGCAGGAAGGCGTGTCGGTCGCGCTCCCCGAGACGATGCTCGGCCTGGTGCCCGGCTGGGGCGGGTGCTATCGCCTGCCGCGATTGATCGGGCCCGCGAAGGCGCTCGAGGTGATCGTGTCGAACCCGTTGCAGCAGAACAAGATGCTCTCAGCCCGGGCGGCGGCGGAGATGGGGATCGCCGACGCGGTCTTCGGGGGTGCGGAGTTCCTGGTCGAGTCGCTGCGGTGGGCCGGTCAAGTGCTGAGTGGTGAGATCACGCCGGAGCGCACGGACCACACGGCCGATCCGGCGTGGCAACCGACGGTGGCCGGGGCCCGTGCGCTGGTCACGGCACGCACCGGCGGCATGGCTCCGGCTCCCGAGCGGGCGTTGGATCTGGTCGCCGAGGCGCAGGAGTCGGATGAGGCGATGGCGTATCGGGCCGAGGACGATGCGCTCACCGACCTGGTGATGGGCGATGAGTTCCGGGCGTCGATCTATGCCTTCAACCTCGTCCAGCGTCGGGGCAAGAAGCCCGCGAACGCCCCCGATCGCGAGCTGGCGCGCAAGGTCACCAAGATCGGCATCGTCGGTGCCGGGCTGATGGCCTCGCAGCTCGCGCTCCTGTTCGCCCGGCGGCTCGAGGTCCCGGTCGTCATGAGCGATATCGACGAGGCACGTCTGGAGCGGGGTCTCGGTTATGTGCGCGCGGAGGTCGAGAAGCTGGTCGGCCGGGGTCGCCTCGGTCAGGACGGCGCGAACCGGATCCTCGGCCAGGTGACGGGGAGCGTGGACAAGCAGGCGTACGCCGACGCCGAGTTCGTCATCGAAGCCGTTTTCGAGGACCTCGACGTGAAGCGCCAGGTCTTCCGTGAAATCGAGGCGGTGGTGTCGCCGGAGTGCATCCTCGCGACGAACACGTCGTCGCTGTCCGTGACGGCCATGGCGGAGGGGCTCCGACATCCCGAGCGGGTCGTTGGGGTCCACTTCTTCAACCCGGTCGCCGTGATGCCGCTGGTGGAGATCGTACGCGCGGAGCGCACCGACGAGGCGACCCGTGCGACCGCCTTCGCTGTCGCGCGCGGGCTCAAGAAGACCGTGATCGGCGTCGATGACGCGCCGTCGTTCGTGGTCAATCGTCTGCTGGGCAGGTTCATGTCGGAGATCGGTCGGGTGGTCGATGAGGGTACGCCCATCGCGGACGCCGATCGGGTCGTCGCCGACCTCGCCCCGATGCCGCCGTTCCAGCTCATGGGACTGGTCGGACCCGCGATCGCCCTCCACAACAACGAGACCCTGGCCGCCGCGTTCGGTGACCGGTTCGCGGTCCCCGGCGTACTCCGGCAGATCGTCGAGCTCGGCAAACCCGGCTTCTATCTGCCGCACAAGGCCGAACTGGATCCGGAGGTCGTGGCCGCGCTGCAGGTCGGGGACGGGTTCTCGACCCCCGGGCGCGTGCGTGGACGCGTCCTCGATGCCCTTGCCGACGAAGCGCGGCGGATGCTCGACGAGGGGGTCGTGGCCGACCCGAGCGATCTCGATCTGGCGATGATCACCGGTGCCGGGTTCTCGTTCTGGAACGGCGGCCTGCTGCCGATGCTGGACCGTGAGGGAACGTCCGAATTGGTCACCGGACAGCGCTTCCTGGAACCGGGGGTGGCGTCCCTGCCGCGCTGAAATGGGACACCGTCTTAGCCACGGCTGTGCGCACTAAATTGTGTGGACGCAGGGGTTGCGCAGTATGCAGCCCCCGGGGCTGTTTAGGAGAAGCCGTGCGTGCAGTCGTGTTCGAGAGCTACAAGAAGTTCCCCGTTCTGAAGGAGGTCGACCGCCCGAAGCCGGCGGCCGGGGAGGTCCTTCTCAAAGTCGCCGGCGCCGGCGCGTGTCACTCGGACGTGGCGGTGTTCGACGAATACGAGTCCGACCCGACGGGTCTCCTCACCCCGCCGTTCATCCTCGGTCACGAAACGGCCGGCTGGGTCGAGGAAGTCGGCCCGGGCGTGGTGGGCTTCGAGAAGGGCGCGGCGTACTTGGTCTATGGGCCCATCGGCTGCGGCCACTGCACCTCCTGCTCACGCGGTCAGGACACCTATTGCACCCAGCCGGGCACGGTCGGCTATCTGGCCGCGGGGCTGGGTCGGGACGGCGGCATGGCGGAGTACATGACGGTGCCGGCCCGGAACCTTGTGCCGCTCGGCGACGCGGACCCGGTCGCCGCGGCACCGCTCGCCGATGCCGGGCTCACGCCCTATCACGCGATCAAGCGAGCGATGCCCTATCTGGCCAAGGGGGGCTCGACCGCCCTGGTCATCGGTCTCGGTGGGCTCGGCATGGTCGGCGTACAGATTCTCAAGGCGCTGACCGGCGCCACCGTCATCGCGACCGATCAGAAGCCGGAGGCGATGGCCCAGGCGGAGAAGTACGGCGCGGTCACCGTCCCCGGCGGCGAGGGCCAGGCCGAGGCGATCCGAGCGCTGACCGATGGTCGCGGCGTGGACGCCGTGTTCGACATGGTCGGCGTGGACGCGACGCTCGCGCTGGCGGGTGCGACCGTTGCGCAGCGCGGGTCGGTCACCGTCATCGGCATCTCGGGCGGCACCTATCCGTGGAACTTCTATGGCCTCCCCTATGAGGTGAATTTCTCCTCGACCTATTGGGGCACGATCGAGGACCTGCACGAGGTCGTCGCGATGTATCGCCGCGGGCAGATCGTCTCCGACGTCGAGCGCTATTCCCTCGATGACGCGCTCGTCGCCTATGAGCGGCTCCGGGACGGCAAGCTGTCGAAGCGCGCTGTGGTGGTGCCGCACGGCGAGTGACTCGGGGGCGCTACGGTCTGGCCCATGACCGTTCGCGTGACCGACATCGCCGCCGCTCGCCCGTGGTCCCTGGTGATCCACGGGGGAGCGGGTGGCCCGCAGACCGACGGTGCCGCCAGGACCCTGCGCGCTTATCACGAGGGTCTCCGGGCGGCGTACGAAGCGGGGGAGGCAATCCTCGCCGACGGCGGCTCCGCCCTGGACGGGGTGTGTGCCGCCGTTCGTGCGCTCGAGGACGATCCGGTCTTCAACGCCGGGCGCGGGGCGGTGTTGGCCGCCGACGGGCGTGCCGAACTGGACGCCTCGGTGATGACCGGTGACGGTCGGGCCGGCGCTGTCACCGTGTCCCGCTGGGCCCGGAACCCCGTCGATCTCGCCAGGGCCGTGCGGGCCAACTCAGCGCATGTGCTCCTGGCCGACCCGCCCCGCGAGCTAGTGACCGAGTGGGGCATCGCCGAGGCAGATCAGGACTGGTTCGTCACCGACTTCCGGGTGGATCAGTTGCGTACGCTCCAGGCGCAGGGCGCCCCGGGTCCCCGCCATGGCACCGTCGGGGCGGTGGCCCGCGATGTCGGCGGTGCTCTCGCTGCTGCGACCTCGACCGGGGGCATGTCCAACAAGGCCAACGGCCGGGTGGGCGACACCCCCGTGGTCGGTGCCGGCACCTATGCACGGGACGGAGTGGTCGCGGTCTCCACGACCGGCGAGGGGGAGGCCTTTCTGGAGGGGGTCGTGGCCCATGACGTGTACGCCCGCATGGCCTATGGCGGGGTCTCGCTCCCAGCGGCGGGCGAGCAGGCGATTTCGACAGAGCTCGGATCGCGCAACGCGATGGGCGCGCTGATCGCCGTGGGGGCAGAGGGGCGGATGATCGTGGTCACCCGCAGCGAGACGATGCTCGCGGCCTGGCGGGACGGGGACGAGATCATGACCCGGACCTGACTCAGACCTCCAGTTGTCCCCAGTGGTCTCCAGTTGTCCCCGGTGGTCTCCAGTTGTCCCCGGTTGGCACAGCCCTCCGGGGCATCCCTCAGTAGGGTGGGGATGGTCCAGTCAAGCCAGCGACAAAGGAGTCAGCATGGATCCGATCGAGTTGACCCGCGTTCTCGATGCCCTGGACCGGGCCGAGAGCACGGCCATTGGCATTCCGACGCTGTCCAGCCGGCATTGTGGGCTGAGCGAAGATGACGCCTGGGCGGTGGCCCGGGCACGGGATGAGCGACGGGTGGCCCGGGGGGAGGTACGCGTCGGCTACAAGCTCGGCTGGACGTCCGCCGCCATGCGCGAGGCGCTCGGGATCGACCAGCCGAACTATGGCTCCCTGTGGAGCCACATGGCGGTCGTGGGCACGCTGTCGATGGCGACGCGGATTCATCCGAAGGTGGAGCCGGAGTTCGCCTATCGCCCGCTGCGCGATCTGTCCGGAGCCGACATCACGGCCGCCGAGGTGGCCGACGCCGGTGAGTGGGCAGTCTCTCTGGAGGTGGTGGACCCGCGCTGGAACAGCTATGGCTTCACGTTCGCCGACAACACCGCCGACGGCTCTTCCGCCGCGGCCTTCGCCGTCGGTGAGTTCCGGGCCATTGACACACCGCCCGAGGACCTGCGCCTCACCATGCGGATCGACGGGGATGAGGAGCGGTCCGCCACCGGGGCTGCCGTCTTCGGATCGCCCGCGGAAAGCGTGGCGTTTCTGGTACGCAATCTCGCGGAGCTCGGCATCCCGCTGAAGGAGGGCATGATCGTGCTCACCGGCGGCGCCACCGCCCCCGTGGACCTCAAGGTGGGGATGCTGCTCGAGGTCGAATCGCCGGAGCTGGGTGACTGTCGCCTCGAGATCGTGCCCTGACCCGGAACGACCAGCGGCCCG
>DUOB01000010.1 GCA_012839035.1 Propionibacterium sp.
CCCCGGTGGGTGGGTGTGGTGTTGGTGGTCGTGGCGATCGCTGTGCTGGCGTCGGTGCCGTTTTGGATGGCGCCTTATCCGGTGCAGTTGATGTCGCGGATCCTGGCGTTCGCGTTGCTGGTGGTGAGTGTGGATCTGTTGACCGGCTATACCGGTCTGCCCACGCTGGGTGCGGTGGCGTACTTCGGTGCGGGGGCCTATACGGCTGGTCTGGTCGGCATCCATGTCACCAACAGCGCGATCGTGCAACTGATCCTGGGCACGCTGGTGGCCGCGTTCCTGGCGTTGGTGACCGGGGCGGTTGCGGTGCGGACCAAGGGCTTTGTGTTCCTGATGGTGACGCTGGCGATCGCGGAGCTGGCCCACAAGCAGGCCGAGACCATGGCCCTGTTGGGTGGGTCCAACGGCCTGTCGGGCATCCCGTCGATCGCGATCCTGCCCGGTGGTGAGCCGCTGCGGTTGGCCGGGCTGGTCTATTTCTGGGTTCTGGCGGTATTCGTGTTCGGGGTGGCGCTGGCGTACATCTTGGTGAAATCGCCCATGGGGCGGTCGATGCGAGGGATCCGTGACGGCGAGGGCCGGATGCGGGCGATCGGTCGGCGGACCTATCTGGTGAAGCTGGTGGCGTACACGTTCGCCGGCTCGCTGGCGGGGATGGCCGGGACCGCGTGGACCGCGCAGGCGAGGTTCGTGTCGCCGGGGGATATGGCGTTCTCGCTGGCCGCGATCGCGCTGTTGGCGGTCGTGTTCGGCGGCGCCGGCACCATCTGGGGGCCGATCATCGCCGCCGCGATCGTGATCTTGATCCGTGACTATGTCGGCACTATGGCCGCCGGGCGCGGTGGCACGATCCTGGGCCTGGTGTTCGTGCTGGCGGTGTTCTTGCTCCCGCGGGGCATCGCGGGGCTGACGCGTCGGACCAACAGAGCGCGCGCCGGGGGCAACCCCGTCGCCGGAGAGGGGGCCTGACATGAGTGATTCCGTTCCCGAAACGAACCGGAGCGCAGAACCCGAGCGCGCAGTGAACCAGACCGAGGAACCAGCCCGCCGGGCAGCACCCCCGCGTACCGACGCCGATGCCATCCTCAGCCTGGACGGTGTGAGCCTGCACTATGGGTCGCTGAAGGCCGTGGACGAGGTGACGTTCGACGTGCAGCGGGGTGCCCGGCATGCGCTGATCGGGCCGAATGGTGCGGGGAAGTCGACGCTGTTCTCGGTGATCGGTGGGGCGCAGAAGGCCACCGCCGGCCGGATCCGGTTTGCCGGTGAGGATGTCACCGAACACAACGAGTCCTCCCGGGCCCGGGCCGGGCTGGTGCGTACTTTTCAGCACTCCAGCCTGTTTCTCGGGATGACGGTGGTGGACAATGTCGCGCTCGCGGTGGAAGGCGTGCACGGTACGCCGTGGCGGTTCTTCCCGCTGCCCGGCTCCGACCGCAGGATCCGCACCAAGTCGATGGAGCACCTGGAAGCGGTCGGTCTTGCGGACCGGGCCCAGGAGTTGTGCGGCAACCTGTCGCACGGTGAGCGCCGCCAGCTCGAGGTGGGCCTGGTGCTGGCGTGTGATCCGACCATGGTGCTGTTCGACGAACCCGCTGCGGGCATGTCGGCCGCCGAGACCCACCGGTTCATGGATCTCATCGAGACCCTGCCGGCGGAAATGACCGTGCTCATCGTCGAACACGACCTGGATCTGGTGTTCCGGTTGGCCCAGTCGGTGAGTGTGCTGGCGGCGGGGCGGTTGATTGCGCACGGTACGCCGGCCGAGGTGCGGGAGAACGAAGCCGTCAAGGTCGCCTATCTGGGCGAGTCCGACGGTGTCGAACCGCTGTTCTTCACAGGAGGCCACGATGTTGCTTGAGGTCAAGGACCTGGTCGCCGGGTATGAAGGCTCCAGGGTCCTCAACGGGGTCAGCCTGAACGTGGACACCGGCGAGGCAGTCGCCGTGCTGGGCCGCAACGGTGTCGGCAAGACCACGCTGATGGAATCCATCATGGGGCTGGTCCGCCCCACTTCGGGGCAGGTGCTGATCAACGGGACCGACCTGGCCAGGCGGGCACCGAACCAGCTCGCCCGTGCCGGGGTCGGGATCGTGCCCCAGGGGCGGCGGGTGTTCGCCCCGCTGACGGTGATGGAAAACCTCGAGATCGCGGTCCGCAAGCGTGGGGAGTGGACCGTGGACAAGGTCGTCGAGCTCATGCCCCGGCTGGGGGAACGCCGCACGAACCTCGGGTCCCAGCTCTCCGGTGGCGAGCAGCAGATGCTCGCGATCGGCCGGGCATTGGTGGGCAATCCCAAGCTGTTGATCCTCGACGAACCCTCCGACGGACTGGCCCCCGCCGTGGTCGCCCAGGTCGGTGAGGTCCTCACCACACTGGCCGAGACTGGCCTCGCGGTCCTCATCGTCGAACAAGACCTCCGGCTCGCGTTCGATGTTGCCGACCGTGTCATGGTCATGCAAAAAGGCGAGATCGTCCACCAGAGCACCACCCAGGAGTTCCGCTCCGACGGCGAACGCGCCCACGCCCTCCTCGGCGTCGGCTGAACGCCCTGCAGACCCGGTCCGGGATTCCCCGGGCCGGGTTTCTGCGCACTGTCACCGCCCGGCTCTACGCCGCCCTGCCACCGCCCGGCTCTACGCCGCCCTGCCACCGCTTGGACGCGCCCAAGCAGCCTGGGACCCTGTCCGGTTGCTGAGATCTGCCCGTAGGAGCGGGGGCATCCGGATTATCCGGAGGGTGCCCGTTCTGTCGGCAGATCCCAGTGCACTGTGGGGTTGCCCACACCCGGAAGAGCTGTCCACAGGCGCTCGATCAGGATGACCCGCTCAGTGCGGAATCACGCATTGTGGCATGAGAGTGCCCATCGAAAAGAAGGTGCCTGAAGAACTCCGGCCGGGCGGCGTCGTGAAAACCAGGGTGCTGCGGCAGGCTGGCTTCACGGATGCACAAATCCGCCAGCTGGTTGCCGACGGAGTCCTGACCAGGCTCAGACCCGGTTGGTTGGCGATGCGTTGGGCCAGAGCTGAGGTGGTCGAAGCCGTACGCGGCGGAGGCGTGCTGGGCTGCGCGTCGGCGCTGGCATTCCGGGGCGCGTGGAAATTCCACGGTGACAAGGTGCACACCTATCGTTCCCGTCATGGTCGCAGGGGCGAGCATGACGGTTGCCCCGGACCCAGGAGTCGTATCGCCTCCGACGTCGCTGTTCTTCGCATACCGGAAGCCTTCATGCAGGCGGTGTTCTGCTTGCCGCCGCTGGACTTCCTCGTTGTTGCGGAATCGGCCATCCACCGCAGGCTCATCACCGAGGAGGAACTCAGAGAGGTCTTGAGAGGCTACGGGCCCGGAGTCGATCGACTGCTCAATCATTTGGATCGGGCCGAGTCCTATGTCCGGCTCCGACTCCGGGCCAAGAACATCAAGGTGCAGCCACAGGTTGAGATCAAGGGTGTGGGTCGGGTCGACTTCCTCATCGGAACCTCGCTGGTGCTTGAGGTCGACAGCCGCGAGCATCACGAGGACCCGGAGGCGTACGAGCGGGATCGGATTCGGGACCAGAAGTTGGTGGCGCTGGGTTATCGGGTCGTGCGGGTGACCTATGACCAGGTGATGTACGGGTGGGACCAGATCGAAGCCCGCCTGTTGGAGATCATCCGCGCAGGTCTGCATCAGCGACGACTTGTGCCGCAGGCCTGAGCTGAAATCTGCCCGTAGGAGCGGGGGCATCCGGATTATCCGGAGGGTGCCCGTTCTGTCGGCACCAGTGCGACACGCCAGAGGAACTGCGCGGGGCGGCAGTGGGCCGGGGGCGGGGGAACGGTCAGGCGTACAGTGAAGACGTGAACCTGCCGATCTCTTCGAAATACCGCAGTCAGCCGAACGAGCCCGTCACCGAGGCCGAGCGGAGCCGCCTGAGCGCTCAACTGAACGAGGCATTCGAGAAGGGGGAGATCGACCAGACGACCTATTCGGAGCTGCTGGACCAAGTGTTCGAGGCCAAGACTCTCGGCGACCTCATCCACCCGGTGGAGGTGCTGGGCAAGCCGGCGACGTACAACGTCCCGGCGATCGTGGAGCAGAGTCCCGGCCGGCCGGGTGAGCTCGCGGAGGCCCGGAAACCGGCAGCACGAACGCAACTGGCACTGGTGGGCGGGCTCAGCGTCCTGGTCCTGCTCGCGATCGTGATCCTGCTCGTCCTGCTGTGACCCCCGGGGCGCCGGCGTGGTCCTGATCGGGGGGGCGCAGGAGTGCATAAGGGTTCATCTTGAGTTCGTCAAGGGCTTAACGACTTCACCTAGACTGGTTTTGTGGCGAAGGACAGACTCAGTGAGCAGAAGATCAAGGACCATGTTGAACGACTCGGCGAACAGCATCCGCCGATCCCCCTGTCGACCGTTGACTGGACGGTAAAGAATCCGGATCTGCTGCGTGAACGCTATGGCCACGTCATCGAATACCTCGCTCGCGTCGAGCTGGAGGTCGATCGCAACGTTCTGGAGCTGCTAGTCCTGCTGCCGCGGCCCAAAGAGGTTGACCGCATGTTCTATGAAGACGTCTGGCAGCCACAGGAAATCCAGCACGGACTGATCATCGACCAGCTCGGTCAGGACATTGGCCTTGCGCCGGCGGAGCCCATGCTCGAGGTGCAGCCGACGATGAAGATCCTTGGAGCGCTGTCGCACATCCCGCAGATCGGCGAGGTCACCCGTCTGCTCTATTACCTCACGGGTGCGAGCACCGAACGACAGGCCGTGTTGGCGTACAACACCCTGAACCGCGCCATGGCGGAGCTGGGGGAGGACGCGATCGCGAACACAATCATCGGCCCCATCAAGCAGCAGGAGCCCGGTCACTTCGCCTTTTACCAGATGTCCGCCCGCGAGCTGATCGAGAACGGTCACCTCAAGCCCTGGCAGCTCTGGCTGACGCAGCAGATCCGCTCGTTCTCCTATGGGCTCGTCGGGACGAACGGCAAGAAGCACTACACCGCCGACATGGGTGGTGTGATGGAGATCCTCGGTTTCAACGAGGATCTGGAGGGCTTCGCCAAGGACGTCGGCCGGTTCGAGGCCAAGGTGTTGTGGGCGAATCGCGAGGGCATGGCGTTCCCGCCCTATGTGCTCCGCGCGCTGCGGGATTCCCTCAACCTTTATCGCGAGCGTCTCCGCCGTGACGACGGGGAGCAGCTGGCAGCGGCGTGAGTCGCGCCCGGGCAGTCGTACGCCGTCGTCGCCGATTTGGCCCATTCGGCGCAGCCGCGTATTATTGCACGTCGGTCACCCATGCCGGTCGACCGTTTCCGCAGTTCATCGAAAGATGCCGGACACCAACCCCGGACAGATTGAGAGTACATGTCGAAAAAAGAGGGCTTTCTCGAAATGGAGGGCACCGTCGTCGAGGCACTGCCCAACGCGATGTTCCGCGTTGAGCTCGCCAACGGCCACAAGGTGCTCGCCCAGATCAGTGGCAAGATGCGCCAGCACTACATCCGCATCCTTCCGAGCGACCGCGTGGTCGTGGAGATCTCTGCTTACGACTTGAACCGCGGACGCATCGTCTATCGGCACAAGTGACCGCCGACAGATCGTCCATCACAGGCGCGCCGGTTGTCCGGTGCGCCTCGAATCAGAAAGAAGCTCGATGAAGGTTCAGCCGAGCGTCAAGAAGATCTGCGACAAGTGCAAGGTGATTCGCCGCCACGGTCGCGTGATGGTGATCTGCGACAACCCGCGCCACAAGCAGCGCCAGGGCTGAGGATCCTCCCGGCCTGCTTCGGTGGGGCTCGCAGGCACCACTTGACACAGCACCACAACTGAATATCAACAAACGCAAGGCCAGACACCCGGGACAGCGGTCCTGTGAATCCTCGGATTCTCCGGTGTTGCCAGTGGGGATCGTTCGGATTTCCCCCTACCCCCGGTCGGAGGCCGGGGCTGTGTTGTGAGTACGCCGGGTTGCCCGCCCTCGGGTTTGCGGCCGGCCGACGCAGATGCCTTGCGCACAGACCTCCGCGGTGGCGTACTCGTCGCTTGGAACCCGACCACGCCAACCGGAACCCGACAAGGAGAGCCGCATGGCCCGCCTCATTGGTGTCGACCTGCCGCGCGAGAAGCGCCTCGAGGTCGCCCTCACCTATATCTTCGGCGTGGGTCGCACCCGCGCCCTGGAGACCCTGGAAGCCACGGGGATCAGTGGCGACACCCGCGTCCGCGACCTGACCGATGAACAGCTCGTCGCGCTGCGTGACCACATCGAAGCGAACTATCAGACCGAGGGTGACCTCCGTCGCGAGATCGCTGCCGACATCCGCCGCAAGATCGAAATCGGCTCCTATCAGGGCCGTCGCCACCGCGCAGGCCTGCCCGTGCACGGCCAGCGGACCCGGACGAACGCCCGCTCCCGCAAGGGCAAGCGCAAGGCCGTCGCCGGCAAGAAGAAGAAGTGACCAAGGGCTCCAGGGAGTAAACACATATGGCTACAGCAGGCCGCGGCGGCGCCAAGAAGGTGCGCCGCAAGGAAAAGAAGAATGTGGTGGCCGGACAGGCCCACATCAAGTCCACCTTCAACAACACGATCATCTCGATCACCGACCCGCAGGGCCAGGTCATCTCCTGGGCCTCGGCCGGCACGGTCGGGTTCAAGGGCTCGCGCAAGTCGACCCCCTATGCCGCGCAGATGGCCGCGGAGGCCGCCGGTCGCCGCGCCATGGAGCACGGCATGAAGAAGATCGACGTCTTCGTCAAGGGCCCCGGCTCCGGCCGGGAGACCGCGATCCGTTCGCTCGGCGCCATCGGCCTCGAGGTCGGTGCCATCTCCGATGTCACCCCCGTGCCGCACAACGGCTGCCGTCCGCCCAAGCGCCGTCGCGTCTGAGCCCGAGAGGAGACTGAACAATGGCTCGTTACACCGGTCCTCTGACCAAGAAGTCCCGCCGTCTCGGCACCGACCTCGTCGGCAACGACAAGGCCTTCGAGCGTCGTCCCTATCCGCCCGGCATGCATGGCCGCGGCCGGACGAAGGACTCCGAGTACGCACTGCAGCTCCGCGAGAAGCAGAAGGCACGCTTCGCCTATGGCGTCCTCGAGAAGCAGTTCCGTCGGTACTACACCGAGGCGCACCGTCTCCCCGGCAAGACCGGCGACATGCTGCTGCAGATCCTCGAGAGCCGGCTCGACAACGTGATCTATCGCGCCGGTTTCGCGGCGACCCGTCGGCAGGCGCGCCAGATGGTGGTCCATGGCCACTTCCTGGTCAACGGCCAGAAGGTCAACATCCCGTCCTATCGGGTGAGCCCGCACGACATCGTCGATGTCAAGGAGAAGTCGCTGAACCTGCATCCGCTGGTCGTGGCTCGTGAGACCCACGGCGAGCGCGAGGTGCCGGGCTGGATGGAGGCGCGTCCCAACCAGATGCGCATCTTCATCCACTCCCTGCCGACGCGTGAGCAGATCACGATCGATGTCCAGGAACAGCTGATCGTCGAGCTCTATTCGAAGTGAGCCCTGCCGGTCGGTCGCGGGATGGGCGTACGCCCGGACGGTGCCCGGCCGATCGGGGGAACGTGTCGCCGCCCGCTGTGGGCGGGGGCGGCGCGACTCACGACCTGCGGTTCGGGCGCTCGTCCGTGCCGATTCTGTGAAGCCCGTCATCAAATAGCGGTTGGCGGGGGAAGGAACACAAATGCTCATTGCCCAGCGTCCCGTGCTCAGCGAAGAGGTTATCGACGACTACCGTTCGCAGTTCGTCATCGAGCCTCTTGAGCCTGGCTTCGGGTACACCCTTGGTAACTCCCTGCGGCGCACGCTGCTGTCGTCCATCCCGGGCGCGGCGGTCACCAGCATCAAGATCGATGGCACTCTCCACGAGTTCTCGACCATCGAGGGCGTCGTCGAGGACGTCACTGAGATCATCCTCAATCTCAAGGAGCTCGTCGTGTCCTCCGAGGAGGATGAGCCCGTGGTGATGTACCTGCGGAAGGCCGGCGCCGGTGAGGTCACCGCCGCCGATATCTCGCCGCCCACGGGGGTCGAGGTCCACAACCCCGATCTGCACATCGCGACCCTCAACGACAACGGCAAGCTCGAGATGGAGCTCGTCGTCGAGCGGGGCCGTGGCTATGTGTCGGCCGCCCAGAACAAGTCCGGTGAGAACGAGATCGGCCGCATCCCGGTCGACTCGATCTATTCACCGGTGCTGAAGGTGACCTACAAGGTCGAGGCGACGCGCGTCGAGCAGCGTACGGACTTCGACCGCCTGGTCGTGGACGTCGAGACCAAGCCGGCCATGCGCCCCCGGGACGCGGTTGCGTCCGCCGGTCGCACCCTGGTCGAGCTCTTCGGCCTCGCCCGTGAGCTCAATCTCGACGCCGAGGGCATCGAGATCGGCCCGTCGCCGATCGACGAGCAGCTGGAGCAGGATCTCGCGCTGCCGGTGGAGGACCTGAACCTGACGGTTCGTTCCTACAACTGCCTCAAGCGCGAGGGCATCCACACCGTCTCCGAGCTGGTGTCCCGGTCCGAGCAGGACCTCCTGGACATCCGCAACTTCGGCTCCAAGTCGATCGACGAGGTGAAGATGAAGCTGCACGAGATGGGCCTGTCGCTCAAGGACTCCAACACGGCCTTCGATCCGCTGACGGGGATCGGCACCTATGAGCCCGAGGAAGACGGTGACGCCTCCTTCGCGGAGGACGAGCAATACTGATCGCCGCGGCGCTCGCCCGGCACGAGGGGCCGTGGCCCCTCCTGACGCAAAGATTCTGGAGAAACTACGATGCCGAAGCCCACGAAGGGATCGCGCCTGGGTGGTAGCCCCGCCCACGAGCGGATCATCCTGGACAACCTGGCCACCCAGCTGTTCGAGCACGGCCGGATCACCACCACCGAGACCCGCGCCAAGCGCGTGCGGCCACTGGCGGAGAAGCTGATCACCAAGGCCAAGCGCGGCGACCTGCACGCTCGCCGGCTGGCGGCCACCCACATCCGCGACAAGGGTGTGCTGCACATCCTGTTCACGGAGATCGCGCCGGCCGTGGCCGACCGTGAGGGTGGTTACACCCGCATCACCAAGGTCGGCAACCGCAAGGGCGACAACGCCCCCATGGCTGTCATCGAGGTCGTGACCGAGCCGGTCACCAAGAAGCCGAAGAAGGCCGAGGCCCCCAAGGCTGAGGAGACCAAGGTTGACGAGGCCGAGGTTGACGAGGCGCAGGTCGAGGACACCGCCGAGCCGACCAACGAGGAGCTGGAGGCGCAGGCCGAGGCTGCTCAGGCCGAGGACACCGCCGAGCCCACCAACGAGGAGCTCGAGGTGCAGGCCGAGGAGCAGAAGGACGCCTGAGTCCGAACTGCTGCGATCCTCAGGGTCCCGACAACGATGGTTGTCGGGACCCTGTGCGTCTGCCGGCAGGGAACCCGTGGAAACGTCCACGTTATGGGTTTGTGATGGGTGCCCCCTCGCGGCAGCCCTGAATCCTCCCTATGTTTCCTCGCATGCATGATCGGATGCCCGCATGACGAGCCGCGCGCTCAGCTCGGTCGACCCCTTCATCGGCTGTGAGCCCACGGACCTGCATCCCACCACCGGCCTGGCCGCGACCTGGTGGAGTCCGAAACCACAGATCGGGAACACCCATCCCGGGGCGACGTTCCCCCTCGGCATGGTGTCGGCCTGCGCCTATTCGGGGGCCTATCCCACGGGCTATGGACGGTTCGATCTCGCGACCGAGGGCGTGCCCCCGGCGATCCACCCCGTCCAGTTGGCGTCCGGATTCACCCATTTCCAGCAGTCGGGAACGGGCGCGATCCGCAAGTACTACAACTATTTCCGGGTCACCCCCATGCTCGAACCGCTCGATTCGTTGGGCCGCGCCTGGGAGCTGCACGACGAGCAGGCCACACCCGGGTTCTATTCCGCGACGCTCGACAGCGGCATCCACTGCGAACTGACCGTGGGGCCATCGAGTGCAGTGCACCGCTATACGTTTCCCCGCCACACCAACGCCCGCATCGTCGTGGACTTTTCCCACGGTGGCCTGACGATCCCGTTCAGCCGCACACACCCGCTGCGGTCCAATCTGGCGATCCTGGACCACGGTGTCGCTGCGGGCCAGATCGTGGTCGAGGGCGTTCCCCTGGCCGTGCATCTCGAATGCCCGGACGAGGACTGGAAGAGCCAGCTCTGGTATGACCACCGGCGCATGCCCGGCGGCTCGCGCCTGGATTTCGACGCGATCCGCCCGACGACCATGCGTCCGTTCGGGCTGATCTGGACCGGACCGGTCGAGGCGGGGCGGAGCATCGAGTTGCGCCTTGGCTTCTCGCTGCGGGGCATGGAGCAGGCGCGGACGAACCTGGAGCGGGACGTGCCGCGGGAGCGGGAGGTTTTTGAGGTACGCCGGGCTCGCACGGAAGAGGCCTGGGCGGACCATCTCGGCAGGGTGCACGTCGAGGCACCGACGGCCGAGCGACAGACTGTGTTCGACACAGCGGTCTATCACAGCCTCATCAAGCCCGCGATCATGCGCTCCGAGTCCCCGTGGTGGCCCAATCCGGGACCGTTCGCGTTCGATATCTGCACGATGTGGGACATCTATCGCACCCAGCTCCCGCTGCTCATCCTGCTGGCCCCCGCGAAGGCGGCCGATCTGGCGTCCTCCCTCATCACGATCTGCGAGGAGGAGGGCAACTTCCCGATCGGCTACCGGATGGCTCGGGGTGCCGACCGGTTCTCCCGGCAGGCGAGCGCGTTGGCCCACACGTTCCTGGCCGCGGTCTGCCAGGCCGGTCTGCACGGGGTGGACTGGGAGTTGGCGCTGACGCTCATGGCGCAGGATCTGCGGCGTACCTATGGTGAGGAATTCCTCCGCTTCGGCCGCGCCGAACCGGTCACCCACACCCTGGACCTGGCGTTCGGGCACTGGTGCACCGCCCAGATCGCCGAACGCGTCGGGGACAAGGCACTGGCCGAGTCCCTCGCACAACGATCCGCCGGGTGGCGCAACGCGTTCGACTCCGACGGGCGGCTGCTCCGGCCCTCCACGTTCTATGAAGGCACCCGCTGGAACTATTCGTTCCGGCTTGTGCATGACATGGCCGGTCGGATCGACCTGGCCGGGGGCGACGAACCTTTCGTCGACCTGCTCGACGGCTTCTTCGGTTTCGGCGCAGCCCCCGAGCAGCAGCCCGGGGTGGCGCCGGACGCGGAGGAATTGTTGTACGGCTATGACCTCGGTCGCTTCCAGGGCCTGAACAATGAACCGGACATGGACGCCCCCTGGGCGTACACCTATGCCGGCCGGCCCGACCGCACCGCCGAGGTCGTCCACGGGATCGTCACCAACCAATTCCGGGCGACCCGTGGCGGGCTGCCCGGCAACGACGACTCGGGCGGGCTGAGTTCGTGGTATGTCTTCGCGTCGCTCGGGCTCTTCCCCGTGGTCGGACAGGACGTCATGCTGCTCAACGCTCCGGCCCACGAGCACGGCCGCATCAGCACCGGTGAGCACCAGCTCGCCATCGACACGGTCGGCTATCGGCCCCCGTCCCCCGACGAGCCACCGCAGTTCGTGGCCGGTGCCACACTGGATGGGCACTGGCATGACCGGGCCTGGCTGAGCGGCGAAGAATTCCGTCGCGGTGGTCATCTGGTCATCGAGCTGGCCGATGCCCCCACCGATTGGGGCACCGTGCACCGTCCACCCTCGTTCCCCACCTGACGCCCGCTGTTTCCCAGCCCGTCACCTGATTAGCGTTCGATGATGCGACTCACAACCCGGAGGTGCCCATGTCACGACCCGATCGCCGACTTGTCATCGTGGTCCGCGCAGACCCGGTGATCTGCGGTCATTCGGTGGAGGCCCGCAACCTGGCCGAAGCAGCGCTGCAACGCGGCTTCACGGACGTGCGCATCGTCACCTGGCCGATCGAGCGACTGCAGGCCGCAGGGCTGCCGCTCAAGCCGCTGGACTCGATGCTGCCCTACAGCCCGGGGATCACGGTCGAGCGCCCGGACCCGGTGGGTGACTACAAGCTGCCGGACGGCCGCTATCTGTGCGGGATCACGGGACGTCTGATCGAGCTCTTCACCGATGGGGTGGAAACCGTGGCGCTGTCGCTCTATCTGAGCCCGCACACGATCGCTGTCAACGACGCTCTCCACGTCGCCCGCCAGACCGGTCTGCCCGTCAACGTGACGACGATCGCGGAGGCGGTCGGCTCGGACGTGACGAATGTGGTGCGCAACTGTGTCCTCCAGGACCGCTTCGGGGCAGCCGCCCACTTGCTCGCGAACTATTTGTCGTCGGATCTCTGCCTGGCGGTCTCGGAGTACACGAAGGACCTCATCATCGAGGAAGCCGCCGAGGTCGATCGTCGCCACGGCACGCGGTTCGCCGAGCAGTGCCGCGAGCGGATCGGCATCTCCTATCCGGCAATCGACACGGCTGCGTATGTCGATCTCGCGGACGACGAGATCGAGCGGCACCTCGCCACGCGCGGTCTTGAGCGCGACGGTTATGTGCTGTTCCTCTCCCGGCTCGCCCCGGCCAAGGGGGTGGACGATCTGATCGAGGCGTACGCCGGCTCGCGCGCCAAGGACCGGGCCCGGTTGGTGATCGCCGGCCGTGGCCCGGCCGAGGCGGATCTCCGGGAGTTGGCGGCAGCGTCGTCCGTGGCCGACCGGATCACGCTCCTCAACGACGTCGATGACCAGGAGAAGCCCTATCTGATGGCGGGCGCTGCGGCGTACTCACTGCCCTCCAAGCCCGCCGAAGCCTTCATCGAGACGTTCGGGATCGCCCTGGCCGAGAAGATGCTGGCGGGTGGTGGACCGGTGATCACCACGCTGACCGGTGGGATCGGCGAGGCCGTGGGCTCCTGCGCGCTCATCCATGAGCCGGGTGACGTGAGCGGGCTGCGAGCCCACCTGGATCATGCGGTGTGTGATCTGTCCGACGACGACCGGGCGGCGTGGGAGCTGCGGGCCCGCACCCATGCGTTGCAATTCGACCGCCAAGTCATCCTCGACCGCATCCTGGCGCGCCTTGACGGCACCATCA
>DUOB01000011.1 GCA_012839035.1 Propionibacterium sp.
AAAAAGGGCAGGAAGGTCCCAAAAAGTGCAAATGACGTAAAACACGCTGTTGAGTTCTCAAAAACCGTACACACACCAAACCAAACAAGACCCAAAACAAGCCCTGCCCAACCTGGGGCAACCTGGTGAACATTACTCATCCGTAGCGCCGGAGTCAAATCCGGCTCCCGGGTGAGTCCCGGGCTGTTCAGGTCCCGGATGTCGCGATCCACGTTTCCGTATTCCGCGACTTGATTCACTTTATCAGATCGCCTCTTCGAAATCAAATCCGACGCGGCTTTCCGATAAGCCCTGAAAGGGTTTCCCCCTTCAGCGCTTTTCCTACGTTATAGACCCTACCAGCCACAGTCAAACTGGGCCTTCCAAGTCATTTGCCCACCATTCCACTGGTCGGCAAATACCAACTATTCAGGATATAACCATCCCTCAAATCGGTTCCCTGGATTGTGTAGGCAATCCAAGATCCACGCACCTCATTCGCGTCCGACTGAGTGGCTTTCAAGTGGAAGACACACCCGTCCGACACGATCGTTGTGGTGGAGTTGGGCCCATCGCGGTTCTGCCGGCTTTTGCCGTGTCCCGTTCAGGCCTTGGTGAACATTACGTACTCGCCGCGGGCTTGTCAACTCCACCTCTCGTGAGGTGTGTCACATCCCGGGGCGACGAGAGTTCAGCGCTCGACCTCGACCAGTCCGACCGTCTTCTTCCCCCTGCGCAACACGGCGAAACGTCCGTGCAGCAGGTCCGCCTCGGTCAGCCGCGCCTGATCGTCGCTCACTTTCGCGTTGTTGAGATAGGCCCCGCCCTCGGTGATCGTGCGGCGGGCAGCGCCCTTGCTTGGCACGACGCCAGCGGCAACAAGGGCGTCCACCACCAGCGGCAATTCGGCGCCGGCCTTCAGGACGTCGCCACCGACCTCCTGGCGTACTCCCACCAACGTCGACTCGTTCAGCGATCCCAACTCGCCGCGGCCGAACAACGCACCCGCGGCGGCGGCCGCAGACTCCCGCTCCGCCACGCCGTGGACCAGATCGGTGATGTCATCGGCCAGCGCCCGCTGGGCCGCACGCTTGTGTGGCTCCTCCGCCAACTGTCGGGCCAGGTCCCCGATCTCCTCACGACTGCGAGGCGAGAAGACCTTCAGATAGTCGATGACCTTCGCGTCCTCGGCGTTCAGGAAGAACTGGTGGAAGGCGTACGGGCTCGTGAGCTCCGGATCGATCCACACCGTGCCGCTCTCGGTCTTGCCGAACTTCGTGCCATCCGCCTTGGTGAGCAGTGGTGTCACCAGACCGTGCACGGTCGCCTGTTCGGTGCGTCGGGTGAAGTCGATGCCGGCCGTGATGTTGCCCCACTGATCCTGGGCTCCGGTCTGGAGGGTGCAGCCATAGCGGCGGTACAGCTCCCGATAGTCCAGCGACTGCAACAGCACATAGCTGAACTCGGTGTAGGAGATGCCCGTCTCGAGGCGTCTGGCCACCACATCACGGTCGAGCATCCGGTTGATGCTGAAGTGCTTGCCGATGTCGCGGAGGAATTCCAGTGTGCTGATCTCGGCGGTCCAGTCATAGTTGTTGACCAACCGCGCGGGATTCGGGCCGTCGAAATCGACATACCGGCTCACCTGTTCACCGAGCCGATCAACCCAGGCGGCGACGACCTCGGTGCTGTTCATGACGCGCTCACCGGTCTGCTTCGGGTCACCGATCAGCCCGGTCGAGCCACCGACCAGCAGAATCGGATTGTGCCCGGCCGCCTGGAGGTGGCGTACGACCATCAACTGCACCAAATGGCCGATGTGCAGACTCGGTGCGGTGGGGTCGAAGCCCACATAGGACGTGATCGGCCCCGCGTTCAGGTGCGCGGACAGCGCCTCCTGGTTCGTCGAATCGGCCACCAGGCCCCGCCAGATCAGTTCGTCCAACAATGCATTCACGGCGCATACCCTAGCCGTGACCGCCCCCGGGTCCCACCCTTATCCGTCGGCGGGCGACGGTCCGGACTCAGCCGGGCCGGCGGACCAGGCGAACGGCATCTCGGCAGGCACCCGCGAGGACGCCCATGCACGAGCGGATCGGCTGGCCTCGTCCACCTCGTTGATCTGGTCGATCACCCGGTCGACGGCCGTGCCACCGCGCCCGGACCGGCTGTGGACCGATCCCTCGATCGTCAGCACATCCAGCACCCCCGGCCCCAACTCCGGGGCGATGGCCGGCAGATCGTCCGCAGTCAGATCGCCGAGCTCGATGCCTCGTTCCTCGCAATACCGCACGGTGACACCGGCAATCTCGTGCGCGTGCGCGAAGGGCACGCGCTGACGCACCAGCCAATCCGCGACGTCCGTCGCCAGCGAGAACCCGCGCGGTGCCAACTCCCGCATCCGATCGGGATGGAACGTCAGCGTGTCCAGCATCCCTGCCACGGCCGGCACCAGCACATGGAGCTGGTCGATCGTGTCGAAGATGGGCTCCTTGTCCTCCTGGAGGTCGCGGTTGTACGCCAGCGGGAGCCCCTTGAGCGTCGCCATCAGCCCGGTCAGGTTGCCGATGAAACGTCCGGCCTTGCCCCGGGCCAACTCCGCGACGTCGGGATTCTTCTTCTGCGGCATGATGCTCGATCCCGTCGACCAGGCATCCGACAGTGTGACAAAACCGAACTCGACGGTTGACCAGAGGATCACTTCCTCGGAGATCCGCGACAGATCGACCCCGACCTGGGCGAGCACGAACGCCGCTTCGGCCACCAGATCACGGGCGGCCGTCCCATCGATCGAGTTCTCGGTGGAGGCGTCGAAGCCCAGCTGCCTCGCTACTAATTCCGGATCCAGCCCGAGCGAGGTTCCCGCGAGTGCGGCTGAGCCGTACGGGCTGACCGCCAGCCGTCGGTCGAGATCCTGCATGCGCTGGATGTTGCGCAATTGTGGCCACACATGGGCGAGCAGGTGGTGACTGAGCAGGACGGGCTGGGCCGACTGCAGGTGCGTCCGTCCCGGCATGATAGTTGGCTGATCCAGCTCCGCGGGCCGGCCTGCGACCGGACGTGCGACGTGCCGCGCAGCCTGCATGGTCAATGCTTCGACCACGTCGAGGAGCCGGTCGGCGATGGCGCGCAATTCGTCGCGGAGATACATCCGCACGAGCGTGGCGATCTGGTCGTTCCGGGAACGCCCCGCCCGCAGTCGCCCACCCAGGTCCGGTCCCACCCGCTCAATCAGGATCCGTTCCAGCGCGCCGTGGACGTCTTCGTCGGTTTCGGCCGGCCCGATCGGTCGGGCACCCTCACGATCGGGCATCAGGATGTCCGCGAGCATGTCGGTGAGCCCGGCGGCCAAGCCGGCGTACTCCTCCTCCGTCAGCAACCCGGCCGACCGCAGTGCCGACGCATGGGCCAGGGAGCCGAGGAGGTCATAGTGCGCGAGGCGCCAGTCGAACTGGGTCGACTGGCTCAATGCGAACATCGCCTCCGCCGGCCCGCCGGCGAACCGACCGCCCCAGAGCCTGCCCTCCCCCGCACTCGCATCGGCAGGGATCTGGTCTTCGTGGTTCTGCATGGGTTCCATTCGGTCAGGATTCGGACAGATCGAGCAGTCGGTTGGCGACGTCATCGCCCCCCTGCGGGTCGCGCGTGATGACGAGGACGGTGTCGTCGCCGGCGATCGTACCGAGGATGCTCGGCCATGCCGCCCGATCGATCGCGGACGCGAAATATTGGGCCGCACCCGGTGGCGTACGCAACACGGTCAGGTTCGCCGACGACTCCGCGGAGATCAACAGCTCCACGCACAACCGGGTCAACCGATGCTCGGCCGCCTGGGAGAGTCCCGCCTGCGCGGACCGGTCGCCGCCCTCCCCGGGTACGGCATAGACCAGCGACCCGTCCTCCGCTCGGATTCGGGTGGCGCTCAGCTCCAGCAGGTCCTTGGAGACAGTGCCCTGGGAGACCCGGATCCCGCGTTCGGCGAGGAGATCGGCGAGTTCGGTCTGGGAACGGATGTGACCGGCGCTGATGAGCTCGATGATCATCGCCTGTCGGGCGGTCTTGGTGACCGATCCCTCGCGCCTTCGTGGATCGCACGTCGCCTCGACCATGTCATTCCCCTCGTGCCGCCCGATCGAGGAACGTCAGGATCGCCTTCTGCGCATGTCGCCGGTTCTCGGCCTCGTCCCAGATCACCGCGCGAGGGCCGTCGAGGATCTCGGCCATGATCTCCTTGCCGCGATAGGCGGGCAGACAATGCATCACGATCGCCTCCGCATCCGCGTGGTCGATGAGATCGGCATTGACCTGATAGGCGCCGAACGCCACCGTCCGGGCTTCGTTCTCCTCCTCCAAACCCATGCTCACCCAGGTGTCGGTGGCCACGACGTCCGCGCTGCGGACCGCCTCGAGCGGTGAGTCCGTGATGAGGACCGATCCACCCACCTTGGCGGCGATCGTCTCGGCCCGGGCCACCATCGCGGGATCCGGCTGATAACCCTCCGGCGCACCGATCCGCACGTGCATCCCGGCCAGCGCGCCACCCAACAGATAGGAGTTCGCCATGTTGTTCGCACCATCACCGACATAGCCGAACCGGATCCCGTGCAGGAAGCCCTTGTGCTCGGTGATCGTCTGCAGATCCGCAAGGACCTGGCAGGGATGGAACTCATCCGTGAGCGCGTTGACCACGGGCACGGTCGCCTGCGCGGCCATTTCCTCGATGCGCTGCTGGGCCCCCGTGCGCCACACGATCGCGGACACGTGCCCGCTCAACACCTTGGCCGAGTCGGCGATCGACTCGCGCGTCCCGATGCCCGCGAGCCGTCCGTCCACGAACATGGGGTTGCCGCCGAGCTCGGCGACGCCGGCGTGGAAGGAAAGCTGGGTACGCAGGGTTGCCTTGTCGCTCAGGATCGCGACCGAGCGCGGCCCCTCGAACGGGCGATGCTTGAAGGGATCGGCCTTCATCTCCGCTGCCAGCGCGAGGACCGCGGTCTGCTCGGCCGGAGTCAGGTCGTCATCGGCCAAGAAGTGGCGCAGGGCGTTCATGCGGGAGTCCCCTCGAGGATGGTGGGCAGGGCAGCGACGAAGGTGTCGAGCTGGTCGGCGGTGATGACCAGCGGCGGGGCGACGCGCAGCACGTGGGGCCGCGGTGCATTGATGACGAAGCCGAGATCCATCGCCCGGTCATAGGCCGCGGGCGCGACCTCGTCGGTGAGCACGATCGCACGCAGCAGCCCGCGCCCGCGTACCTCCTTGATCCGCGGGTGGCCCAAGGCCTCCACCGCAGCCCGGAAGTGCTCCCCCATCGCCGTGACGTGCTCGAGCAGCCCTTCGCGCTGGATGATTTGGATGACCGCCAGCGCGGCGACGGCCGCGACGGGGTTGCCGCCGAACGTCGTGCCGTGGGATCCCGGTTGCAGCAGGTCCGCGGCCTCGCCGGTCGCGACGCACGCACCGATCGGGAACCCGTTGCCGAGCCCCTTGGCGAGGGTGACGACATCGGGAACGACACCGTCATGCTGCGCCGCCAGCCAGTGGCCGGTCCGGCCCATGCCGCTCTGCACCTCGTCGAGCCACAGCAGGGCACCATGGTCGTGGGCGATCCGCTGTGCATCGGCCAGGAACCCGTCGGGCGGGACGATGACCCCCGCCTCGCCCTGGATGGGTTCGACGAGGACGGCCGCGACGGTGTCGTCGACGGCGGCCTCGAGGGCCGCGACGTCGCCGAACGGGACCCACGTGACGTGACCGGGCAGGGGCTCGAACGGTTCCCGATATTTGGCGGTGTGCGTCAGCGCCAGCGCACCCATCGAGCGTCCGTGGAAACAGCCCTCCATCGCGACGATCCCGGTGCGGCCCGTGCGCCGCGTCAGCTTGAACGCCGCCTCATTGGCCTCGGTCCCGGAATTGGTGAAGAACACTTTCGCTCCGGCATCCGCATCTCCCGTGACCATCGCGGTCAACTGCTCGGCCAGCGCGATCTGGGCGGGGGTCGCAAAGAAGTTGGAGACGTGCCCGAGCGTCGACAGTTGCGCGGTGATCGCACCCAGGACCTGGGGATGTGCATGACCCAGTGCGTTGACCGCGATCCCGGCCAGCAGGTCGAGATAGCGATTCCCGTCGACGTCCCAGACGTAGCAGCCCTCGCCGCGGGTGAAGACCCTCTTGGGCGGACCGAACGTGTTCATCACCGCGTGCCCATAGCGCTCGGTGAGCTGCGCACCGGTCCCGCCGGGAAGAATGACCTCAGGCATGCACTTCCTCCGCGATCATCAGGGGGCCCGTGGCGTTGATCTCCGTCCCCATGCCGGCGTCGGTGAAAATGTCCAGCAACAGCACGTGCGGGACTCGTCCGTCGACCACGGCCGCCCGGGACACCCCACCATCGACGGCGGCCAGCGCGGCCTCCATCTTCGGCACCATCCCGGACTCCAGACTCGGCAGCATCGCCCGCAGATCGTCGGCGGAGATCATGGAGATGAGCTCCGGGTTGTCCGGCCAGTTGCGATAGAGACCCGGCACATCGGTCAGCATCACGAGCTTCTCCGCACCGAGCGCGATCGCCAGGGCGGCCGCTGCGGTATCGGCATTGACGTTGTGCACTACGCCCGTGTCGTCGGGGGCGATCGAGGCCACCACGGGAATCCGCCCGGCCGCGATGAGGTCGGTGACGGCGTCCGCGCGCACCCTGCTCACCTCGCCCACCAGGCCCAGGTCGACCTCCTGACCGTCGAGCCGCAGGCCCTTGCGGGACGCCGTGAACAGGCCGGCGTCCTCGCCGGACTGGCCGACCGCGAACGGGCCGTGCTGGTTGATCAGCCCGACGAGCTCCCGGTTGACCTGACCCATCAGGACCATCCGGACAACGTCCATCGCCTCGGGGGTCGTGACCCGCAGACCGCCGCGGAACTCCGAGGTGATCTCGAGCTTCTTGAGCATCTTGGAGATCTGCGGCCCCCCGCCGTGCACGACCACCGGGCGTACGCCACACAACCGCAGGAACACGATGTCTTCCGCGAACGCCCTCTTGAGGTCGTCGTCGACCATGGCGTTCCCGCCGTATTTGATCAGGAGGATCTTGCCGGCATATTCCTGCAACCACGGCAATGCCTCGATCAGCACCTCGGCCTTCTCGTGCGGGCCGAGGTGCGCGATGGCGTCCATCATGAGCTGTACTCCGCGTTCTCCTTGACGTAGTCGTACGTCAGATCGTTGGTCCACACCGTCGCCGTCCGGTCGCCGGCATGCAGATCGACGAGCACGTCCACCTGGCGTGGGGTCAGGTCCACCAGTGCGCGATCCTCCCCGATCGCGCCGCCCCGGCAGACCATCACGCCATTGAAACTGACGTCGACTTCGTCGGGATCGTACGCCGCATCGGTCGTCCCGAGCGCCGACAGGACGCGGCCCCAGTTGGGATCCCGGCCGAAGATCGCGCATTTGAACAGGTTGCTGGCCGTGATCGAGCGGCCAACCTTGACCGCGTCCTCCTCGGTCGCGGCGTTGGTCACCGTGACCGCAATATCGTGGCTCGAGCCCTCGGCATCCGACAGCAGCTGCTGGGCGAGGTCGTGGCAGACCCCGGTCAGGAGGTCGGTGAACTCACCCTCCTCCGGGGTGGTGTCGGAGGCACCGTTGGCCAGCACGATCACGGTGTCGTTCGTGGACATGCAGCCGTCGGAGTCGACGCGGTCGAACGTGAGCCGCGTGGCGGCCCGAAGGGCCCGGTCGAGAACGGTGGGTTCGATCCGGGCGTCCGTGGTGACGACGACCAGCATCGTGGCCAGGCCCGGCGCGAGCATGCCCGCCCCCTTGGCCATGCCGCCGATCGTCCAGCCGTCCGCATGCCGGGCCACGCTCTGCTTGGACACGGTGTCGGTCGTCATGACCGCGGTGGCGGCCTCCGCGCCGCCGGTCGCGCTCAGCGCCTGCGCCGCGGCCGGGATCCCCGACTCGAGTACGGGCATGGGCAGGCGTACCCCGATCAGGCCCGTCGAGCAGACCGCCACATCGGTCGGGTCGCAGCCGACCGCTGTCGCGGTGAGCTCAGCCATCCGGCGGGCGTCGGCGTACCCCTCCTCCCCCGTGCACGCGTTCGCCCCACCGGAGTTGAGGACGACGGCCCGGAACGAACCGACATCGACCGTCCGCGACCACTGGACCGGGGCGGCCTGGATGCGGTTGGAGGTGAAGACGGCGGCGGAGGCGTACGCGGGACCGACGTTGTGCACCAGCGCCAGGTCCGGGTTGCCGTTGGCCTTGATGCCGGCCCTGATGCCGGCGGCGACGAAGCCCTTGGGTGCGGTGACGCTCACGGCGCGACCCCGATCCTGGGCAGCCCGGTCGTCTCGTCGAGACCCAGCGCGAGGTTCATGCACTGCACGGCGCCACCCGCCGTGCCCTTGGTCAGGTTGTCGATCGCGGCGATGGCGACCAGCCGATGGGCCGCGCGGTCGACGGCGACCTGGATGTGGATGGCGTTGGAGCCGACCACGTTCTGGGTCTGCGGCCACTGCCCCTCCGGGAGGAGGTGGATGAAGGGTTCGTGGTCGTACGCCGCCGCGTACGCCGCCCGGACCTGCTGGATCGTGGTCTCCGGATCGACCAGGGGCGCAGTGCAGGTCGCGAGGATGCCGCGCGCCATCGGCACGAGCACGGGGGTGAAGGAGACCGCCGGGTGGACCGCGCCGAGGCGCTCCAGGTTCTGCTGGATCTCGGGGGTGTGACGGTGTACGCCGCCGACGCCGTAGGCGGACGCGGAACCCATCAGCTCCGCCCCGAGCAGATGCGGTTTGAGCGCACGCCCCGCACCGGAGGGACCGGATGCGGCGACCACGACCACATCGGAGCAGTCGACCAGTTCCGCCGTGACAGCCGGCATCAGGGCCGCGGTGACCGAGGTCGGATAGCAGCCGGGAACCGCGATGCGAGTCGCGCGCCCGAGCTTCTCGCGCTGGCCGGGGAGCTCGGGCAGGCCATAGGGCCACGTGCCGGCGTGCGCGGTGCCATAGAACTCTTCCCACGCCTCGGCGGAGTCGAGCCGGAAATCAGCGCCGCAGTCGATGACGAGCACATCGTCGCCGAGCTCTGCGGCGATGGGGCCGGAGGTCCCGTGCGGGAGGGCGAGAAAGACCACGTCGTGGCCGAGCAGGTTCTCTCGGGTCGTGGGGAGCACTTCGCGATCGGCGAGCGGAGTGAGGTGTGGCTGATGCTCGCCCAGGCGAGTGCCTGCGCTCGATCCAGCGGTGAGTGCTCCGATCTGGACGGCGGGGTGCTCCAGAAGCAGGCGGAGGGTCTCCCCTCCCGCGTACCCCGTGCAACCGGCCACGGCAACCTTGAAAACCATGGGCATAACTATGCCACAGTTGGAATAATCATGACGCCAGTTCCCGGGCGCCGGCGCAACCGTCGCGGACGCGCACCGGAACCGGAATCCTGGACGGGTCAGCGCAGCCACCTGCTTCACTTCCGGAAGGGTCCCTGACAGACTCCCCAGCTATGGAGGAACAGCGCACCGAGGCGCTCGCGGCGCTGCTGTCGGCCGAGGACACCGGCATCCAGAACACCGGCCAGATCTCGATGGCCCTCATCGGCATCATCGCGGCCTATCTTCCGGTGTCCCTCTTCGCGGTCTATCAGGGCTACGGCAACGAGATCCTCGCCTATCTCCCCCTGCCCGTTGTGCTGCTCATGTTCTTCCACATGGTGCAGATCGCCGCCATGGCGCGGCGTACCCGGTCCGCAGGCATCGTCGAGCACGAACTGATCAAGACCGCGGGGCTGGAGGCCGCGTACGCCCGCGGCTGGCTCGGGACCCCGGCCCGGAACCCGATCATCAATCCGTACGCCATCGCCGCCGAGAAGGGCGACCGGTGGATGTCGCGCTATGTCGCCGCGGTGCTGCCGGCCGTCGGGCTCTACGGCATCGGCATCGCGTACACGTGGTTCCTGTGCTCCGAGTCCGCCCGGCTCAACCCGGACTATCCGGTCCGTTTCTGGGCGTTCGTCCTGCCCGTGCTCCTGAATCTCCTGCTGTGGTCGGTCTTCCTGGACTCGGCGATGAGCTATTTCGCACCGCGCTACAAGATCAACATCTGGGTCCCGATCGCCGGTCTGACGGGAATCTGGTTGCAGGCGAATTTCCCGACCTTGCAGACCGAGCCGTACATGTACTTCAGCCTCCACAGCGCTGCCCTCCTCACCGTGGCCGCGGCGACCCGCCCGTGGCGCTGGCCGTGGCACGACGTCGTCGCCCGGGCCGGAATCGCCGGCATTCTCGTGTCGTCGATCGGGTTCTGGCTGATGATCTTCCCCGAGGACCGCTTCCGCTCCCCCGAGGAGATGGTGTGGGCGAACCTCAGCATGCACCTGGTGCTGCCCGTCGTGGTCCTGCTCGCCGTCTGGTATCGCCGCAGCCCGCTCACGCCGCTGTCCTGGCGGCAGATCGGTTGGGTGCTGGCTTTTCCTGTGGCCTACGGGCTGTTCGTGCTCGTCACCCACGTGGGGTTCGGGGTGAGGATTCCGTACGCCTTCCTCGACCCGGGCCGCGACGGGCTCGGTGTGACGATCGCCACCTGCACACTGACCGTGATGGTGTTCATCGTTGTCGCCAGTGCCGAACGTTTCCTGCTCGCGCTGCGCAGGAGCGTCATAGGCTCGGCCACATGACTCGCCTGGGTTATCAGATTCCGAATTTCACCTATCCCGACACCGACAGCGGTGGCCTCTTCGACGCCATCAGCCGGCAGGCAGTGGAGGCCGAGGCCGGTGGCTTCGACACGGTCCTGGTGATGGACCACTTCTATCAGCTGCCGATGCTGGGAGCCCCGGAGAATGCGATGCTCGAGTGCTATGTGCTCCTCGCCGCACTCTCGCAGTGCACCGAACGGATCCGTCTCGGCGCCCTGGTCACCGGGAACACCTATCGCAATCCCGCACTGCTCGCCAAGACCGTGACGGCCCTCGATGTCGTCTCCCGCGGCCGCGCCCAGCTCGGCATCGGAGCCGGTTGGTATGAACTCGAGCACGACGCCTTCGGGTTCGAGTTCGGCACGTTCACCGACCGGTTCGAGAAGCTGGAGGAGTCCCTGCAGATCATCATCGGCATGCTGCGCGGGGAGCGCCCGACCCTCGACGGCACGTGGTACCAGGTCACGGACGCCGTCAACTCCCCTCCCCCTGTCGGCCGCATCCCGATCATGATCGGTGGCGCCGGCGAGCGGAAGACGCTGCGCATGGTCGCTCAGTATGCCGACGAGTCGAACCTGCTGTGCGGCGTCGACGACATCCCCCGCAAGCTGGCCGCGCTCGACGAACACTGCGAACGGCTCGGCCGGGACCGTTCCGGGATCACGGTGAGTTATCAGATCAGCGCCTGCATTGCGCCGACCAAGGAGCAGGCCGAGCGGGAGTACGCGGACGCGATCACCCACATCCCCCAGCTCGAGGCGCGTCGCCCGAACGTGGTGCTGGGTGGCCCGGATGAGGTTGCCGAAGCCGCAGCACGGGCGATCGAGCACGGGGTCGACGGATTCACCGTCAACCTGCCTGCGAACGGCCACATCGAGGGCCGCGTCGCGCTCCTGGGTGAGACCCTCGCGCCGCTGATCAGCTGACCACGGCCAGAGACGACAAAAACTGACCAGTCGTCCCCAGGAATCCGCCGAGACACGCCGGGGATCGATTGGTCAGCTTTTGCGCATCACGAGCGGAGCACCGCGCCGCAGGCTGCCCCGGCCGCCGCGACCGCGGAGTCCCGCGCGGCGATTGCTTCGGCGTCCTTGAGGGTCCGTCCGATGGCGCGGAACCGCAGCGCGTACGCCAACGACTTCTTGCCCTCGGGGATCTGCTCACCGACATAGATGTCGAACAAGTGGATCGACTCGAGCAGCTCGCCCGCGCCCTCCCGCAGGGCCGCCTCGACAGTGGCGGCGGGCACGTCGGCATCGACCACGAGTGCGACATCCTCCTTGGCCACGGGGAACGTGGACAGGGGTGCGATCGTCCCCGGACCCGGCACGCGGGCGAGGATCGCATCCAGATCCAACTCGACCGCGGCCGCTCCGGAGCTCCAGGAGAACTCGGCGACGACGCTGGGATGCAGTTCCCCGGCGTGTCCGACGACCTCACCATCCATCAGCACCTCCGCACAGCGTCCGGGATGCCACGGGGCCTGGGTCGCGCTCCGCCGTTCGAGCGTGACGCCCAACGCGGCAGCCAGCGTCTCGACGACTCCCATCGCATGCCGCCACGTGACGGGTTCGGCGGGAGCGTTCCAGGTCTGCGGAATCCAGTTGCCACTGAGAAGTACGCCCAGGTGCCGCGGCTGCTCGGGCAGCGCGGCGGCGAACCCCGCCCACTCCTCATCGGTGGGCCGGCGGTCGACGGGCGGCATCGGTGCTGCGGTCGGGTTCGGCCTGGCCCGATAGACCGAGCCGACCTCGAACAGGGCCAGATCGTCGAGGCCGCGGCTGAAGTTGCGTCCGGCAGCGGCCAGCAGCCCCGGGAGCATGGTCGTCCGCAGATAGGGCGAGGTCTCGGCCAGCGGGTTGGCGAGGCGCACGAAGCGACGGCGCGGATCATCGGCCGGCACCGCGAGCTTGTCGAGGTCCGCCTCGGCAGCGAACGGGAACGTCAGCAACTCCACCAGGCCCGCGGTTGCGAGGGCCGCCACGGCCGCCCGGCGGCCGCGCTGTGCCGCGGTCAGGCCACGTCCGCCCGGTGCCGGTGGGATGAGCCCGACGATCTTGTCGAGACCGACCTTCTGGCCGACCTCCTCCACATAGTCATAGGGGTCCCGCAGGTCGGGACGCCACGTGGGAGGTGTCACGGTGAGCAGATCGCCGTCACGGACCACCTCGATCCCGCCACCGGTCAGGCTCGTGACGACGGTCTCGGGGTCGACCGGCATGCCGAGAATGGCCGAGGACAGGCCGACATCGAACGTCGCGCTCTCCGGCGCGGGGACCTCTCCGACGACGGTGACGTTCGGGTCCACGGTGCCACCGCCCAGATCAGCGAGCAGTCGGGCGGCACGCAGGGCCGCGGCATAGGACGCACCCGGATCAACTCCTCGCTCGAACCGGCGGGATGCTTCCGAGGGCAGCTTCTGTCCACGGGAGGTCCGGGAGATCGAGGCGGGCTCGAAGGCGGCGGCCTCGATGACCACCTCGGTGGTCGATTCGGACAGCTCGGTCTTCGCGCCACCCATGACACCGGCGAGACCGATGGCCCCGGAGTCGTCGGCGATCACGAGGTCATCGGGGGTCAGGGTGCGGACCTGGTCGTCGAGGGTGGTCAGCTGCTCCCCCGGCGCGGCGGGGCGGACAACGATCGGGCCCTGCAGCGTGGCGGCGTCATAGCCGTGCAGCGGTTGGCCGAGCTCCATCATCACGAAGTTGGTGACATCGACCGCGAGCGAGATCGACCGCACCCCCGAAGCCACCACCCGGCGCTTCAGCCAGTCCGGGCTGGGCCGGGACGGGTCGAAGCCGGTCACGAGGGCAGCGACGAAACGGGTGCCCCTCGGATCGTCGAGCCGCACCGGAATCGTGCCGTCGACCGGATCGTGATGTTCGGCGACGGGATCGGTGAAAGACACCTGCAATGCCTGGGCGAGCTCACGGGCGAGTCCGCGGATCGACAGGCAGTGCGGCATGTCCGGGGTGATCTCGAGTTCGAAGATCACCTCATCGGCACCCAGCAACGGCATCGCCTCCCGGCCGATCTCCGGTTCGCCACCGAGAACGATGATGCCGTCGGAACCGTCGTCGGGCAGGCCGAGTTCGGTCGCGGAGCAGATCATGCCATCGGAGACGTGGCCGTAGGTCTTCCGCGACGAGATCGCGAAACCGCCCGCCAGCACCGACCCCGGAAGTGCAACGACCACGTGATCACCGACGGAGAAATTGTGCGCGCCACAGACAATGCCGCGGCCGGGACCGCCGTCAACGCCATCGCCGTCGACGTTGTGCTCCGGGCCGACGTCGACCTGGCACCAGTTGATGGTCTTGCCGTTCTTCTGCTTCTCGGGCTGGACCGCGAGCACGCGGCCGACCACGACGGGACCGGTCACGTCGGTGCCGGCCTGCACGCCGTCGACCTCGACACCCACCCGGATGAAGGCATCGGTCACGGCCGCGATGGAGATGTCGGCGGGAATGTCTGCGTACTCACGCAGCCAGGACAAAGGGGCTTTCATGTGCAGTGTTTCCTTAGGTCTGCGCGTCAGCGCGCGATGCCGGAGAGGGAGCGGGAGAAGCGGACGTCGCCCTCGACCATGTCGCGCAGGTCGGTGGCGCCGTTGCGGAACATCACCCCGCGGTCGATGCCCATGCCGAAGGCGAAGCCCGAATAGACGTCGGGATCGATGCCGCAGGCGATGAGAACGCGCGGGTTCACGACCCCGCAGCCGCCCCACTCGATCCAGCCGTTGCCGCCACAGGTGCGGCATTCGTCATCCTCACCACGGCAGATGAAGCACTGCAGATCCACCTCTGCACTGGGCTCGGTGAACGGGAAGAAGTGCGGGCGGAAGCGCGTGGTCACGCCCCCGAACAGCTCACCGGCGAGGTGATCGAGCGTGCCCTTCAGGTGGGCCATCGAAATGCCCTTGTCCACGACGAGTCCTTCGACCTGATGGAACACCGGCAGGTGGGTGGCGTCGAACTCGTCGGCGCGGAAGACCTTGCCGGGACAGGCGATGTAGACCGGCAGGTCGCGCTCGATGAGCGTGCGGGCCTGCACCGGGGAGGTGTGCGTACGCATCACCATGTGGTTCTCGACCGGCTCGACGAACAGAGTGTCGGCGAGATAGCGCGCCGGGTGATCGGGCGGGAAGTTGAGCGCGTCGAAGTTGAGCCACTCGGCCTCGAGCTCGGGGCCTTCCGCGATCTCCCAGCCCATCGCGACGAAGATGTCCGAGACGAGATCCAGCATCCCGGTGATCGGGTGGATCGCGCCGCGCGGAGTCAGCTCGGCGGGCAGCGTGACGTCGACGGTCTCGGTCGCCAGGCGCTGCTCGAGTTCGGCCGCGGAGATCTCGGCGTCGCGCTGTTTGAGCGCCTGGTTGACACGGCCCCGGGCCTTGCCGACGCGGGCTCCGGTCTCCTTGCGGGCTGCCGGCGGCAACGCGCCGATCTCACGGTTGGCGAGGGCCAGCGGCGACCGCTCTCCGGTGTGAGCGATGCGGGCCTCCTTGAGCTCCGCCGTGGTCGTGGCCTCGGCAAAGGCGCGGATGGCCTCCTCGACCATCCGATCCACCTCCTCGGCATTGAGCGGCGTGACCTGGACTGGGTCATAACTCGTATTCGGCCCGGACATGGGCTCCCCTCGGATCGTGCGACAGGAACGCTCGCGGGACAGTTCGCGAGCAGCGTTCAGTCTAGGAAGAAGAACGAGCGACCGCGAACGGGTTCCAGCCCCCGGTGGACCGTGTGGTCAGTGGGTCGGCTCGAGCGGTGCTTTCGTGGCGGCGTACGCAGCCCAGGCCGCTGCGACCAGGGTGACGGCGACGCCCGCGAGGAGGACAGGGGTGAGGTACGCCCGCGTCACCGGATCGAGCAGGTCGAACAGGAGCGCGCCGGTCATCTGCCCGGCGAGCGTCATCAGCATCAACAACAACACCCCGAGATAGCGCACGACGACGGAGCTGTTGGCGACATAGAGGATGCCCAGGAGCCCGGCGAGATAGGCCCACCACGGCGCCCCACCCCACGTCGGCCAGGTCATCGAACCGGTCAGCACGCGCACGATGCAGATGCCGACGAGCGCGACCGTGCCCCAGGTGAAGTTGATCCAGGTCGTGGCCATGAAGTTGCGGCTCGCGACGTTGAGACGTCCGTTGTACGCGGCCGACATCGCGATCGCCGCACCGCCCGCGATGGCTGCGAGGACGGGCACCACGACCGTCGGTCCGGTCATGCCCAGCCGGCCGCTGACGGCCAGAGACACTCCGGCCAGGGCCAGGAGCACCGCCCCCACGCGAGACAGCGTGACGTGTCTGCGACCCGCGGGCCCGAGCCCGAACTTGTCGATCAGCAGGGCCGCACCGGTCTGGCCGCCCACGGCACCGATCATGAACAGCGCGACCCCTGCCAGCGGCACCGCGAACGCCTGGGCGGTGACCCACGACGCCCCGAAAAACCCGGAGAAGAACACCCACGCCCGCAGGTGTTGGGCGCGGAAGGCCCGATAGGTTTTCACGAGGCCCTCCCGGGAGGTGCGCATCAGCAATCCGAGCGTCAACAGCGCCCACCCGCTGGCGAAAGTGAAGGCTGCGGCCCACAGGGCATCACCGGCGTGTCCTGCCATGCGGCCGTTGACGCGGGATTGGGCAGCCAGCGCCATCCCACCGAGCAGTGCGGTCGCACACGACAGGAGAAAGGCACCACTGAGTGCGGGCCGGGCAGGAGTCACCGGACCAGTGTGCCCAATTCTCCGAGCCACTGGTTCGCCTCCGCATGGGAGCGCAACCGCACCACCCGCAGGTGCGGATGCATGGTACGCAGAGTGGGCACCAGGTCGCGGAGCGCGTTGCGGGTCCGGATCCCCCAGCGGATGATGTGCTCCGGGTCGGTGAACACCGTGTGGAGAGGCGCCTCGACGTTGCCGTTCCACAGCTCCTGCTTGCGCAGTCTGCGACGCACTGTGCGGCGCGTGAGCTGGGACAGCGTGACGAAAGTGGGCAGGTCGAGCCACACCAGAGTGTCCGCGCGAGCGGCGATCCGCTCCCGGACCAGCCGATATTGCCACTCGATCACCCACTCGGGGCCCGCGATGAACGCCTCGACGTCCGCCACGAACGTGGGTCGGGGCTGCCATGCGGGTCCGTGATAGAGCGAGTCGATCTCCACCCGCGGCAGGTCCAGCCGTTGCGCAATCCTGTTGGCCAGCGTGGTCTTGCCCGCTCCCGTGGCACCGGCGACGGTAACCCTTCGGGGGTTCCAGTCGATCGGATCGTTCACGCTCAACACCCCGTTCACGATAGGGCCTCCCCCGGTAACGCCCGCCTGTCCGCCGTCCAAACAGTCGCCGACAACTCGTCGGAAAACGCCAGTTCGTTCGCCGATCTTTGGATAATGGGCCCCATGACTCCACGAGCCGATGTCATCGATGCCATCAACGTCCGTCTCGCCCTGCTCGGACTGCCCCAGACCAACGGTGCCGGGAACCGCACGACGGACGTGGTCGGGCCGTTGCTCGCGCGCAGTCAGGAGTGGAGTCGACGGCTGTCCTATCGCCTCTCCCCCGCCGATGAACGCATCGAGACCTTCCTCGACGACTATCTGTCGGATGCCGACACCCACCCCGAACTTCCCCGCCGCACGCTGATCCTCGACACGGCCGGTCTTGCCCGCGAGCTCTCCCTGCCGGTGGATGCGGATGAGTTCAGCTCGGACCTCGTCCACAGTTATCGGCTCGCGAACGGCGTCCTGCACAACCCCTTCAACGACCGCCGGACGACCGCGGGCGTGTTCCACATCGCCGAGGGCGGTCTGCCGATCCCGGATGACAAGAAGGCCGTGCCCAAGGAGACGTTCGCCCGGCTGCTCGATCTGGCCACGAAACCGCCGACCGAGTCTATGGTGCTGCCGTTCACGGCGAACCAGCCCGATCCGGCCACGTGTTTCGTCTCCCTGCTCCTCCGTCCCCTCGTCATCCCCGAAGTGCCCGGATTCACCCGTGAGCGGACCATGGAGATCCGGTTCATCGCCCCGGGCGGCTTGGTGTCCAACCTCGACTTCGTCGAGGGGATCTTCGGCAACGGCGGGGATCCCCATCTTCCCGAGCACGATGCCTCCCTCGACCCCGCTTCCTGGACGGGACACACGGGCTGCGTGATCCTGGCCCCGCATCTGATCCACGTCCGCAAGGTCGACCTCGGGTTGCCCAACGTCGCGGACGCGACCGACCGCCAGAAGCGGGACGGCATGTGCTGGGAGAACGAGGACGAGCTCTACAACGACGGGCAGGCGTTCAAGGTCTGTGCCCGTGACGAGCGGGGCATCATCGTCACCGTGATCGCCGACAACTATTTCGGGTATTGCAAGAAGGAAGTGAAGACCCAGATCAGTTATGCGGCGAACCTCGCGGGCTTCGCGGAGGAGGAACACTCGGGCGGGGCCGTCGTCTTCCCCTCCTATGACGAGGGCAGCGAGTTCTATGACAAGTACGCCCGGGACACCTGGACGATTGCCGAAGTCCTCGAGCGCGAGCCGGAGCGGTGGGACGTGCAACCCGAGGGGCACGCGATCGACCGCAGCGACGAACGCCTCGTGCTGGTGCCCGAACACGCTCGCTACAGTCTGTCCGGCCGGACCGTCAGCTGGGGCGAGGACGAGGACGCTCGTTCCATTCCCCTGCGGGCCGATCGTCGCTATTTCGGCCCGCACGGTTTCTGCGTCCAGATGCGGCAATTGGACTCCGACCCCACCCAGTGGACGCTGATCGGGACCTCCGCCGGGGCGACGAACTGCCACAAGCCCAGCACCGTCTCCGGCGGCGGCAAGTCCGAGATCTCCAAGGCGCTGACCGACGCGATCCTCCCGAGCCACGCCTACGTCTCGGACTTCGACGCCGACATGGATGCCGTGGCCGATCTCATTGCGCACGACTATTCCCAGCGCTTCGCCGACCCCGCGCGCAACGGCTTGGACGACCGGGAGGTGTTGAGCGAGCGCCGGTCGATGGGCAGTGTCGTCAAGCTCCTGACACCGTCCTCCGATTTCAACGATGCCTACAACGCCTGGCTGGAGTCCATCCCGATCCACGTGAAGGAGCTGCTCTTCGTCGTCAAGCGGTCCTATCGCGTCGAGTGGGGCGATGACTGGCGCTCGCATTTTTCGGTACGCCGGCTCAACGGCCGTCAGGGCAACGTGCTCCGGCTCGACAACCAGCGCGTGGTGGTCAGCATGCTGCGCGTCGGATTCCACGAGGACGGTGCTTGGCGGCTCTTCTCGCTGCGGCCCGACTATGCGCCGGCGAGCAAGATCCAGACCGAGGACGACATCACCGCATCGGTCGTCGTGCCCAGCGAGCCGGACCGGTCCCGCAAATATGCGGAGAACTGCGAGCGACTGCTCTTCCAGCGCCCCGACGATGCGGTGCATCGCGGCTATGACGAGCAGGCGGAGGCGGACATCGCCCAGCCGGGGACGTTCCTGTCGAACTTCGAACCGCTGACCACCGCGCAGGCCGCCGAGCTCCGCGACGATGCGGTCGGGTTCAGCCAATTCACCGAGCCGATGCAGGAGCTGATCGCGCGCGTCGCCAGCGGTCAGGACTCCTGGTTCGTGTGCTCGTCCGAACCCCGGATCGTCAATGGCAAGCGCTCCAAGAACCCCCGCTACCTGCAGGTCCGCCCGGACCTCGCCAATCCGCTGGGGGTCGCGTCCGCGGATCTCATGACCCACCTGCGTCACAAGGTCCCGACCGATCAGCCGTTCCCGAAGCCGGTCGATGTGGTGGCCGCGGGCAGGCGCAACAACCCGCCCGAGCCCGGCGTACCTCCGCTCTGCAGCTTCAACCCCCTCCACTATCTCGAGCTGCCCGAGCTGTTCATGGAGTTCATCTCGTCGATGACCGGCAAGTCACCGTCGACGACCGGAGCGGGGTCCGAGGGGGCGCTCACCAAGAATCCGTTCAATGCGCTGCCGACGGCGCTCGACCTGAATGCGGCGCTGCTGTCGTTCGTGCTGACCGGCTATGACGGCTGGATCTCTGCGGCCGGTTGGGTCGGGCCGAAGGTGCGCGTCGATCACGACATCAGTCTGCTGGTGCCGGAGGTGTTCTCGCGGATGACGACCGCCGAACGCGATGCGCAGACCATGATCGAGAACGGGTTCCTGGAAAAGGTCGAGGACTTCGAGTTCGAGGGGCGCACAGTTCTGGCGAGCCGGCTCGGCTACCGGATGACCCAACGGTTCGCGAGCATCTTCTTCGCGCGGATCTTCATGCATCCGGAGGTGGTGTTCACCCCCGAGATGCTGCGTCCGGAGCTGCAGGATCCGGCGGTCTATGCGGAATCCATGGACACCATGGTCCGGACGCATGAGCGGGTCGCGCAGGCGTACTTCGACGACGGCACCATCGACCTCGCCTGCCCGCCCCTGCGTGCACTGCTCGAGATCATGGCGCACGGGACCACCGCGGACGGCCACACGCTCGACTCGCCCGAGGTGCGTTCGATGTTCACGCGGGAGGCGGTGTTGACGAGTGAGTGGTATGCCGAGCGTCTCGACGCGCAACAGCGCGAGACCGTCCGGGTGGCGGAGCAGGGCGTGGCCGCACTGCGGGACTTCATCGGCAAGGACCACACCGAGGCAGTCGTGGCGCGGCTCGGTCTGACCGACCGTCTTGCGGACGCGGAGGCCGAGGCGGCGAGGGTGGCGTCGGCGGTGTATCGGAAGTCGTTGGTGGGTACGCTGGGTCGCCAGCCCCTCGGGTGAGCTTCGTGGCGGGGCCTTCGCTCAGGACCGCTGGGCGGATGCCGTGGCATAGAGGCACACGGCCGCGGCGGTCGCCAGGTTGAGGCTCTCGGCCGCGCCCCAGATCGGGACGGCGACGCGGCGATCGGCGAGCTCCGCGTGTTCCGGGGGCAGACCCCAGGCTTCGTTGCCCATGACCCACGCGGTGGGCCGGCTCAGCTCGTCCGCGGCGGCCATGCGGTCGAGCTGGTCCTCACCCCCGCCCTCGGCGGCAAGCACCTGCAGACCGCGTCGCCTGAGGTCGGCGATCGCGTCGGCGAGCGGCACGCCGGTGATCACCGGCAGATGGAAGATCGACCCGACGGATGCCCGGACGACCTTCGGGTTCGTGACCTCGACGGAGTCCGCGGACAGGATCACCGCATCCGCGCCGAACGCATCGGCACAGCGGATGACCGTGCCGGCGTTACCGGGGTCGCGGATCTGGGCGCACACGACGACGAGCCGCGCGTCCGCAGGCAGGTCGGGGAGCGTCGCGGTCGGCCATGTGCACACGGCGACGACGCCCTGTGGGTGGACGGTGTCGGTGAGGCGGTTGAGCTCGGCCTCCGTGACCGAGTACGCCGGGACCCCTGCCCGGGCAGCGGCCCCGACCAGATCGTCGGCGCGCGGGGAGGGCACGACATAGAGCTCGAGGGCTCGTGCGTACGCGATCGCTTCCCGAACCGCCTGCGGACCCTCGGCGAGAAACTCACCCGACTCGACGCGGTGCTTGCGTTGGGTGAGACGACGAACCGACCGGAGCCTGCCCCCACTCGCGGGTGGAAGCGCTCCGGTCGGTTCGTCGTGTGAGCCAGTGGCCACCGATCAGGCGGCGGCGCCGGCGGTCTGGTTCGCCTTCGCGACCTCGACCAGCGCGTTGAAGGCCGGGGCGTCGGTGACGGCCAGATCGGCGAGGATCTTGCGATCGACCTCGACACCGGCGTTCTTCAGACCGTTGATGAAACGGTTGTAGGTCATGCCCTCAGCGCGGCAGGCCGCATTGATGCGCTGGATCCAGAGCGAACGGAAGTCGCCCTTGCGCTTGCGACGGTCGTTGTAGGCATAGACCAACGAATGGGTGACCTGCTCCTTGGCCTTGCGATAGAGGCGGGACCGCTGCCCGCGATAGCCGGAGGCCTGCTCCAGGATTTCGCGCCGCTTCTTCTGCGCGTTGACCGAACGCTTGACGCGTGCCATATCGGTTGTCTCCTATTGAAATGGTGAAAAAAGTCGGTGGGTTGGGGAAGGGGGCTCAGGCCAGCCCGAGCAGCTTCTTGGCCTTCTTGGCGTCGCCCTTCACGAGGACCGCGTCACCGTCGAGGCGACGGGTGCGACGGCTCGACTTGTGCTCGTTGAGGTGCATCTTGCCGGCACGGCGATGCATCACCTTGCCGGTGCCCGTGACCCTGAACCGCTTCTTGGCACCGGAATGCGTCTTCATCTTCGGCATGCTGCCGCTCCTTCTGGGCGCACATCAGTGCGCCATCGATATGCGTCCCGCGAGGAAGTGCAACCTCCCGGGTGACCTGGCCAGGCCAAGTCGGCTCCGATCAAAGATCGGCCTGGTCTTGCGTGATCAGAGATCAGAGATGCTCACACGTGGGGGTGCATCACAATCCAAGATCGATGTCCGGATCCATGTTGTCGGCCGGACCTTTCTTCTTCTTCTTGGGCGGCTCAGCCGCGGCGGCTGCGCGCCGCTCGACCTGGTGCTGGTGCTCCGCCTCCTGGTTGGCCGTGCGCGCTGCGGCGCGCCGGTCCCGTTCCGCTGCCACGTCGACGCGTGCTTCGGTCTTCTTCTTGGTCGGACCCAGCACCATCAGCATGTTGCGCCCGTCCTGCTTCGGTGCGGATTCGACGAACCCGTATTCCTCAACGTCATCAGCCAGCTTCTTCAGCAGGTTGAACCCGAGCTCGGGACGGCTCTGCTCGCGGCCACGGAACATGATGGTGATCTTCACCTTGTCACCGGCCTTGAGGAAGCGAACCACGTGACCCTTCTTGGTCTCATAGTCGTGCCCGTCGATCTTCGGCCGGAGCTTCATCTCCTTGATCACCGTGTTCGACTGGTTGCGGCGAGCGCTGCGGTCCTTCTGGGCAGCTTCATATTTGAACTTGCCATAGTCCATGAGCTTCGCCACCGGCGGGCGAGCCATCGGCGCCACTTCGACCAGATCAAGATCCGCCTCACGGGCCAGCCGCATGGCGTCCTCGATCCGGACAATGCCGACCTGCTCGCCGGCGGGGCCGACGAGACGGACTTCAGAGACGCGGATGCGATCGTTGATACGTGGTTCGGTGCTGATGTGTCCTCCAGTTGAGCAGTCTGAGTTGATACAACGCCAAAAAGGCCCCCGCCGAAGCGAAGGCCTGATGACCGAACCGATCGTTGATCGGCCGGTGCCAACCTGCCAACTGCTCGAGGCGTCGGAAGGTGGGAGATCAGGTCTCCGCTTGTAAGGTGATTCGCACGCGACGAATCAGTCGGCGTCCATTCTAACTCACAATCCCCCGAGCGTCCAATCGCATGGGTGATCGATCTGGCTCAGGCGGCCGGTGTGCCCGGCTGAACCACGCGCAGCTCCTGACGATCAGACTCCGGCGTGACGTCGAGCGCGTTGATGTCCACGACGTTCGCGTGCTCGCGTGGGGCGATCGAGGATCCGTCCCCGCGCACGGTGGTCAGCCCCTCGTCGAGGAATTCGAGCAGCAGCGCGTGCACGTTCTCCGCATCGTCCCGCTGCGCCCAGTGTCCGACGCCCGGGAGCAGCTCGAGCTGCGCGTTGGGGAACAGCTCCGCCGCCGCCACCGCATCGTTGGACGGGAAGATCGTGTCGTGCTCGCCGTGGATCAACAGCACGGGCTGGGTGATCTCCCCCAGCCGGTCGCTGAAGTCGGTGCGGTTGCCCAGCGGCCCGAGTTCGTGGCGCTGGAATTCGTTGAACGTCGCCAACGCGGGGGTTTCGAGGGCGGCGTTGCGTACGCCTGCTGCCAACTCGTCGGACACGACCGACTTCGTCAGCACCGCGGTCATCCCGAAGCCGACCAGGAACGGGTTCCAGGAGGTCCACTGGATCGATTCGATGAGACCCGGCAGCCACGAACCCATCATCATGAACGGCTGCGCGGCGAGGGTGCTCTGATAGCCATAGCTGGCGACGAGCGCGAGCTTGCGTACGCGCTGCGGCCGCGCAAGGACATAGCCGATCGCCATGCCTCCGCCCATCGAGACCCCGGCGAGGTCGTGCTCCTCGAGCTCGAGGGAGTCGATGAACTCGGTGACGTACGCGATCTGGTTCGCCATCGTGGCATAGCCCCGCGGCCGGGGGCTGCGGCCATAGCCCGGATGATCGGGGGCGATCGCGCGGTACCCCTCCGCCGCGAGCAGCTGCATCGTCGGACCCCAGGACAGGAGCGCGTTGTCGGCACCACCGCCATGCAGGAGCACCACGGGATGACCGTTGGCCGGTCCCGCCTCCAACCAAGACACCCGGGTGCCGGACGGCAGCGTGGTCTCGTTGCGGATCATGGTTTCTCCTGTGGGTCGGGGACAGAGTCATCAGCCGAGGCGCCACCGCCGGGCGCGAGCCAGCCGAACGTGTCATCGGGGAGCCGGACCAGGCGTCGGCCCAGCGCCAGGTTCTCCAGCACGCCGCCCTCGATGAGCAGCGGGTGGGGACCGGCGAGGTCAACGATGACGGTGCCGGCACTGGACTGGGCGGCCGCATCGGCAACGACATCCAGCGTCGCCGGCACGGGACGTGCCTGTGCATTCCAGGCGGTCAGCGAGTCGGTGCCGGTGAAGGCCAGCATCGCGCGTCGGCCATCGGCCTGCTCGAGCAGAACCGCAGCCATGTCGGCGTGTCGCTTCGGATCGTGTTCCATGGTTTCGTCCCCCGACGCGAGCAGGGGCACCAGCAGCCGGGACAGGCACAATTCGACAACGGCGTCGAGATAGACCGTGGTGTCGGACGAAGCGACCGCAGCGGCCAGCGCGTCCCGCACCTCAGGAGCGGGGCTCCCGTCGTCGTCGGCAAATCCTTCGGAATAGCCACCGAGACTGCGATTTTCGCCGAAACCGGGCGGCAGGTGTGGATCCATGCCAGTTGACGGTACACCCGAATCAGGGTTCTGCAGGGCAGTTCCCGGAGGGTGCCGGTGCCCTCAGATGAGAGGGTAGAGGCATGAACCTGCTGCTGGCCGCCGCCATTTCTCTCGCCGCCCTGGGCCTCATCGTGGCCGTTGTCCTCTGGCTCCGCGACCGCCGCGGCCGAGCGGTGCAGGCCCTCGGATTCGCCGCGCTGCCCATCGGCCTCCACCTCACCGGACTGCTGGGATTGGTGTTCGACGCCGTGGTGGCTGTTGCCCGCTGGGCGGGGGACCTCGTGTTCAATCCCGTCGTCTGGACCGGGGTGGGCTTGTTGGGACTCGCGGTCGTGTTGTGGGTGGTCGGTGGTTTCGTGGCGCGTCGCACCACCGCCGGCCGGGGTGTCGAACGCACGCCGGTTGATCGGGGTACGCTGGCCCAGCCCGCTCAACCACCTGCCAAGGGGCGCTCAGCCGCCGACGACAGCAACGAGTACGACGAGATCGAAGCGCTCCTGCGCAAACGGGGGATCGAGTGATCAACTGCGGTAGTGGGCATGCAGCGCGCGCAGCTCCGCCACTGCCGCATGGGCCCGATCCTTGTCCGTGGTTTGGATGCCGATCATCTGGCGGCGGACGGGATCGTCCTCGGTCCCGGCGAGCATCGCGTACGCCCACGGGTCCCCATGCCGATATTGGATCTCCCCGATCTCATCCCACGTGAGCCGTCGGATCGAGATCGCATTGCGGATCTTGAGGCCCCGCTCGTCCGCGACGACGATGCTCATGCCGAGCCCCATCATGAATCCGATGAGCACCAGGCCGATGACGATCAGGGTGAGGATCTGGAAGTTGTTGAACCGCTCGCGAATGTGCGGATCCAGCGCGAACCAGCCCAGGATACTGGCCGCGATGAGCGCCACCGAGAACCCGGTCGCCCAGATGAGCAGCGTCCGGGCCCGGTAGGTCTTGGGAAGCCGCGGCAGGTTCGCGGGCCGCTGCCCGGTCACAGCCGGCAGGCGGCGATGTCGGTGACCAGGATCGCGCGGGCGCCGAGCTCCCACAGATCGTCCATCACGCTCTGCGCAGCCGCGCGCTTGACCATCGCGCGTACGGCCACCCAGCCCTCACGAGCCAGTGGCGAGACCGTCGGGGATTCGAAGCCAGGCGTGATCGCGATGGCCTGATCGATGATCGCCTCCGGGCAGTCATAGTCCATCATCACGTAGTTCTCCGCGACGAGCACTGCGGACAGCCTGCGCTGCAGGCGCTCCAGGCCGTTGCGGACCGGCGTGTCCGCACGCTTGATGAGGACGGCCTCCGAATGGAGGATCGTCTCCCCGAAGACCTCCATGCCCGCTTGACGCAGTGTCCGGCCGGTCTCGACCACATCGGCGATCGCGTCGGCAACGCCCAGTCGGATCGAGCTCTCCACGGCACCGTCCAGCTTGATCAGACGGGCTTCGATCCCCCGTCGCGCCAAGTCGGCCTTGACCAGTCCGGGATAGGACGTGGCGATGCGCTTGCCCTCCAGGTCCGGGATCTCCCAGTGCAGGTCGGCGGGTGCGGCGTACCGGAATCGGGTCGCACCGAAGCCGAGCGGCATCACTTCCTGGGCCGTGGCGCCGGAATCCAGCAGCATGTCTCGTCCCGTGATGCCCACATCGAGGGTGCCCTCCCCGACGTAGACCGCGATGTCACGAGGCCGCAGGTAGTAGAACTCCACGTGGTTGCCGGTGTCGGTCAGCACCAGTTCCTTGGCATCGGAGCGTTGCCGATAACCCGCCTCACGCAACATCTGCTGGGCGGCCTCCGAGAGCGAGCCCTTGTTGGGCACGGCGATCTTGAGCATTGGCCGGTCGGTCACGGCGCAAATCCAATCTGCGGTTAAGAGTTCAGAGATGGCGATAGATGTCATCGGGCTCGAGGCCCAACGCGAGCATCATCACCTGGAGGTGATAGATCAACTGACTGATCTCTTCAGCGGCTTCTTCGGTCGTCTGATATTCGGCCGCCATCCAGACTTCGGCGGCCTCCTCGACAATCTTCTTGCCGATCGCGTGCACACCTGCATCGAGTCGTTTGACGGTTGACGAACCCTCGGGTCGCGTCCGGGCGATCTCGGTCAGTTCCTCGAACAGGCCATCGAAAGTCTTCACGATGCCCCACCCTAACGCGTTGCGAACGCCTGTCCGGTCGCATTTCGCGGAGGCGGGAACGGACCGATCAGAGCTTGACGCCCAGCAGTGCGTCCGCGATGTCGGCCACGAGACCGGGAGCGTCGGTGTCATCACCGTCGACATTCAAGGAGGCAGCGGCCCAGGCATCGATCGCGCCGAGCGCACGGGGTGCATCGAGATCATCCGCCATCGCCGCACGAACCTCGGCGAGGAGATCCGTGGCAGGGAGCGCGGCCGCACGACCGGTGGCGCGACGCCAGACGGCCAGGCGTTCCTCGGCCTCGGTCAGCAGCGCATCGGTCCAGGACCAATCGCTTCGATAATGGTTCGCGAGCAGGGCGAGTCGGATCGCCATGGGGTCGGTGCCGCCGGCCCGCAGCCTGGAGACGAGCACCAGGTTGCCCTTCGACTTCGACATCTTCTCCCCGTCCAGACCCACCATCCCGGCGTGGACGAACGCCTTCGCGAACGGCTCCCCCGTGGCCACTGCGGCCTCGGACGCACTCATCTCGTGGTGCGGGAAGGCCAGGTCCGAACCGCCACCCTGGACGTCGAACGTCGTGCCCAGGAAATGCTCGGCGATCGCGGCACACTCGATGTGCCATCCCGGACGGCCACGCCCGAACGGGCTGTCCCAGGCGGGTTCCCCGTCCCGCTCGAGCTGCCAGACCAGGCAATCCAGTGGATGCCGCTTGCCGGCGCGCTCGGGGTCGCCGCCCCGTTCGCCGAAGATTGCAAGAGCCGTGTCGTGATCCAGACCGGCGACCTGACCGAAGTCGGGATCGGAGTGGACGGCGAAATACCAGTCCTGGGGGGCCTCGGGCAGTTGATAGACGGAGTCCGGGCCGAACTTGTGCAGCAGCTCGACCACGAGCGGAATGGATTCGACCGCGCCGATGTAGTCCTTGGGCGGGATCACCCGGAGCGCCCGCATGTCGGTGCGGAACAGCTCGGTCTGGTCCTCCGCCAGCTCCTGCCAGTCAACGCCGGTCGCGTCGGCGCGCTCCAGCAGGGGATCGTCGATGTCGGTGACGTTCTGGACGTAGTGGACGTCGAGTCCCTGGTCCCGCCAGACGCGATGGAGCAGGTCGAAGCTCACGTAGGTGTTGGCGTGTCCCATGTGAGTGGCGTCATAGGGGGTGATTCCGCAGACATAGAGCCGCGCGGTCCCGGACCTTGGCCCGACTGTCTGCAGCTCGCCGCTGGCGGTGTCCTGCACGCGCACGGGATCGAACTCGCCGTTGGGTCGCGGAAGGGTGGGAACCTGGGGGGCCTGCCATGCCTGCATGGGCGCGAGCCTAGCGATCGAGGCCGACTTTCTCACCGCCCGTTCCAGCCCCGGGAGGTCGACGGTGTGCGGCTCAGAGCGGCGGCCACGGGATCGACGGCCAGGTTCCGGGGGGCAGGGGGAACGTGCCATCGGTGAGGAGCCGTTCGCAGCGGGTTTCGAAAGCTGCCCTCTCGGCGGCGGTGACGAGATCGTCAAGCGCATCGGCGGCGGAGCATGCCCCGGCGACGAGCGCCGTCTCCTCCTCGGTCAGCGGTGCGCCGGCCCATCCCCACAACACGGTCCGCAGTTTGTCCTGCACATGGAGGCTCACGCCGTGATCGACGGCCCAGATCCGGCCGTGCTCGTCGAGCAGAATGTGTGCGCCCTTGCGGTCCGCATTGTTGATGAGTGCGTCGAACAGCGCCATCCGGCGCAACTGTGGGTCGTCGCGATGAATCACGGTGACGGGACGCTCATGGACATCGAGCCCGTCCACGACGTCGAACCAGCCCTCGGGCGTGCGACCGGACCGGACCAGATCGACCACGGGATCCGCGTCGTCATCGACGTCGATCCAGGCCTGCAGCGAGCCCGGTCCCATCGGCCCGTCCACCAGGACGGTCGCGGGAACCAGGTCGAATCCCGCCAACGCGGAGATCCGATAGGCCGCCACTTCCCGCTGGGCCAGCGTGCCGTCGGGGAAGTCCCACAGCGGCCGCTCGCCCCGGACGGGTTTGTAGACGCAGGAGACCACACCCGCCGCCGACGTGAGCTCACAGAAGAAGGTCGCGTTGGACGCCTGCACCAGACGCCCGGTCAGCTCCAGATCACCATCGGCGAAGATCGCGGGATCGAGCACATCCACGATGCCCGGCTCCTGGCCACCAACCTCAGAAGAGGGGTCGTCGATAGCCATTGGCGCGGGGGCAGATGTGCCCCTCCGGGTCGATCGGCTGCTGGCAGAAGGGACAGGCGGGCCGGCCGGCCGCCACCAGGGCCATGGACCGGGCGACGAAGTCCCGTGCGACCGTGGGCGCGATGCGCACAACGAGCACTTCGCCCGCCCGATCGGCTTCGGCGCGAGCCAGTGCTTCGGCGGCCTCGGCCTCGCCAACCGACTCGTCGACCTCCACGTCCAGTTCCTCGTCGGACACGGAGAACATCTCGATCACGATGCGGGAATCCGCCGGGTCCCAGGCGATCGTCATCGTGCCGACCCGGAATTCCTCGGTGATCGGTGCATCCAGCGGTTCGTTGTCATAGGCGGTCTCGCGCTGCGGCGGCACTGAAACCAAACCACCGCTGAGTCGGGCGATCTCGGCCAGAACACGATCCACGTGCTCTGCCAGGACCGACACCTGCTGCTTCTCGCAGGCGACGCTGGTCAGGCGGTTTCCCTGGCGGGCCTGGAGAAAGAAGGTCCTGTCCCCCGGCTCACCGACCGTGCCGGAGACGAACCGATCCGGTGCGTCATAGCGGTGCTCGACAATGGCCATGCCTTCACCCTACGCGAGTTCCGAGGTGGTTCCGTTCGACTGACCAACAGCATCCGGCGCATGACCGGCGCCGCCACCGACCGCAGCATCGTTGCTCGCGTCGGCCGGTGGCAGGAGACCCGCCAGGTCGCCGGACAGGGAGTTCATGGTGACGACATACGGCCTGGCGTCGGTATAACGGATCACCGACACCGACGCGGGGTCCACCATGATGCGCTGGAAGGCGTCCAGATGCATGCCGAGCGCGTCCGCCAGAATCGCCTTGATCACGTCGCCATGGGAGACCGCGACCCACGCGGCGTTGTCCCCGTGGCGATCCCGCAACACACGGTCCCAGGCACGCACTGCCGCAACAGCGCGCGCGGACAGATCAGTCATTGCTTCCCCGCCGGGGAACACCGCGGCCGACGGGTGCCGCTGCACGGTTTTCCACAGCTCCTCCCCCGCAAGCTCCTTGAGGGTCCGCCCGGTCCAGTCGCCATAGTCGCACTCGGTCAGCCGATCCTCTGTCTCCTGTGGGACCTCCCGGCCCGACAGCATCACGTCGGCTGTTTGTCGGCACCTCAGAATCGGGGAGATGACCGCAGACACGAGGGGCACGCCCGCCAGGCGTACGCCCACCATCGCCGCCTGATCCAGCCCGGTCTCGTCCAATTCCACGCCATCGGACCGACCCGCGAGCACGCCGGCCGTGTTGGCGGTCGATCGACCGTGGCGAACCAGGAACAATGTCGTCATGTTCGTCAGACTATGCGGGCGCAGCCCCCTGACCAGCGAGCCCCCTGCCCGGGAGCGGCTCGCGGCCCTGGTGCGGCCGGGAACCAAGGCACTCGCCCGCTTGCGGGACTCCGTTCGCCGGCTGCATTGGCACGGAAAATCGGTCCCTCCCTATGGCGGGTCTAGTCTGATCGCGGTTTCATTCCCACCGCGGGGATCTTCCCCCCCACCACGAGGACGGCAGATGGATTGGTTTGACGCGATTGTCCTGGGCATCGTGCAAGGTCTCACCGAGTTTCTCCCGATTTCCTCCAGCGCCCACGTGTCGATCGTCGGACAGTTGCTGGGCGGGGTGGACCCGGGCTCGGCCTTCACCGCGATCACCCAGCTGGGCACCGAGACCGCGGTGGTGCTCTACTTCGCGAAGGACATCGGCCGGATCATCAAGCACTGGTCGCTGTCGCTCGTCGGCAAGATCCCGCGCAACGATCCCGATGCCCGCATGGGCTGGCTCATCATCGTCGGGTCGATCCCGATCGGGGTCCTCGGGTTGCTGTTCGAGGACGCCATCGACACCAACTTCCGCAACCTGTGGATCACCGCGGCCATGCTCGCCGGATTCGGCCTGGTCATCGGGGCGGTGGACTATTTCGCCAAGAACGAGCGAACCCTCGACAAGCTGACGGTGAAGCACGGCATCCTCTACGGGTTCGCCCAGGCGCTGGCTCTCATCCCCGGTGTCTCCCGCTCCGGCGGCACCATCGCGGGTGGCCTGGCGATGGGATACAAGCGCGAGGCCGCCGCACGCTATGCCTTCCTGTTGGCGATCCCTGCGGTGTACCTGTCGGGGATCTACAAGCTCAAGGACATCCCCGGCGACGAGACCGCTGCCTGGGGCCCGATCATCGCGGCCACGGTGCTCGCGTTCTTCGTTGGTCTCGTGGTCATCCATTGGCTGCTGCGCTACGTCAGCACGCACAGCTTCAAGCCGTTCGTCATCTATCGCCTGATCCTCGCAGCCGCGGTCGTCGTCATGCTGCTCACCGGCGTCCTCGACCCGCTGCCCCAGGGCACCCAGGGATAACGGGCACGCCGGCTCAGATGTCGGCGAGCGCTGCCGCGACCGTCTCCAGCGCGGCCAGCTTGTCGTCGGTGTTCCGGCCCACAGGGGTCACCGCACACGTCGTGAGCCCGGACTCGGCGAGCTCCGCAAGCCGATCCGCGAGCCGTGCCCGGTCGCCCAGGAGGGACGTGCGGTCGATGAACTCGGTGGGGACTTTGGCCATGGCTTCGCGTTGGCGTCCTCCGAGATAGAGGTCCTGGATCTCCGCAGCCGCCGCGCCATAGCCCATCCGCACCGCGAGGTTGTTGTAGAAGTTGTTCTTCCGGCTGCCCATGCCACCGACATAGAGTGCGGCGTAGGGTCGCACGGGATCCGCGCACGCCACCGCATCGGAGCCCACGACCAGCGGGAACGATGCCTGAACATCGAAGTCCGTCAGGTCCTTGCCCACCCTTGCCCGGCCCGCCGCGATCGCGGTGAGCTGTTCTGCCGCGAACTGGGGCGCATAGAAGAGCCCCAGCCAGCCGTCGAACAATTCTCCGGCAAGCTCCAGATTCTTGGGACCCACCGCCGCCAGATAGAACGGCACCGGCGCCACCGGGCGCACCATCAGCTTGAGTCCCTTGCCCTCCGATCCGGGCAACGGAAGCGTGAAGTGCTCCCCCTGATGCTCCACGACGTCTCGGTTGAGCGCTTTGCGGACGATCTGGACATAGTCGCGGGTCCGGCCCAGGGGCTTGGCGAACGGCACCCCGTGCCAGCCCTCGGAGACCTGGGGACCGGAGACCCCGAGGCCGAGCCGGAAGCGCCCGCCACTGAGATTCTGGAGACCGGCGGCGGTCATCGCGGTGTTGGCGGGTGTTCGTCCGGGGATCTGCATGACCGCCGAGCCCACGGCGATGGTGTCGGTCTGCGCTGCCAGCCAACTGAGCAGCGTGACGACGTCGGCACCATAGGCTTCTGCGGCCCAGACCGAGTCGAAGCCCAATCGTTCAGCCTGCTGGGTGAGGCGCAGTTGGTCGGCCGGTGTTTCGCCACCGACCATGTAGCCGAGGTTCAGAGCCAATCGCATGTCGGTCAGTGTCGCAGGGTGGGAGAGTTCGCCAGGAAGCGGGCCGCCGTGCCAGCAGCTGCGGACCCGCGCTACTGCGTCCTGCCCATCCCCCGCACTGCGTGCTTCTCCTTGGCCTGGACCGATCTGCCGACGCACGTCACGGATGCCAACGCGGACGAGGTGCAGCTCGTCGATCGCAAACGGGTCTGAAATCCGTGTCCGCCGTCATCCGTTAGGGTTCCGACCATGCACAGAAGGGCGGTCGGCGCGAGCGGTCTGGAGGTATCGGAATTCGGCCTCGGCACCATGACGTGGGGCCGGGACACGCCTCCCGATCAGGCCCGACATCTGCTGCGGACCTTCCACGATGCCGGCGGAACGCTGATCGACACCGCAGCCGCCTATGGCAACGGCGATGCGGAACGCACGATCGGTGCGCTCATGCGCAGTGATGTCCTCCGCGAGGACCTGGTGATTGCCACCAAGGCAGGGTTCGTGCTGCGTGATCGGCAGCGGGTGGTCGACACCTCGGCCCGTGCGCTGCTGCTGGATCTCGAGGATTCGCTCCGCCGGCTCGGCACGGACTGGATCGACCTGTGGCAGATCCATGCCTGGGGCGCGGCGCCGCTCGACGAGTCACTCGCAGCGATGGACTCGGCGGTCTCCGCGGGCAAGGTGCGCTACGTCGGCCTGTCCAACTTCATCGGCTGGCAGAGCGCGCAGGCTGCGACCTGGCAGCAGGCGTTCCCCGGCCGGACCCCGATCACGTCCAATCAGGTCGAATACTCGCTGCTGGCCCGCCGCGCCGAAGTGGAGGTGCTCCCCGCAGCCCGCGCTTTGGGGATGGGTTTCTTCCCCTGGTCGCCCCTGGGCCGTGGCGTGTTGTCCGGCAAATACCGTCACGGCGTACCCCGGGACTCCCGTGCCGCCGGACACTTCGCGTGGTTCGTCGAGGCCTACTTGGAGGCGCGGTCCCGCGGGATCGTGGAGGCCGTGGCCAGGGCTGCAGAAGGCTTGGAGCTGACGCCCCTGCAGGTGTCGCTCGCCTGGGTACGCGACGCCCCGGGCGTCACCGCCCCGTTGCTCGGCGCACGGAACACCGCCCAGCTGGAGCAGTGCCTGGAAACCGTGGGAATCGAGCTGCCGGACGCCATCACCGCCGCTCTCGATGACGTGTCGGGCGGCCCCGCCATGGGCCGACCGATCGACGAAGCCGAAGCCGCCCACGAGGACTGACCGCGACAACGCAAAGTGGCCCGAAGCAATGATTCGGGCCACTCACTTGTGTCCGAGAGAGGACTTGAACCTCCACGCCCTATAACGGGCACTAGCACCTCAAGCTAGCGCGTCTACCAATTCCGCCACCCGGACCCGGGTCGGCCGGTCACCCCGGCACAGCGAAGAACTATAGCAATCCCGAGCCGCTCGCGCGAACCGACTATCTTTGCTGCCCACATGCCGGGCGATTGCCTATGATCGTCGGATCATTCGACTGCGTGAGGAGCGTCGTGGCGAGGTACGAGCGGGATCGTCCCGGAGTGGAATACGAGATCGAGCAGGTCCGCATCCCCCACACGTGGTCGCGCAACGCAGTACGCCGGCTCCTGACGGATCGAGCGGAATACGGCGGCTGGGAGCTGATGCGGTTGCGGCGCTACCGCGATGGCACCCGGGACGTGTGGGTGCGTCGCAAGATCATCCGGGTCCGCGCGACCCTCTAGGCTCAGTCGCCCAATACGTCCGCAATCACCTCAAGCCCGTGGCGGAGCGCCTCGTCCCCCACTCCCCCGAAGCCGAACACCAGGCCGGGCGGTGAGTCGACTGCCGACCAGTACGCCGAGAGTCCCGTCACCAGCACCCCGGCCGACTCAAGGCGAGCCAACAACTCGCTCTCGGTCAGTTCAGTGCCCCCGCAATCCACCACCGCATGGAGCCCACCGTCCATCGGACGAACCGACGCACCGGGCAGGCCTGCCAAGCTGTCCACCACCAGGGCGCGCCTGCGCCGATAGAGGTGTCGCATGCGCTGGGTATGGCGGGTCAGCCCACCGGCATTGAGATAGTGGCCGACCGCCCGCTGGGTGACGAGTGACACCGGCATCCCCCGCGCCGCACGCTCGGCTGCGACCGCGTCGATGAGGGGGCCCGGCAGCACGAGGAAGCCGGTCGCCAGTGCCGGGCTGAGCGTCTTCGCGAAGGTTCCCAGGAGGATGACGCGCTCCCGCTCGTCCATGGCCGTGAGTGCGGGCAGCGGCTGGGAGGTGTACCGCAGTTCCGAGTCATAGTCGTCCTCGACCACCCAGACCCCGTGGCGGTCCGCCCACTCCAACAAGGCCTGTCGCCGGTCGATCGGCAGGGACCCGCCCAGCGGGTACTGGTGGCTCGGCGTCACCAACACCACATCCGGCGGGCTGTCCGGGAGCAGATCCGTGATCAGCCCGTGCCGATCGGTCGGCAGGGTGACGAGCTCTGTGCCGGCCCGCGCAATCACCGCCCGCAGCGATGGATAGCCGGGTTCCTCGACGCCCACGCTGCGTACCCCCAGAGCCCCCAGCAGCAACCCCAACCCTTCTCGTCCACCTGCCGTGACGGCGACCTGCTCGGGCGAACGCACAACGGCGCGCATGGTCCGCAGGTGTTCAGCGATGGCACGCCGGAGTCGCTCCCAGCCGAGGGTCGGGATCGGCACGTCCAACGGCTCGTCGGCGGCTC